>DASYSA010000714.1:0-29541 GCA_036003885.1 Blastocatellia bacterium | reverse complement strand
CCCGAGGCTCGTCCAGACGCCAGGGACTATACCGAGCGGCATACTGGGGATCGGCGCTTCTTCGATCTGCAGGTTGCTTACAACAATGAGACTGACCGTCTCGAAGGAAAACTGGTTTCCTTGAGTCGCAAAGTCGCCGTGAATGACGGCAAGGCGATCGCCCAGTTGGTGATTCCGCGACGGGAAGCTTTCACGGTGCGCGGGATCTACAGCGACTTCAAGTATCACGAGATGGGAGAGGGGATGCAGCAGCTTCAGTTCGATGGCAGCGTGATCAAGAAATGGCGCACCGCCCCGCTATGGGGTGTTGGAAGCACCGCGCCCTACGGCCACGACGGCGCCAGCCTTAGCCTCGACGAGATTATCCGGCGTCACGGAGGCGAGGCCTCGGAATCTCGCAAGGCTTTTCTCTCGCTTGCGGCGGGCGATCGACGGTCAATAGTCGAGTTCCTCGAGAGCCTCGTTCTGTATCAGAACGACCGGCTTGTGTGTGACGTTGACGGTGACGGCAAGATCAGCGAGCACTTTATGGTTGCCGGGATCGATACGGGTCTCGAACGATTCAACCCCGAATGGATGTTTCGGGTTCCGGGAAAGATCGAAGGACCTATCAGGAACCTGCGAGGACAAACTATCATGTCGTACGCACTGACCAACGTGGTTGACGCCTATGGATTGAAGCTGGAGCTCCTCAAGGATTCGGATCTGGATGGGTTTCCTGACATCATTGACCCGGCGCCCAGGCGAAGAGGATACCAGGACGGAGTTCACTGAGTTTCGTGGCCATTCGTGAAATTCGTGTTCTGTTACTTTTCAACTACCAGCCACGAATTTCACGTATTACACGAATGATCACGAATGTTGTACTTGTGGGGAACAGGTCCTTTGGGCATCATTGAACAGGTGGAGGGCATCACAAACCATGTGATGAACAAAGATCAACCTGGAGTACCTGATGCTTAGGAAATCGCTTGGTGTGCTGGCCCTAATCTCGATGCTGATGCCGGCAAGTCCCGGTCAGACTAGCGGAGCCAAAACCCCTATTAGAAACAGCGACCTCGGCGCGTCGAAGGTTGAGACTCCGCTGTCGGTTGGGGAGCGACTTACCTATGATGTCTCCTGGGCGGACTTCGTAGTGGCTGGCGAATTGACTCTCGAGACCAAGGAACGGCGAGAGTTCGATGGCGTAGATGGTTACCACGTGACCGCGCAAGCTCAGTCGGTAGGGCTCGTCAGCGCGATCGTCTATAAAGTCAACGACCTCTACGAATCGTTCATCGATGCGACTACCTTGCAGCCATTCCGCGCAGTCAAGAGCAGCCGGCATGGCAAGAAGCGAGAGCAGAGTTCGATGACGCTCGACCAGCAGGGCCGCACAGCGAAGCTGAATGACGGGCGAACCCTTCCTATACCCGTAAATACTTACGACGTAGCTTCGCTGTTCTACGCAGTACGCGCGATGGACCTGGCGCTCGGCAAGGCCCGCACATTCACGCTTATCGAAGACGGCAAGTTGTATGACATCAAGGCTGAGGTGGAAGGGCGCGAGACGATCAGTGTGCGAGGCACCAAATACGAGGTCGTCAGAATAAGCACTAAAGCGGTGCGGTCGGGCGCGGGGCGGGATCCCTATCAACTGAAGTTCTACGTTACCAATGATGCGCGACGACTGGTGGTGATGATGACGGCGGAACCCTCATGGGGGCAGGTTCGGATGGAATTGACTTCAGCGACAGGCACCCGGCAGGCAAGGAAGGGTTAGTGGCATCTCGAGTTTTACGTTTTACGTTATCGTGGATTCCAACCGATAAAAACGCACAACAGCACAACTATGAACTATGAAAGCAGAACCCGAAACGCAAAACGCGGAACGCTAAACGTTTTACGAGCGTAAGCCGCTCGCTGTTTGCTGGCGGCTGCGAGTCGGAAGTTGCTCTCCACTCAGCGACCTCTGTTTCAGTCACGTGTAATGAAGACCAACTCAACCCGCAGCCGCATACTCCCGGGTTCCTCTCGAAAGCCGCTCGCCAGTGACCCTCCCCGGGAATCTCGGTTCATCGCTTCTGAATCTTCGAACTCTTAACCAGCAGAACTATGATGACTACAAGGACGCCAAGTCCGTATAAGAACGCCAGAGCCGCGAACAACCACCCATGCCACTCCTGGTCGAATAAGATCGCGGCAAGCAAATAAAGTCCCAACTTTTCATTCGAGTCTTTTCCGTTCTGCACGGCGCGGCGTCGAGCATGACTTTGGCCATGCTCCCACGCCACGCCGTGAGAGAACAGTGCGCGTGTTAGACCGAAACGACTCTCATCGTTTTTGGAATCGAGCCACCAGCGTGAGCTTTACAGATCGCGCCGGGCTCGGTCTGGTATAGAGCAACGGCCGTACCATCGCAGCGTATGAGCGTTTGCAGGGAGTTGCGTGATGAACAGGTTTTTGACGCGCAGCAATCGCGCTGCGGGTGTCGAAGAAATCTTGCGCCAGCCGGTTGTGTATGCCTCTAAGACTTCATCGAGTGGTTCAGGGAAAAGGCAAAAGAAAAGGCGGGACTTGCCCGCCGCTTTAGCACTCACTTGATTTGTTGTTTCAGTCTATTGGGCGTTGGGCTTTGCCGGGGAAGCGGGCGTGGGGACCGAAATGTCCGTCGCCTGGCGGGACTGGTTGAAGTAAGGGGACGAGGGGTCAAGGGCCACCTGCTGGAATGGATTTATTGCGTTACCGTCAATCCGCACTTCGTAGTGCAGATGTGGAGACGTAGCCCTTCCCGTGCTTCCGGCGTATCCGACGATGGTGCCGCGCTCAACTCTGGCTCCTACTCCCAATTCAAAACTGGATAAGTGCGCATAGTAAGTCGTGACTCCGCCACTGTGATCCACAATCACCAGGTTGCCGTAGCCGTTGTGCCAGCCCGCGAATTGCACCGTGCCCGGTTGGCTGGCGCCGACCGGATCGCCCCATTTGGCTTTGATGTCTACACCCGAGTGGAACTTCGCGCGTCGCGTAAACGGGTCGCGTCGATAGCCAAACACGCTGCCGACCGTGACCTTCGTCGACGACGCCGTCGCAGGCCGCGCTTCATATTTAGGCAGTGCGGCCTTTGGCACTCCGACCTTCGGCACTGCAACACTCGGCAGTGTTATCGGCACGGAGACGATGCCCTCCATCTTCGGCAGCATCACCACCACACCCTCCGTCTTCGGCAGAGGGAACACACTCTGCACGTTAGGCAACGAAACGGAAGGGCTATTCACCGGGATCGAGATCAGACTCTCCTCTCGCCGGATGACTAAGGGCGCGGGTGGAATCACTGCAGTCGGTTCGATCCACTCAACTGTGGGCTGAGAGGTCTTAGCGGTCGTGTTCGGTTGGTTCTTAGTCGGCTGAGTCGCGGTCGGTTCAGCAGGTGTCTGTGGGATTGGGTTCTGTGTTGCGGGGGTCTGTGCGGCGGTTCCAGTTGAGGCGAGTAAGCCCAAAACGAGGGCGTAGCCTAGTCGTGCTCCTGCTTTCGTCAAAACCCTCTCCTTTCGAAACACCTGCTATTTCGACCCCTTGAGGAATTCACTTCTGTTACTGCTTAAAAAAGGAAGGTTGCTGCGAGGGTGGATTCTATGGGCATCACCGAACCTTGTCAATGGAAGGTTTGCTCCTAAATTCTTGTGAATTTGTTGCGAACCACGGGCACAGAGGCCGATTTTCGCTACGGCAACGAGGACGTACCTGAATGGGTCGCGAGCGCAAGTTCGTTTGAAGCCGGACAGGATGCGAATGTGCTCTTGACTGCTTCGCTCTGCCTGCTCGACTAGCGCCGCCCTCATTAACTCGAAAATAGGAATCGTGGAATCGAGGGCCTGACCCCCACTCGCCAAAATCGAGGGCCTGACCCCCTCGCCTGGCAGCGGAGGGTCGGGTCGGACTATAATCCCGGTTCCAACAAAATGGGAGGTTAGAAAGAATGAAAGAGATGAGTCCACAAGAAGCACACGATCTGATGAAGAGCGATCCGGAGGTCATCTACCTGGACGTGAGGTCTGTTCCTGAGTTCGAAGCCGGCCATCCGAAAGACGCCATGAACATTCCGCTTCTGCACCTCAATCCCGGCGCCGGTATGGCCCCCAACGAAGACTTTCTGAATGTTGTCGAAGCCAATCTGTCAAAGGACGCGAAGCTGGTTGTCGGCTGTAAAGCCGGGGGGCGTTCGGCCCGCGCTTGCGACCTGCTTGCGCAGGCCGGCTACACCAACCTTACAAACGTGCGAGGGGGATTCGTTGCAGCGACCGACAACTTCGGTCGAGTCGTGGAGCCGGGTTGGAGCATGCTGAATCTTCCCACTTCGGTAGAAGCGCCTGAAGAGGCACGCTATGATGCCCTTCTCGCGAAAGCGAAGAAGTGAAATAACGGTTTAAATTTTGCGTTTTACGTTCAGCGTTTTACTCGGTGATGCTGTAAAACGTAAAACTTAAAACGTTTACCGGCGAGACTTCTTACTCTGCCAAACCTGCTTCGACAGGCGTTCAAGTTGTTGGCGGTCTTGAGCGCCTTCAATGATCACGACGTCTCCACCGCGCAGCTCGATTGACACAAGCCCCTCCGCGGTGTCGTACACACGCTTCTGCGTCGTTGCATCAGACGAGCGCTTGACCTTGTATCTCTTCTCGGTTCGCTCTGAATAGGCGTCGAAGAACTCTACAGAGTCGATGACGCTATCCCACGTGGTGAACTGGGCCATCATCGTGGCGCCGGTCCTGGTGTCCTCATAGAGCAGGTAGCGGTCGCCGCCCCACCCGGCTGCAGCCTTCACAGCCGCCTTGCCGATGAACTCGCGCAACGCGATTTGATAACCGAACTCGCCGTTGACGTCCGCGTCCACCCTCTTCCATCCCGGCCCGAGAGATCGGACAAGATCTGCGATGTCGATCTTCACCGGGTCATCCCAGGTGATGAACCGCTCAGGATGGATGATCTGTTCAGTCGAGGCGGGCAGCCGTGAATAGCTCTTGTCCACGGCTTTCCACGAGCCGGTCTTCAATACCTCCTGCACGAAGCCCGCTCCGTAGATGTAGGGGAATTGGAGTCCGTCGCGAAGCACTGCCGGGGCACCCGCGAGCAGGGGATACTTGGATGCGTCTTCCGGGTCGCTCTCTGCCAGCATCCTCTCAGTAAGCGAACCCAGTTTGGTCACGTCCAGACGTACACCCTCCCGATCGAGAGCGTACTGATACATCATTATGGTGGCCTCTCCTTCAATCAGGGCATGCGCCGCGAGTTCCGCGTCCGAATCGCCCTTAGGCCAATCCTCGAATCTGCGCAGGTTGAAGTGCTGGTCCTGCAGCGCGTGCATAAGCTCGTGGGCCATCACCGTCCTCTGCTCGCTGATGGGCACCCAGGCTGCCAGATAGAACTCCTGGGTCTTGGGCTCGTAGAAACCCGCGACCTGCTCACGCAGCAGTTTTACTACGTAGTCGCGCAGCCTGAAGTCCCTGGCAACGAGTCCTAACCTGGCCAGGGTTTTTTGGGTTGCGGTGAACTCTTCGGGAGTCGTGCTCTCGTCGAGGTCTTTGATGACCGACTGCTCGATCTCATCTTTGGACTTGAGGCCGCTCTTGACCGGGCGTTTGATTTCGAGGCCGCGCAGCTTGCTGACCTTTTCCAGGATCTCGTTAGTCGCATCCAGCGTGGCCGCGTCGGTCCTGGCCGTTGAGGTCGCCTTTTGATATGGGAATGCGGCCCCGCCGGCAAACAGAACCAGAGCCAGCAGAAATGAAACGCCGGCCACAACCAGCTTTTGCATGTTGGAAACCTTCCGTGGAACCAAAGCTGTAAACATTGTCCGCTGGAATCCGGACTGGTGTCAAACAATGCCCTGGGTACGCACGCTTCCAGCGTGCTGGCCTCCGTCAAGAGTCCTTATCGAAGGGGCGGCGGCATTCAACTCACATAGTGCCTACCGGCGGGCACGCTGGAAGCGTGCGTACCCAGGGTGCTGGTCCTCGCCCGCAAGCGATGCTAAGATTCAGCGCTGCAACCCCACGGGCTACCGGGAGCGTGAACAGACTAAATGAGAGCACACGTTGTAACATTTGGCTGTCAGATGAACGAGTACGACACTCATGCGATCCAATCAGAGCTCGCAGGCGCCGGATACTCGTTTGTCGACGACTACCACGACGCCGATCTCGTGCTGGTCAATACCTGCGCCGTTCGCGGTAAGCCGGTTGAGAAGGCGCAATCGCTACTCGGCGAGTTGCGAAAAGAGAAGCATCGCCGCCGCATCACTATCGGTTTGATGGGCTGCCTGGCACAACTTCCGGAGGGCCGCCGCCTCGGCAAGAAGTTCGGCGTCGACATCATGCTCGGCCCCGGCGCTATTACCGAGATCGTGCCGGCGATCCAACGAGGCAAATTTCAATCGTTCGAGTTCAAGCAAGAGCTGCAATTCTACTCGCCGCCGCCGCCGGCCGGTGCGCTCACTGCCCACTTGACGATCATGCGCGGCTGCAATCATCGCTGCACCTACTGCGTTGTACCAACGACGCGGGGGCCCGAAGTCTCGCGTCCTGCAGACGACATACTCGAAGAAGCCCGCGCCCTGAAGGATGCCGGCGTAGTCGAGGTCACTCTTCTGGGACAGAATGTAAACTCTTACGGCATGGTGCCGGGGACTGGAGCGCGGCGGGAGTTGCTTCCTGGTTATCCCTCGTTTGCGGAGCTTCTTCGAATGGTCGGCCGCACAGGCATCCCGCGAGTTCGGTTTGTCACCTCGCATCCGGTCAATTTCGATGACCACATCATCGAAGCGATTGCCGATACCCCGGCCGTCTGCCGATTCATTCACCTGCCGGTTCAGTCCGGGTCGAACCGGGTGCTCAAGCGAATGGCGCGGGAGTACACGCGCGAGTTCTACATGAAGCGGATTCGCAGGATCCGTGAGCTTCTGTCGGATGCGACGATCTCGACCGACCTGATCACGGGCTTCCCCGGCGAGACCGAAGAGGACTTTCAGGAAACGCTCTCGCTCTATGAAGAGGTCGGCTACGACATGAGCTACATGTTTATCTACTCTGAGCGAGAAGGGACGCCAGCCGCGCTTCATTTCGAAGACGTCTCTCGCGAGGTGAAGGTCGAGAGACTGGGGCGGCTTGCCAGTTTGCAAAAGGAGATCTCCCTCGAGCGGAACCAGCGATGGGTCGGCCGAGAAGTGGAAGTGCTGATCAAGGGCCGCGCTGAAGAGAAGGGCTTCGTTCAGGGGCACACTCGGGGCAACCACGTAGTCATCGTTCAGGCTGATCTTCAACCCGGCATTCATCGAGTTCAAGTCGTGCATGCGACGCCGCATCAACTCTATTGCCGGACCGCCACGGAGGGCGGCGACCTCCGCGTGCCGTATGTCACCCCGGTTCCCCTCATCACCCTCACCCGACAGGTATGAGGTGTCAGATGCCAGGTGGCACCTGACACCTGGCCCCTGACAGCTGGCTCCTGACACCTTTTTCGTTGTTCTTGAATGCAGTGCGTTCGGAGTGATATATTGGTTCTCCTTAAATCCATGATGCGAATGCGCTAAAGGCGCTTCGGGGATTAACGATGAACGACTAAGCAGGAGGAGCAAGATGGCAGATAATGACAGTTCAGCGGTAGAGAAATTGACGTTCTTGTTGGTAGGGGCAGGTATCGGGGCGGTGCTGGCTCTGTTGTTCGCGCCCAAGTCCGGGCGCGAGCTACGAGGGGACATCGCTGACGTTACTCGGCGCGGGCTCGATGCGGCTAGCGAAGGCGCACGCACAGTCGGCACAAAAGCCACCGAGCTCTACGACAGCAGTCGCGACAGGGTGACGGAGGCTTACGGAGTAGCTCGCGACAAAGTAGCGCAGGGGGCCGAGGTCGTCTCGGATCTCGCGTCGCGTCGCAAGGATCAGCTTGCGGCAGCCATTGAAGCGGGCAAACAGGCCTATTATGAAGAGAAGCGCAAGAGTGGTGAAGTGGGTCGCGCCGCAGTGGAAGGTGAAGACGCCTAACTTCCCAAAGGGTACGGCTTCGTTTCCAATCAACGCCGGACTGCCCCCGCCGCGTAGATTGTGCGCCTGACAACATATGACTGCTTTGCTATGCGGTTGAATGAGGGGCGATCGCGGTTTCCGGTGTCTTCGCCGGTGATCGTTTTTCCGTTTGTTAAGCTGAGGAGAGTCTTTGGAGCAGAATACCTTCAACCTGGTCGTGGCGATCGCTGCCGTAATTGTGGCCCTCAGCTTCGTTGTGCAGGCCTTCATGTTTGCATTCACTTACCGGTCGCTGCAGAAGCTCTCCGC
The DNA here is from genome assembly GCA_036003885.1 of Blastocatellia bacterium. Classification (GTDB taxonomy): domain Bacteria; phylum Acidobacteriota; class Blastocatellia; order UBA7656; family UBA7656; genus DASYSA01. Next base: position 21,232 of record DASYSA010000714.1, on the reverse strand, counting down.
AACAGCCGCTTCAGTTCAAGCGAAGGCTGAGCCGGTGATAGAGAAGATGGGACCGGTAATCGAGCAGATACAGGGCACGATCGTTACCGTCAAGGGCGCGGTCGACAAAGTAAGCCTGCAGGCTATGGAGGCCTTCGAAAAGGTGACGGTGGAGACCAGGGCGGTCGCCGCGGCGATCTCAGTAACATCGCAGGAGATCAGCGGTCTCGCTCTGCATCAGGCCACCCAGATCTCGGAGACGATGGACCAGGCCACATTGGCGCTGGCCCGCCAGGTCGCTGAGCTGGATCAGTTAGTCACCCGAACGCAACGGCGTATAGAAGGCACGACTATAGAGGTTCAAGAAACGGTGCTTGAACCGATACGCGAGGTTTCAGCGCTGCTGAACGGATTGAAGCGAATGCTGGAGGTGCTGTTTCATCGCGGCCGTAAGCCGATCGACCAGGCGTATCAAGACGAAGAGCTGTTCATTTGATGTAGCTGCCAGCCGCGGTCCACGCTTGCGTGAAATTGGCGGCGCCGCCGTTTTCACGCGCGTATCGGATGGCGTACGCTGGCGGGTTATCCGGCGGCACCTGGTTTCCTTCAGATGGAGCCAGGTGCCTCAGTTTTTAGATTTTGAATTTAGATTGAGGTGACATCGACTGAAATCCCGGACTGGAAGGTGTGTGAGAGAGAAATGTCAACCGAGACGCCTCTTGACTTGAAGGCAACGATAAACCTGCCGAAGACGAGCTTCGCCCAGAAGGCAAACCTGACTGTTAAAGAGCCCGAGCGACTGGCTCGCTGGCAGCAGATGGACCTCTACCATGAGATTCGGCGGTCGCGCGAAGGCCGCGAGATGTTCGTTCTCCACGACGGTCCGCCCTACGCCAACGCCGATATTCATATCGGCACCGCGATGAACAAGATCCTCAAAGACTTCATCGTGAAGTCGCACTCGATGCTCGGATTCGACGCGCCTTATGTGCCGGGCTACGATTGTCATGGCTTGCCGATTGAGAACTACGTCGATAAGAAACTCGGCGCTAAGAAGGCCCAGATGAGCCCGCTTTCCATAAGGCGGGCGTGCCGTGAGCATGCGGGTAAGGCGCTCAAGCGCCAAAGCCGCGACTTCCAACGGTTGGGCGTGCTCGGCGAGTGGGACGATCCGTACCTGACCATGTCTAACGCCTACGAAGCGGAGACCGCGCGCCTGTTCGGCCGCTTCGTAGAGCTCGGTTATGTTTATAAAGGCGCTCGGCCCGTCTACTGGTGCATATATGACCAGACCGCTTTGGCTGAAGCCGAGGTAGAGTACAAGCAACACACCAGCCCTTCGATCTACGTGAAGTTCCCGCTCCCGGCGGATCAGGTTCAGGAATTGGAAAGGCGAATTGACAAGGCCGGCGCACTGTCGAACAGATCGGTGTTCGTCCTGATATGGACGACTACTCCCTGGACGCTGCCCGGAAATCTCGGCATCGCGGTAAATCCCAACTACGATTACGCGGCCGTGGAAGCCGGCGGCGAGGTCTACATCATTGCAAGCGACCTGGTCGCCGCGGTTGCCGAGAAGTGCGGCTTCAGCGAGCCTCGCGTGATAGTCAACTTTTCCGGCGCACTGCTTGACGGCCTTCACGCGCGCCATCCGTGGATTGATCGGCCTTCGCTGCTGATGGTGGGCGAGCACGTAACGCTCGGCGGAGAATCCGACGCGGAGACAGAACTGGATGTTGCAGACGCGCAGAAAAAGGGAATCGGGAAATCGGGAACAGGATGCGTCCACACTGCACCCGGACACGGTCACGATGACTTTGTGATCGGACAGCAGTACAGGGAGCAGTTGGCGCCGCTGTATTCGCTGTTGCGCGCGGCTGGAGCTCTTGCCGACCAGTTGGAAGGCGCCGAGGTCTACTGTCCGGTGGACAATCGCGGCCGCTTCACTCCTGAAGTTGAAGGCTTCGCCGGCCAAGAGGTCTTCGAAGCCAACGCGCTGATAGTCGAATTTCTACGTGAGACCGGAGCGCTCGTTCTCACCGAAGACTATCCGCATCGATATCCGCACTGCTGGCGTTGCCACAATCCTGTCATCTTCCGTGCAACACCTCAGTGGTTCATCTCGATGGACAGGGCTTCTGAGGGTGAAGGGTTGCGAGAGGCCGCGCTCAAGGAGATCGAGTCGGTAAACTGGATACCGGCCTGGGGCCGCGAGCGAATGCGCAACATGTTTGCGGGGCGGCCCGATTGGTGCGTCTCGCGGCAGAGGGTGTGGGGTGTGCCGATACCCGCCTTCTACTGTGCTGACTGCGGAGCGACCATCGCCGACGCGACGCTCATCGATCACATCGCTTCAATCTTCGAACGGGAGACCGCCGACGCGTGGTACGCGCGCGAAGCAGAGTATTTCGTGCCTGAGGGCTTTACCTGTCCGAAGTGCAAGGGGTCGCACTTCACGAAGGAGACAGACATACTCGATGTCTGGTTCGATTCCGGATCGTCTTCCCTTGCGGTGCTTGAACGCGAGCGCCATCTGCCCTGGCCCGCCGACGTATACATAGAAGGGCCCGACCAGTATCGCGGGTGGTTCAATTCTTCATTGATGGTGGGGCTGGCGGCGCACGGACGCGCCCCTTACAAGACGGTAATAACGCATGGCTGGACGGTCGACGGGGACGGCAAGGCCATGCACAAGTCCCATGGCAACGCGATCTCGCCCAACGAGGTTGCGGACAAGATGGGAGCGGAGATCCTGCGCCTGTGGGTTGCGTCTTCGGACTTCAAGGAAGACGTGCGGTTGTCCGATGAGATACTGACACGTCTGGTCGACACGTACAGAAAGCTTCGAAACACGGCTCGCTACGCGCTGGGGAATATCTTCGATTTCGATCCGCAGGAAGACCGGGTCGAGTATGGGGAGTTGTGGGAGGTCGACCGCTGGGCCCTGGCAGCAACCAATGAACTGGCGCGAAAGGCCATAGAGGCCTACAGGCGCTATGAGTACACCGCCGTGTATCACGCGCTGTACAACTATGCGACTGTGACGTTGTCTAACGTCTACTTCGATATACTGAAGGACCGACTATACACGTTTGCTCCGAAATCGATCGGCCGGCGCAGCGCACAAACAGCGCTCTATGAGATAGTCAATAAGCTGGCGAGGCTGGCCGCTCCGATACTCGCTTTCACCGCCGACGAAATCTGGGAGAACATCCCGGGCGAGCGCGAAGCATCGGTTCATCTCGCGGAGTTCCCTGGAGTGGAGGAGCGTGCCGGCGGGGTGGAGCTGCTGACGACCTGGGAAAAGCTTCTCGAGGCGCGCTCCGTTGTACAGAAGGCGCTTGAAGAGAAACGCAATGCCAAAGTTATCGGCGCCTCGTTGGAGGCCAGCGTAACGTTGAACGCCGGCGGCGAAATCTATGGTCTGCTCGAACGCTACAAGGCTCAGTTGCCGGCAATGTTCATCGTTTCACAGGTCGAGCTAAGACTGGCCGAGACGAAAGACCTGCGAGTTGAAGTGGAGCATGCGTCGGGATCTAAATGCGAGCGTTGCTGGAACTGGTCCGAGACCGTCGGGGTGGACGGCCGCTATCCAACGTTGGATGAGCGTTGTGTGCATCAGATAGAAGAAGGATGGCTTGCGCAGTGACCTATGAGCTCTGAGTCCTCGTCCGGAGGCTCGGGGGTGAACGCTGTCGCGCTGGTGAGGGGAGTCTTGAGGCAGTCACGCACCCTCGAGAGGAGGAACTGAAGCTGTGAGTGCAGAGGTAATCGCCAGAACCGCGAGCTTTGGCAAGAGCCGCTACATGTTTATCACGGTCCTGGTGCTTGCGCTCGACCAGTTATCGAAGTACTGGGTGGCCCGAGTGCTGGGGGAAGGGGAGGACCTTCACCTTATAAAGGGCCTGCTGAAGTTCAGTTATACGGAGAATCCGGGCATTGCATTTGGGATGCTGGGCCGGGGCGATCTGAAGTGGCCGCTGGTCGCAGTATCCATGGTGGCCATTACGGTTGTAATCTATTATCTGGCGCGGACCCCGGCATACAACAAGCTGCTGCTTTGGTCGCTCGCTCTACTGGCTGCCGGGATCTCGGGTAACCTGATTGACCGTATTCGAATGGGGCGCGTAATAGACTTCATAGAAGTCTATTACCGGGACTATCACTGGCCGGTCTTCAACGTCGCGGACTCCGCGATAACCATCGGGGCTGCCCTGATGGCAATTGAGCTATTCCTGGCGCCGCAGGACAAGGAGGTGGCGGAACCGATCCATGAGGAATAATTCATCGGCCCTCATTCATCGTTTTCTTTCCTATGTTTCCTGAGCTTTTCAGAATCCCGGGCCTCGATTGGCCGATCTCGACCTACGGAGTATTGCTCGCGGCGGCGTTTATCCTGGGATTGTGGGTTACCGCCAAAATGGCGGAGCGCGACGGACTGCCACGGGAACGCATATACGATCTGGGCCTGTACATCCTGGCGGCAGCATTGATCGGGTCCAAGCTGCTGATGGTCATAACCGAGTGGAATGACTATGGCGGTGACTGGAGGCGGGCTTTCTCATTCGACATCCTGCGCTCGGGGGGAGTCTTTTACGGCGGACTTATTAGCGCGGTGCTCGTGAGCGTGATCCTGATGCGAAGGTATCATCTGCCCTGGCGCAAGACGGCGGATGCATTCGCCCCGGGCATAGTGATAGGTCACGCGATAGGTCGTCTGGGCTGCTTTTCTGCGGGCTGCTGTTGGGGCAAGCCCACAACCTCCTGGATCGGCGTTCACTTCACCGCCAAAGCCGGCGAGCTGACCGGAGTGCCGATAGACTCGGCGCTGGTGCCGACGCAGCTGATCGAAGCCGCCGCTAACCTGCTTATCTTCGGCGTTCTACTATGGCTTCGCAAGCGCCGCACATTCGACGGCCAGATCATATTTGCGTACCTCATCCTTTATTCGATCGCCCGGTTCACGATCGAGTTCTGGCGTGCCGACTGGCGCGGCTACGTCTTCGGCCTCTCAACGTCACAGTTCATCTCTGTGATCCTCTTCGTGGTGGGAGTGGGACTGACGTTGTATCACCGGAGGCGCAAAGCGGCTGAGTCACAAAGGGGCGCGCATATCGAGGCAAGCGCCGGCCTTAACTCGTAGACTCATGCAAGACACAAATCTTGACCAATGAAGCTGAACTCCTGGCGATCAACGACGAGGCGGTTGGAACGCGCCTCGACTCGTTTCTAGCCTCACGCATCGAAGCGATCAGCCGAACGCGCTTGCAGCGGGCGATTGAGGACGGAGACGTGCTCGTCAACAATCGCATTGTCAAAGCGAGCTATCGGCTTCGCCCGGCGGATCAAATCGAAATCGATCTTCCCGAACCGGCTCCTGTAGAACTTCTGGCCGAACCGATCCCGCTCAACATCGTCTACGAGGATGTGGACCTGGTGGTAGTTGATAAACCCGCCGGAATAGTGGTGCATCCGGGAGCAGGGATCGAGAGCGGCACGCTGGCGAATGCTCTTGTGTATCACTTCAATGAACTCTCCGGCGTCGCGGGCCGCATCCGGCCCGGCATCGTGCACCGGATCGACAGAGAGACATCAGGGTTGCTCGTAGTGGCCAAGAATGATCTGGCGCATGAGAAGCTCTCCGACCAGTTTCGCGACCGCCGTGTGTTCAAGATGTACATAGCGCTGGTCTACGGCCAGATGTCGCGGGAACGAGGAGAAGTTGAAGCTAACATCGGCCGCAGTCCCAATAACCGAACCAGGATGGCTGTGCTCAAAGCCGGCGCGGGACGACCGGCGCACACTATCTTTCAAGTGGATAGGCGCTTCCAGGAGCTCACTCTGTTGAGTGTTGAGATCAAGAGCGGCCGTACGCATCAGATTCGGGTCCACCTGTCTCATATTGGACACCCGGTGGTTGGCGACACAGCATATGGCCAGGGTCGCGAAAACACGGTTCAGGACGTTATGACGCGGCAACGAATCAAGAGTCTGGGGCGGCACTTCCTTCACTCGGCGCGCCTGGCGTTTGAGCATCCGACGTCGCATGAACGCATGGAGTTCTCCTCAACCTTGCCGCCTGAGTTGGAATCGCTGCTGAAAATGATAAGCGTTTGACGTTTTACGTTTTGCGTTTTACGTTTGGGTCGCGTTTCTTTTCGTCGTTCGTTCGGCGTTTAAGACTAAGAACGCAAAACGCAAAACGTAAAACGTAAAACGTCCTCCCGTTCCTTTGGATAAACCAGCCCCGGGTGATAAGATAATTGCGAACCATCAACGGATCGAAAATGGGCAGGAGCGGATTATGAAAGTATGTCCTCTATGCAGCGAGTCCTTTGGCAACGAGCTCAACTTCTGCGACGTTGATGGCGCGAAGCTGAAGCGCGACAAAGACGCCTCGACAGCTGGAGAACAGAGCAAACTATGGCAGTTGCTGGGAGTGGGCCTGTTGCTGGGCGCTCTCGTTCTTTCGGCCGCGTCTATCTTTCTTCCCAAAGCTCGCGTCATTCCGGCAACCGCTGTTTCCAGCACTTCGGCCGAGCCTGCCTCGAACCGGTCCGTCTCCAATGACTCTGCGAACAAGGCGGCTTCATCGCCTGCTGTTTCCGACGAAATTCCTGCAAGCACGGATGAGATTGCGCTGGCTGAGACCAGGAGGAGAGAGAAGGCACTTGCGCTTGCCTCCCAGAACAGCAGTACGCCCGGACCAAACCCGAAAGCCGCGGCGCTGGCAGCCGAAGAGGGCGACAAAGTGCCTCCCACAGATCAAGTGCCAAAGCAACCGCCAGCTCTTTTGCCTGTTGCATCCGATGGAACAGCTTCGGGCAAGAGTGTGAGTGAGACTCGAGAACCGCCGGCGCCACCCAAGGCCGTCCCCGCCGTCGCGGAGCCGAAGGAACCCAGGAAGCCGGCTGAAACGAAGAGTCCCATCAAGGACTCCAGCGGGAAGAAGAAGGGTGACGATAAGGATAAAGAGAAGAAGGGTGGCTTCCTGCGCGTGTTCAAGAAGATCTTCGGCAAGGACTAAAGAACGTTTCGCGTTCCGCGTTTGTAGTTTCGCGTTCTCATGATCATGGCGCCAACATAGACGAGAAAAACGTAAAACGACAAACGCAAAACGCCAAACGTTTCTTTACGCGAGCATCCTGAGCGGTTCGGTCTGCGGAAGACACAGAGGGCCGGTTTGGCCAGTGTGTCGTTTAAGCGAGACAATGAACGAGCGAATCTCACGCTTGTCTATTATCTTCTCGATGTAGTCCTGCGATCCGGCGGCGCCGCGAATTTCTTCCAACTCTCCTTCCGGTATCCTCAGAAAGGCATTCACAACCCTCGGGTCGAACTGTTTGCCGGCATAGGCCATGATTTCAGAGCGCGCAGCCGCATAAGATTGTCGATTTCTGTAGGGCCTGTCGCTGGTGATCGCATCGAATGTGTCGGCCACCGAAAAGATGCGCGCGTGCACGTGTATTTGTTCTCCGCGCAAACCGTGAGGATAGCCGCTGCCATCATATTTCTCGTGGTGTTCGCCGACGATGGCCCGGGCGCCTGACAGAAAGTCTATCCCGTCGATGATGTCCAGTCCGTGATGTACGTGTTTGCGCATCTCGGTCCATTCTTCTTCGGAGAGCGGCCCTTCCTTAAGCAGGATCGAGTCGCGTATTCCTATCTTTCCAATATCGTGAAGCAGGGCTCCCTGTTCGAGTGCTATCAGCTCGTTGTGGCTGAGTCCAAACTCCCTGCCGAGTCGGAGGCAGTAGGCAACCACGCGATCGGAATGACCTCGCGTTTCTACATCCCGAGCCTCCAGCGCCTTTGCCAGAGATCTCAGCGTCGCGCGATAGTTAGTGTAAAGCGATTCCAGCATCGAGTTCAGATTGTCGTTGAGCGAGCGAAGCTCGACGGTTCTGGTCTTGACAGTCTCTTCAAGCGAATGCTCATAGCGTTGCTTGGCTTCAACAAGTGCCTGATAACGGAGCGCGCGCTCGACCACGATCAGCACCTGGTCCAGGTCGAACGGCTTGGTTACGTAGTCGAAAGCTCCCTCCCGCATTGACTGGACGGCGAATTGAATATCGGTCATGCCGGATACCATGATTACGACCGTTTCCGGCGACATCTGTTGCACCAGCTGGCACAACTCGAGGCCAGAAGCGCCAGGCATCCGGATATCCGTTACCACAAGATTGAATCTGTGCGGCTCCAACAGAAGAGTGGCCTCCTCAGCGGTGCCCGCCGTGACACAGGAGTAATGAGGGTCGAGGCACATTTTCAGAAGCCTGCGGATCGGCTCCTCGTCATCGACAATGAGTATGGAAATATCTTTGTTAATCACAACTCCTCCAAAGATCGATTCTTAGAAATTCAAAGCCAGCAATCTGATTCTCAGAAGCTATCAAGGTTACCTGCAAACATCGTTCCCCGATGAGGAGCGGCCAGTCCGACATAAGCCCACAAGTTACCACACTTACAACCTGGATCAGTGAACGGTCCCGGGAACGTGGTAGGGAGAAAAGGAACAACTGGGGACCTAAGCCACACCAGGCTGGGACGAGGCTCCAGGAGAGGATCTAGGAATTAGGATTTAGGGTCTAGGATTTAGGATCCAGGTCAAGAAGACTCGACACCTCAGATCCTGGATCCTCGACTAAGGGCCTAGACCTAAATCCTAAATCCTAAATCCTAAATCCTCGATCCTCGATCCTGGATCATTGCTTGTTCAGCTTGCGCTCCCAATTCTCGATCTCCGGCTTGACTACTCTCTCGAAGCAGTCAGGACAGATGCTGTGGCTGAACTGAGCCTCAGAGTGAGCGCTGATGTAGGACTCCACTTGCTGCCAGTAGTTCTTGTCGTCTCGAACCTTCTTGCAGTGGGAACAGATGGGCAAGATTCCCTGAAGCTGCTTCACCTGCGAAAGGGCATCCTGGAGCTCCGTCACTCGCGCGGCCAGGTCATTTTGCAGATGGATCACTCGCTCGCCAACCCCAACGCGCGCGCGCAGTTCTTCGCGAGCGAACGGCTTGATAACGTAGTCATTGGCGCCGGCTTCCAGCCCCTCGACGATATTGTTCTTCTCAGCCTTGGCGGTAAGCAGGATGATGTAAACAGATTTTGTCGCCGTCATCTGTCTGGAACGTCGGCAGACCTCGACACCGTCCAGGCCCGGCATCATCCAATCCAGAACAGCCAGCTGAGGGGCATCATTCGCCTGGAGCGCTTCCCAGGCTTCCAGGCCGTTTCCCGTCACCACGAGGTCGTATCCCCAGTTCTTCAACATCGCTTCCAGCACGTAACGGGACACCGGATCATCTTCTGCGATTAGGATTCTCATACTGCACACTCCATCCGAAGCTCCGTGAGAGCAGTCCTCAGTCGTTCCAGCGCCCGCTCCAGTTCGTCTGCGACAGTCGGGACATCGGCCATCCGGCCTTCTGCACCCAAAGACTCCAGCCGATTGGAAAGTTCCATTGCGGCTCCGGCGGAGAATATGCCGACCGAGCCCCTTAGCACATGGGCAGCGCGCTCAAGTTCGGCGCCATTACCATGGGTAACGGCGGCTCGAATCTTCAATAGCTGTTTCGGATACTCCTCCAGAAACATCGCGATCGTCGCCTCCATCAATTTAGGGTCCTCGCCAAGATGGAGCAGAATGGCCGCGCGGTCCAACGGCTGGTCCGGCGGCGATCCCACAGTCGATTCTTCTCCTGAGACAGGTTTCACTTTGAGAGTGCGGCGGCCAAGAGCTAACTCGATTCTGTTAAGCAGCCTCTTGCCGCGAATTGGCTTCGAGACGTAGCCATCCATTCCCGCCAGCAGGCATCTCTCCTCATCTCCTTTCAGGCCGTGAGCCGTCATCGCGATTATGGGCACATGCGAACCGGTGGATCGCTCCTTCGCCCTGATCGCCGCGGTGACTTCGAAGCCGCTCATCCGCGGCATCTGCACTTCCATAAGCACAAGGTCGAAAGGCTGTTGATTCAGGATCTCCAGCGCGGAATCTCCGTCATCTGCCGTAACGACTGTATAACCACGCCTGGTGAGTAAGTTCTTTACCAGTTTCTGATTCAGCCGGTTGTTCTCGGCCACCAGAATGCGCCCACGCGCTTCGTTTGGCCGTGGCTCAAGCTGAGGCGAAGAAATTGAGTCGCTTCTTATCAAGTCACAGCGCATCGTGAACTTGAACGTGCTCCCGCGGCCTCCAGTCACCGCTCCAGAATCGCAGCCTTCGGGCCGCAGATGAGGAGCGGACGAGTAGATCTGGTCTCCGGGATCTGTCATCCGCAATCCCAGATCCGAAGGGCTGTTGACCCAGATGCGCCCGCCCATTAATTCAACTAGCCGGCGGGATATCGCCAGGCCTAATCCAGTCCCTCCATATTTCCGACTCGCGGAACTATCACCCTGTGCGAAGGCGCCGAAGATGAGAGACAGCTTGTCGGGCGAAACGCCAATGCCGGTATCACTAACCGCGAAGAGCAGTGAGACATCGCTTGCCGTCTTCGACTCCGTGCTGACTTCAACCACTACCGATCCATGCTCAGTAAACTTGATGGCGTTCTCGATAAGGCTGCTCAATACCTGGCGCAGCCGCCCCGAATCGCCAACCAACGCCTGGGGCACGTCGTTTCTCAAGTGGTAGCCCAATGATAGACCTTTTTCGTTCGCACGAACAGTCAGGGGCGCGATCGTGTCGTTCAGAATGTCGCCGAGGCTGAAGGAAACTGGATCAAGTTTGACCTTGCCTGACTCGATCTTTGAGAAGTCCAGAATGTCGTTGATTACGATCAACAACGAATCCGCCGAAAGCTTTACCATGTCCAGGTATTCGCGCTGTTCTGAGGTGAGGTCCGTATCAAGTGCAAGCTCAGTCATCCCCATGACTCCATTCATCGGCGTCCGGAGTTCGTGGCTGATATTCGAAAGGAAGTCGCCCTTTGCGCGGTTGCCGGCTTCGGCAGCCTCCTTAGCCTGCTGCAACTCGTGCTGCGCAAGTCTGCGCTCGGTAATGTCGGTGCAGGCGCCAACGAAACGGAGAACCGTTCCGTCGTCGGCGTGGATCCATTTGGCGCGGTCATTCCAATGAACATAGCTTCCATCCATGCGAAGAATGCGGTATTCCTCACTGAATGGCTCTACGTTAACGCAGGCGTGGTGAAACGCCCTCGCTACCCTCACGATGTCGTCCTCATGGACGTTCCTTATCCAGGCCGATATGGTGCGGGGCCATTCTCCTTCGGGATAGCCCAGCATGCCGTCAATCTGCCCATACCAGTCCACACGGTCGGAGCCAGGGGTGATTACATATAATACGTCGCCGGCATTCAGCGCCATTTGACGGTACAGTTCCTCGGACTCCTGAATCTGCTGTTGCACGCGCTTCAGTTCACCGATGTCGCGCTGGGTTCCCCAACTCCTGCACAGACATCCATGTTCAATAACGCCGACCAGATTGTTGAGGAAGTGGTGTTTGACGCCGTCCTTGTCAAGCTCGACAGTCTCGGCATCGAGCAGCCGATGACCGGACCGAATAAAGCCTCGCAGGTACTCGACGTTCTGTGGTTCCGTGGGAACAAGCAACTCCGACAGCTTCGTACCGACGATCTCGTCGGCAGATGAGAAGCCGTACATCTTTGCCATCGCATCGTTGGACTCGGCGAGATAGCCGCAACGAAACATGTGTTCAATCTGTTCATCTTCACTGACCGTTACCGAGCCGGGCGGATCAAGCTCGACCCGCCAGATCCCCTCGGAGCTTTGCTCGACGAAGGCTCGATAGCGAAACTCGCTGGCGCGCAGCTCCTCTTCCGAATTGCGCGTTGACAGCCTTTCAGACGCGGGCTCCGGATAGCCCGTCAGGTAGCCCAAAGCGTAGAGCTTCTCCGGGACAGAATTGCGCTGCCAGCTGAGGCACGCCCACTCCTGCTTCTCGCCGCTTCTCGCGACCAGGGGCACCATCACAGAATAAGAGGGATCCTGCGCGGCGCGCCCCAGGAAGTCGTCGAACAGCGCCAGGGCCGGCGCGGCGACGAGTTCTCTCAGATTCACTCCGACCAGCTCGTTTGCCTCATAGCCGAGGATGCGCGCCGTGGCCGGATTGATGGACGACACGATTCCCCGGGAGTCGTGCGCCAGGGACAACACCGGATCGAACGTCGGTATGCGGAAATCAATCGCCTCGCCGCTGCTTGTTGGTGCGCCTCCAGCAGCCCCGTCGGCTCCATTGAACCGTTTTGTGGTTTCTTCTAGTGTCCGATTCATAACCACCTCAGATCAATCCCCAGCCTCCGCCGTCTCGTCTGTCGTCTGCCGCCTTCACAAGGTTCGAATGAGTGCTCGACTTGTGCTCAGGGAAACCGTCGACGCACCTATAGACGAGATAGACTGGCAAGGGACATTCCAGACCGAGTCGGTTCTCAAATGACCCACTATCGAGGGAGTGAAAGCCGTCTCGTGAGAAACTGTGGCATATTGTGGGGTGAAACTGACCAGGCAGGGTAATAACTCCACACGCTAATGGGCCTTCTGGAATGTGGTTAACTTCCAGTTTGGGCGCCGATTCAGCGAACACACCTCTTCCGACGCAGGCGATAACGCCGGACTTATTCGTGACGCAACTAATTACCGTGCTATAATCAGCCGGCAACGACGATGTGTGGAGAAATGGACCAGGCGTCCTCTCTCATTTGTGGTACTCTTCCACAGGTTCGAGGTCCAGCGAAAAGGTGGCGCACATTATAATGCGGCCTTTAGTCTCTGTCGCGGACGCGGAACAGCATTTGCCCCTTTTTTCGTCGTCGATGTGAGGGTTCAAGCGAGGGCCTACTTATGAGAGTTCTAGTAGTTGACGACGATGACTTCGTGCGGGATCTGGTCTGCACGGCAATGACCGGGCGAGGTTATCAAGTTTGGGATGCATCCAGTGGAAGACAAGCGCTGCAGCTCGCTGCCGAGCGCGACTTCGATCTGGTATTTTGCGACGTAGTCATGGAAGGGATGTCGGGTTTCGACGTGCTGAGGGCATTCAAAGAGAGCATGAATAACGAAACCGAAATCGTTCTGATGACCGGGCAGGCCTCGGTCGAAGCCGCAATAGAGGCCGTGCAGCATGGGGCCAACGACTATATATGCAAACCGTTCTCGATAAGCGTTCTCCAGGCAATAGCCTCAGCCGTGGAACAGCGCCGCTACCCCAGTAAGTTGATAGAAGTGGAAGCGCCGAAGCAGGCGCACCACGAGATCATAGGCAATAGCGCGGTGATGATCGACGTTGTGAAGACTGCAACGCGGGTTGCCGCGACCGAACTTCCCGTAATGATATGTGGGGAATCAGGCACCGGCAAGGAACTCATTGCACGGCTCATTCACCGTAAGAGCCCCCGCGCGGACAAATCTTTCGTCGCTGTCAATTGTGGCGCTCTTCCAGACACCCTCCTCGAGTCTGAGCTATTCGGGCACACCCGAGGGGCGTTCACGGGAGCGGATGTTGCGCGACGCGGCCTGTTTGAAGAGGCGGACGCGGGCACATTGCTTCTTGACGAAGTCACTGAGACCAGCCCGGCTTTTCAGGTGAAGCTGCTGAGAGTCCTTCAGGAGGGAGAGATTCGCACTCTGGGTTCGAACACCAAGAAGAGAGTCAACGTACGGGTGCTCGCCGCCACAAACCGAGATCCAGCAGCCCTGGTCGAATCCGGACTATTTCGCCAGGACCTGCTTTACCGCCTGCAGGGTGTATGCATAACGCTTCCGCCACTCAGGGACCGCCGTGACGACATTCACGCGATGGCGATTGCTTTCTTGACGCAGTACAACCCGAAGGAGCGATCGCTGTCGATCACCAAAGATGCGATGCTGGCTCTGGAGGCGTACAAGTGGCCCGGTAATGTGCGTGAGCTGAAACACACGATGCAGCGGCTTGCCGCGCTCTCCAACGGCATCATCAGGCTTGAGGACCTTCCGCAAGAGATCGTGTCGACACCGGCCGTCTCTTCGATAATGGACGAGATCATTCCCGAGGGAAAACTGCCGACCCTCGAACAGATCGAGGCGAGCTACCTGCTTAGAGTGCTCAGTGCCGTGGGCGGCAACAAGTCCCGGGCTGCGCAGGTGATGGGAGTCGACCGCAAAACGCTTTACCGCATGATCGACCGGCAGGTTGGCCAGGCGGCGGTTGAAGCGTCTTAGCTGCCGACCAGAATAATCGACTATGGGACAGCATTGTTTTGTCCCGTGTTCACGCTTCGGACACAATGCTATCGGTTTACAAAGCGTTGGTCCTTTACCCTTCTGGCGTCACCAAAAGCCTACCCAACATTTGCTCCATCCGTCACACCATTGATGGTGGCGCTACGCCGTCATTGGGCGTGGCGCGTGTTCACGCATGCCTGACAGAGGTTTCCGCAGCCTGCTAGAACGAAATACGGGCGCTCAACTGTACCTCCCGTGCCGGAGTCGCGACTTCCGTAATGGTGCCGAACTGTGGCGTGTTGACGAATCGATTTGGCGTCCCAAGATTCGTTCGATTGAGCGCGTTGAAGAACTCGGCGCGGAATTGGAACTTCGTTTTTTCAGTTATTGAGAACTCGCGCAGCAGGGCCAGGTCGAGCGTTTGCATTCCCGGCCCATAGACCGAATTCCGTCCCGCACTTCCAAATGTAAATGCGGGGGGCGTAGCAAACGCTGCCGGGTTGAGCCAGCGATCTGAGGTTTGGGTGCCATCTCCGAAGACAGGCTGGCCGGTGACGTTCGCTCGGATCGGATTCTCACCCAGGAGGGTTCCGGCATTCGCAGTGTCCCCGAACACCGAGACGGTGAACGGGAAGCCGCTTTGCACCTGGAGGATGGCTGACAGGCTCCAGTTCTGTGTGATCGCGCTCGCCAGCCGAGAACCCCGCAGCGAGGGTATGCTATACACCGCGCTCAGCGCGAGCCTATGGCGGATATCGCAGGCAAGCGCCTTCTCGCCTGCGATGTTGTTATTGTTCTGCGGTATGGCAGACTCGAACATAGGCGAGCGAAAGTCCGGCGCATCGCTAAGGTTCTTGGACCACGTGTAGTTCGCAAGCAGACTCAGTCCTCGCGCATACCGGCGACGAACGTTGACGTAACCCGCGTCATACCAACTCCGCGCAGTGTTCTCGAGCAGGTTGATGCCGCTAACAGGGAACGTTGTGCTCACCGCATTTACGTTCGACGGCAGCACTGAACCGGGCAGGAAGCTTAGAGTCTTAAACGGGCGTCGTGGCCCGATTGCACCAGGGCCGGGCGGCGCATTGTTGATTAAATGAGAACGTTGTAGGTGGAGGCCGCGTGAACCGAGATAGCCGAGCTCGAGCGTTGTCTCCTTGCCCAGACTCTTCTGCACCGAGAAGCTCCATTGCTGAATGTATTGGGACGGCGCGTTCGGGTCGAATGAGGCGAAGCTCACCGTGGTCTGCCCCAACACCGGCTGCCCAAAGTTGAAATGTGATGCGACTATCCCGGCCGCCGGAGTGAAATTGTCGCTCTGCTGCGTCTCCGGGAATACGTAAGGAACGTTGTGACGCTGATTGCACCAGGTGTTCATATCGACCGGCGTATAGAAGATGCCAAAGGCGGCATGAAGCACGGCGCCGTAGCGATCGATGTTGTGCGAAAGGCCGAACCGAGGTGCGAAATTGAGCTTGTTCGAGTGCATCAAACCAGTTGGGAATCCGAGCTGCCCTCCGATGAATACAAAAGGCGTTCCGTTCTGGAAGACGAGATTGCTGTTAGCATAGCGGATGTCCGTGAGCGGGCTCATGTATTCATATCGAAGCCCCATCTGAATTGTGGTGTTGTGATTGAGTTGAAAGCTGTCCTGGACAAAGGCGTCCGCGTACCACTGGCGAAGCTGCATCTGCGGAATTCCTGCCTGTCGTTGCTTGACTGCCGGCAACCCCAGCATGAAACTCGCGAGGGCGGATCCCGTTCCATCGCCAGTAGCGGTTTTTGTAGTGAAGCCGTTCGTGAATTGATAGTAGCCGCGGTTCTGGAAAAACCCCCACATCGGCCAGATGTAGTGTCTATAACTTCCTCCGAGCTTCAGACCGTGACGGCCTCTTTGCCAACTGAACAGATCCCGGCCTTCAATAATTGTGTCCCATGCGTGCATCGGCGTTGCCGCAAACGTATCGCCCATGCCGGAATAACCCTGCACATTGAACCACGGCGCTCCAAAGGCTCCCTTGCCGCCAAAGCCCACGCCCTGAATCCCAAGTTCTGAAACTATGTCGTTACTCTGGCTGTTTTCGGATGTTCGGTGCATTGAGAGCCTTGAAATAGTGATCGCAGCCATGTTAACGGCCCGCGGACTCACGATGCGATTCCAGGCAACGCTGCCGTGCTGGGAGAAGTTGTCGTGAATGGCCCCGAAGCCGGGAAGGTTCTGCGGCATGAAGCCGTTTTCACCGCTCGCCGAATATCGCGCGGTAAGGCTGTCGCCGCGCGTGAAATTTCGATCGATACGGATAGTACCCTGGTCTGTGACGTGACGTTCATTGCGTACGTCGACATAGTTGTTGCAGTCCACGCCGGCGCCGAAGACGGTGGGCGCTCCCATCATCGTCATTCCGCAACCCATCATTCCCATATCCATGTTGGGAAGTGGCGTGTACTTCCTCAGGAACAGGGCGGCGGCAGGGTCGATAAGATTCGATGGGATTACGTTGTTCGGGAAAGGGTCGCGTATGATCTGCGCATTGCCTGGACCAAGCGGTTTGGTGGGGTCGTAGTTCGGATTCGGATGAGCGCTGAAAGGATTGTAGATCGTCGTTCCGCTCATGCTGAAGTCGCCCATCGCCTCCATTTCGGTAGGAACCGTGTCGATCATCGTGTCGGCCTTCGAATGCCGCAGCCCCTCGTAGTTGGCGAAGAAGAACATCTTGTTGCGAATGATCGGCCCGGCGAAGGATGCGCCAAAATTGTTTCGCACAAGAAAATTTGAAGAGTCCATCATCATCTGATTGAAGTCATGAGCATCGAGCGCGCCGTTTCTCAGGAACTCGTACCCGGTTCCATGAAAGCCGTTGGAGCCGGTCCGGGTGACGATGTTGATCTGACCGCCGCCAGCCCCGCCCATTTCGGCGGAGTAGCTGCCGGTTTGGACCTTGAATTCCTGCACTGCATCAGGAGAAGGGCTCAGGTTGAGAGTATTAAAAGTTGGGTCGGTGTTCGTCGTACCGTCGAGCAGGAAGTAGTTGGCATTAGGTCGGGCCCCGCCAATGCTGACCGCCGAACGCTGGCCTGGGCGCCAATACAGAGGATTCATGTTGCCGGTCTGCGCCCCGTGGCCCATGTGCGCGCCCGGCACCGTGAGGACAAGGTCGATCAGCATTCGCCCATTTAGCGGCAACTCGCGAATGGCCGCGGGCTCGATGACTTCGCCGACGCTGGGATCTGTGGTCCGCAGCGTCTCCACCTCGGTTTTGACGTCAACGCTGCTGCTGACGCTAGCGAGCTTGAGCGAGATATCCAGAGTGAGTTGTTGACCTACCTCGAGACGCAGCTTCCTCGTCTGGGATCCGAATCCGCTTGCCTCTACCTTTAGCTCGTAGTCGCCAGGGAGCACACCCGTGATTTGATAGAGGCCCTGCGCGTTGGTTGTGGCGCGCCTGACCGCGCCCGTGCCGAGCGACGTTAGCTCCGCTGTTGCGCCCACTATCACATCGCTTTTCGGGTCCAAAACAGAGCCGCCAACAAGCGCGTAGTTGCTCTGCGGAAGAGCCGACGCCGAGACCGACACGCAGATCAGAATAAGAAGAATTCTCATTGAGAGCCTCCAGGTCAAGAACGGAAAGGTTGCAATACGAATCAGTTTCGTTGTTGAAACAATAAGGATTGTGCCTCGAGAGAGAACAGTTTCGAGTACATCACAGAGCGCCAAAGCATAGTCCAAAACCGATGCGGTGTCATTAGACTACGGTTGAAGGTTCAACTATACCTTTCGGCATAGTGGGGAACATCCAGCCTTAAGGTGTATTGCTCTTGAGTACCAGCACTGCTCGCTCCGGCGACGCTCCGTGAAGAAGGCTCTGTCGGTTCGCCCGGTCTGCGTCGAAAGGCAAAGGCCGAATTGGCGGTCGGTCGAATCGCAAGCCGGGGTATTGATTCGACAACAGTATTGATTCGACAACGTTGACGCTCTAACCGAGATGGGCTAGACTCTCCGCATTGATGAGGCTGCTTATCAGTCTAACCTTCATTGCTGCAGTCGCGGGCAATTCACTCGCTGGGGTTTCGCCCCACATGGACGGCCAGGGCGGTTGTCAAATGGCGTGCTGCAGATCGGCACGTCAGAACGAACAATATTCCAGCTTTTCGAGAGTGTGTTGTGCGACTGACTGTAAGCAGCCCGCCGGGACCCACGGTTCATCAGCTACGACGATCTTGAGCGAAGCAAGACATAGAGCTCCAGTCGCAAGTATCTTCCTGAGCCTGGGAACCAACTCATACACTTCCTCAAGGAAGTTCCCTGAATCTCCAACCACCAATCTGGCCGGTTCATCTGATCGCTATCTAGAGATCTGCTCACTTCTGATCTAAGCGCCGTAGTGTGCCCATTCGCGGATAATATTTCATCGCAAGGGCGTTAATCGCTCCGGGTTTTCTGTTTGCGACAGATTTCCATTTGGCCTGGTATTTGGCAGAGCCATTTCGCGGCCCTGAGTGGACGGATGCTACAACCTTGAAGGAGAAGAGATTGATGAGAACAAAAACCATCTTCAGTGCATTTGTGATTGCAAGTGCAACGTTAATTGCCGCCTGTGGAGGCAAATCATCTGACATCGACAAGGTTATCAAGTCCACGACGGCGGGAAATCTGACCATCACGCTGGCAAGTCCTACGGGTGAGCTGAAGAGCGGGGACAATCAACTGACGATTACTTTCGCAGACTCGTCAGGCAAGCCTTTGGATGTTGGAGCTGCGTCGCTGAATTTCCATATGCCGGCGATGGGGTCGATGTCTGAAATGAACGACAAGGCAACTCTGACGACGACCAACACTCCCGGTAGGTATCGCGCCAACGTTACTCTCGAAGTCGGCGGCACGTGGGAAGCGCAGGTCAAATACCAGGGGGCGCAAGGAACCGGCCAGGCGAGCCTGACCGTCAATGCCAAATAGTGTGGGGCGCGCGCACGCTGGAAGCGTGCGTCTCCAGAGGGCAAATGGAACGGATTCATGATTAACCGAGTTATCGAACTCTCGTTGAAGAACAGATTCATAATCGTTGCCCTCTACCTGTTGCTGGCCGGCTGGGGCTACTGGGCGCTCACTCGCACACCTATTGATGCGATACCTGATCTGTCGGACAATCAGGTGATCGTCTTTACCGATTGGACGGGGCGCAGCCCGAAAGAAGTTGAAGACCAGCTGACGTATCCGCTCACAACCGCGTTGCAAGGTCTGCCCGGAGTGCGCGTAGTGCGCGGCCAGTCGGCATTCGGCTTCTCAATGATCAACGTTATCTTTGAGGACAAAGTGGACCTGTACTGGGCGCGAACGCGAGTGCTGGAACGATTGAACCTGGTCACAAAGGAAATGCCCGAAGGAGTGGTGCCCACCCTTGGTCCCGATGCGACAGGGGTGGGTCAGATATTCTGGTACACAGTCGAAGGCGGAGGGAACAGTTTGCGCGACCTGCGCACTCTTCAGGACTGGTTCATCCGCTATCAGCTTAATTCGGTCCCCGGCGTCGCCGAAGTCGCCTCCGTTGGCGGATACGTGCAGCAGTATCAGGTAGACGTTGATCCGAATCGGCTGCGTGGGTACAACATTCCGCTTTCGATGGTCGTCGACGCCGTGAAGCGAAGCAACACCAATGTCGGCGGAAATGTAGTCGAGCAGAACGGCCAATGGTCAGTCGTGCGCGGAGTAGGACTGATCAATTCCGCGGCCGATGTCGAAAACATAGTCGTAGGCGCTTCAGGCGGCACACCGATCTACGTGCGCAATGTGGCGAACGTGAAGATAGGCGATGCCTTCCGTGTGGGAGTGCTCGACCGCGATGGCCGTGAGGCCGTGGGCGGAGTTGTGATCGCTCGCTATGGCGTTAACACGCTCGACGTGATTGAGGCGGTTAAGGAGAAGATCAAAACGCTTGAAACCGGCTTGCCCCCGGGTGTGAAGCTGGTTCCCTTTTATGATCGCACCGAGCTTATTGAGAGGGCGACGCACACCCTGAAGCGCGCGCTGATTGAAGAGATCATCCTGGTCACTATTGCACACATAGTATTTCTGTTTCACTTCCGCTCGATTCTGATCGTCACGATCCCCTTGCCGCTGGCGGTGCTGATGTCGTTCCTTTTTATGTACTACATGGGCATCAGTTCGAACTTGATGTCCCTTTCGGGCATCGCAATCGCCATCGGAGTGGTGGTTGATGCTGGAATAGTCGTCACCGAAAATGCGTTCCGCTACATGGAGAAGAACGGGGTTGACCCAAAGGATCGCCGTGGCGTCTGGCTGGGAGTCCTCGAATCCACGAAGCTCGTGGGGCGACCGATCTTCTTCTCGATGGCGATCATAATCCTTGCTTTCGTCCCCGTCTTTGCGCTTACGGGGCGCGAAGGCAAGCTCTTCCACCCTCTAGCCTTCACCAAGACGTTCGCCATGCTTGGCGCGACGATAATCGCAGTCACGCTCGTGCCGGTATTGTGTTCATTCTTGCTTGGAGGGCGCTTTCACTCTGAAGGTGACAACCCCGTGATGCGAATATTGCACCGCATCTACCGGCCCGTGCTTAACTGGGCGCTTGCCAATCGAGCGGTGATAATCCTGACCGCAATCGGGTTATTCGCTGGCGCGGTCTATCTGGCAACGCGGATCGGCAGTGAGTTCATGCCGGACCTGGATGAGGGAGACGTGATGTATATGCCGGTCACCGATCCGAGGATCTCGGCTAACGAAGCTTTGAGAGTAATGCAGCGGCAAGATGAAATCATCAAGACCTTCCCGGAGGTAGAGTGGGTTGCCGGTAAGGCGGGCCGCGCAGACACGTCAACAGACCCGGCGCCAGTGAATATGAACGAGACCATCGTTCATCTCAAACCGCGTGACGCGTGGCGGCCCGGAATGACCCGTGACAAGTTGGTTGCGGAGATGGACGAGAAGCTTCAGATGCCGGGAGTCACAAACATCTGGACGCAGCCCATCAAGAACCGGATCGAAATGCTTTCAACAGGTATACGAACGCAGGTCGGAGTCAAGATATACGGCAGCGACCTTAATGAACTCGAACA
>DASYSA010000713.1:0-14373 GCA_036003885.1 Blastocatellia bacterium | reverse complement strand
GTCGCCGAAGTAGAGGCTCAGCTCTATGTTGCGCTGGACCAGTCATATATCACGGACGATCAGTTTGCAGCGCGGAAGGGACTTGCAGTGGCGACGAAGGGGCTGATAGGAGGCCTAATGAGGTATCTCCGTCAGTCCGACATAAAGGGTGTGAAGTACAGGTAAGCGTTTTACGTCTTACGTTTTGCTTTTCGCGTTTGTGAGTTGGACTGAACAGCAAACGTAAAACGCAAAACGTAAAACGCAAAACGCAAAACGCTTATGTCTAAATTCTATTTGATCTTCGGAATCATCGTCATCTTGTTGTATGGAGTGGTGGCGCTCACTGGGAAGGAGTTCGGTGATACGACCCGGCAGGTCGTACCCGCCGACGTACGCCAATCACCGGGCGGATACCGCTCATTTCACTTCTGGCACTTCGGTTATCGAGGAGGGAAGTAAATGCTAATCAACCAAGTCGGAGCTTCAATCGGATCCACACTCGCTACAACAACCTTCGGTCTGGTAGTACCCCTGGACCAGTTGGCAAATCTGTTAGTACTCACGCTCGCTTTCACCATCGTCGGACTGATACTGTTCGCCTTCGCCTTCTGGATCATGAACAAGGTCGCCCCGTTCTCGGTTCGCAAAGAGATCGAAGACGACCAGAATACGGCCCTGGCGATCGTGATGGGTTCAGTGATCATCGGCATCGCGCTCATCGTTGCCGCGGCTGTACACGGCTAGGTGCGTTACGGTTGCGAACTGACCATGCCGTGCGATGGGCTCGAAGGGGTTCGGCTTCCCGGATTTGCCGCCTTCGTGCCTTTGGCCTCACGGCCGACAGCTTGCAGATCCGATTTCTCGCCAGGAACTGCCTCTTTGAAGTCATCGGAGAACCAGACGTCCGGAATCAATTCGACCACCTGCATCCATTGCGGGCTTACCAGTGCCCCTGGGTTGCGAGCCTGCCTGCACTGCGGCAAGGCGCTCGCGGCGGTGAGAAGCAAGGCCGGCCTCAAGCGCCTGATCGTCAAGAGTTTCACGCGAATCCTTTTATTGACTCTGGTTCTTTTGTTCCTGGGCTACACGTCGCTCATCACAAGCTCGGAACCGCTGCTGCCCGATCAAGAGAAAGAGGTTAAGAAGGCGATCGATGTGATCGAGCGAAGAGGGTTCGGCAAGCAAGCATTCGTGTTGGGCCGTCTCGTGCGCTACCGATCTACCGACAGCTGGTGGAACCGGCATAACGGCCATCAGAGCGCATATGCGGCGACCAATTTCCCGTTTGAGGTAGTAACGCTCTATCCCCAATTCTTCGAAGATTCGGTAGATGAGGTTGAGCGGGCGGCCATCCTGTTGCACGAATCGTATCATCTCTTCGGGTACGGGGAGCCGGGCGCGTTCGAGGGCGCATGGAAGGACAGATTCAAACTCGGATGGACTAAGGAGCATTACAATCTGACGCCGGTGTGGATTAGCGTAAAGGAGTCGACCTTGCGCTGGGCGCCACAGCTGTTCACATGTGGCGAGGATGGGAATGCCGACTGCACGGAAGGCCGTTGAACGTTTTGCGTTTTAGGTTTTACGTTTTGCGTTTGTGTCTTAGTCCAAATCACAAACGGCGAAACGCAAAACGCAAAACGCAAAACATAAAACGTAAAAACGTCAAACGCATACGATGAATCGCACGCCGATACTCTTCCTCAACGTTTTGATCATCGCCACGTGCGGGCTGATCTATGAGTTGCTTGCCGGTACGCTGGCCAGCTACGTGCTGGGAGACTCGATCACCCAGTTCTCTCTGATCATTGGAATCTATTTGTCCGCGCTTGGCGGCGGGGCCTGGCTTTCGCGATTCATCGAGACCGGGTTGGCGCGGCGGTTTATCGAGGTCGAGCTGGGTGTTGCTGTGCTTGGCGGCTGGTCGGCACCGCTGTTGTTTCTGAGCTTCGCTCGGCTCAGCTACTTTCAAGTCGTTCTCTACGGGGTGGTCTTTTTGGTAGGCATCCTGGTGGGTCTCGAACTGCCGCTGTTGATGCGAATCCTAAAAGACAACCTCGACTTCAAAGAGCTCGTATCCCGTGTGTTGACCTTCGACTATATCGGGGCGCTGGCCGCATCGCTGCTGTTTCCTCTCTTTCTTGTGCCGAAGCTGGGCCTGGTTAGAACGTCGCTGGTGTTTGGGCTGCTGAATGCAGGTGTCGGCCTATGGGCTACCTGGTTCATGAGACCGTTGATTTCGGGAGGGGTCTCGGGACTGCGCGGCAGAGCCGCCATCGCGATTGCACTGCTTGTCGTCGGCCTCATCAAAGCGAATTCCCTCACATCGCTTGCCGAGGATGAACTGTTTGCCGACGACATCATTTATTCGCGGACGACCCAGTATCAGAGAATAGTAGTCACTCGCGGCAAGGCCGGGTTTCAGTTGTTCTTAAACGGGCACCTTCAATTCAGCTCCGCCGACGAATATCGGTACCACGAAGCGCTGGTGCATCCGGCGATGGTGCTGGCCGGCGATCCCCGCCGAGTGTTGGTCCTCGGCGGGGGGGACGGGTTAGCAGTGCGCGAGATTCTGCGACACCCTTCGGTCGAATCGATTACGCTGGTTGATCTCGACCCGGGTATGACAGCCTTGTCGGCGCAGTTCCCTCCGCTGGCTGAATTGAACAAACACTCCTTCTCCGACGCTCGCGTTCAAGTGGTGAATCAGGATGCCATGATCTGGCTCGAGGAGCATTCCGGGCCTTATGACGCCGCAATCGTCGACTTCCCGGACCCGAACACCTTCGCATTGGGCAAGCTGTACACAACCAGGTTCTATCGGTTGCTCACGGCCAGACTCAACCCGGCCGCGACAGTTGCCGTCCAGTGTACGTCCCCCCTGTTCGCACGTTCTTCGTACTGGTGCATAGTGAGGACGATCGAGGCGGCGGGTTTCGTGGTGAAGCCATATCAGACGACGGTTCCCTCATTTCAGGGGGTTTGGGGCTTCGCGCTTGCGAGACTGACGCCCTTCGATCCTCCTTCGCATGCCCCGGCCGGGTTGCGCTTTTTGGACGATCAGGCGTTGGGATCGCTGTTCAGGTGGTCGGCGGATACTGGCCCGGTGCCGGTCGAAATAAACCGCCTGGACAACCAGGCGCTCGTCAGATACTACGAATCAGAGTGGAAGCGATGGGAGTGAAAGGAACGTTTCGCGTTGCTCGTTTCGCGTTTCGCGTTCTCGTTCACAGATTTGGATTCCTAAAGACGAATGTCGGCGGGTAACAAAGAACAAGAAACGCTAAACGTAAAACGTAAAACGCAAAAACGCGAAACGAAGTTGGAGGCGATATGAATATGCGAGCATTTGCGTTGATACTTTGCCTTGCGGCGACTTGTTTCGGGCGGCCCGGTCAGGAGGGGCGATCCAGTTGCGAGTACAAGCTCCTGGCAACCAACAAGACCTCGACCATGCAGAAGGAGCTGAACGAGGCTGCCGGAACCGGGTTCAGATTTGCGGGCGTGATGGGTGGCGAGACCGCCTTCGGGGGTTCCGAGGTAGTCGTAGTGATGTCCAGAGATCAGAGGACGCGGGGCAACAGCCGCTTCGAGTATAGACTGCTTGCGACCAGCAAGACATCGACTATGCAGAGAGAGCTGCAACAGGCGGCAGACGCGGGATTCGAGTACAAGGGGCAGACGGTCTTCCCTTCAACGTTCGGAGGAAAGGAAGTTGTCGTTATTCTCGAACGCGATCCGGAGGCGCGGACCGGGGGTTACGAATACAAGCTCCTGGCGACTTCGAAGACATCCACTATGCAGAAGGAGTTGAACGAAATGGGAGCTGCCGCCTTCGAGTTTGTAGGTGTGACGGTGGGTCAGACAGCATTCGGCGGCAAAGAGGTTGTCTCGATTCTACGGAGGCAGCGTTGAGAAATTCGAAATTCGAAATTCGAAATTCGAAATTCTTGTCGTACAAGCTCACGAGACGCGAGGTGCTTGCAGCCTTTCTGGGAGTTCCGGCGGCGCTCGCCGCATGCCGTTCGCCTGCAGTTCCACCGCTTCCTCCCGGTGAAATAGTCGGAGCTTCTGACGGGATCGGGCACCGTATACGTGACGGATTCAGGGTCGCTCCTTCGCAGGATAATTGGCGGCATGCGAGTGTCGTCATCGTTGGCGGCGGAGTTGCAGGCCTTGCCGCAGCGTGGCGACTGCTGAGGTCCGGCTTCGAGGACTTCGTCGTGCTCGAACTGGAACGCGATGCTGGAGGCACAGCTCGTAGCGGCACGTCATCAGTCGTGCCGTTTCCCTGGGGCGCTCACTACCTTCCCGCTCCAATGAAGGACAACCCCGCGCTGATCTCTCTGCTCGATGAGATGGGTGTGCTTGAAGGGCGAACCAGCGAAGGCGAGCCTATCGTCGGCGAGCAGTATCTCTGCCGCGATCCGGAGGAGCGAGTCTTCTATAGGGGGCGCTGGTACGAAGGGCTGTACCTGCGCGCCGGCGCGAGTGAAGAGGATCTGGCTCAACTGGCGGCCTTCGAAAAGGAGATCGCGCGCCTTGTCGCCTGGCGTGACGCTCGAGGCCGCCGAGCGTTTGCGATACCTGTTGCCATGAGTACAGATGATGCCGAGATAACCTCACTCGACAGGATCACCATCGCCGAATGGCTTCGAAACAAAGGATTCACTTCGCCCCGTCTTTTGTGGCTGGTCGAGTACGGTTGTCGCGACGACTACGGTATGACGCTGAAGACTACAAGCGCGTGGGCAGGGCTATTCTATTTCGCTTCGCGCGTGCGCAAGCCCGGTGACGAGGCTCAGCCGCTGATTACCTGGCCTGAGGGGAATGGCCGCCTGGTCTCTCATCTTTACGGCAAGGCGCGCTCGCATGTTCGGCTGGGCCAGGCCGCTTGCGAGATAATCCCAACCAATCCCGGCGACCGCGAAGGGCTGGACGTGGTTGCGATAGAACACGACGGGCAGAATGCCGTTGGCTACCATACCGCCAGGGTCATCTTTGCGGCGCCCCACTTCCTGACGCGCTACATAATTCGACCTTACAAAGAGGAGGCGCCCGTCCATGTAGCTGAGTTTGAGTATGGCGCCTGGATGGTCGCCAATCTCTTTTTGAAGGACCGGCCGCGGAGCCTCGGATTCCCATTGGCGTGGGACAATGTGCTTTATGATAGCCCTTCGCTCGGTTACGTGGTAGCCACGCATCAGCGCGGATTGGACCACGGCCCGACGGTCTTCACGTATTACTACCCGCTCACCGATGAGGACCCGCGGACCGCCAGGGCCAGGTTACTGGAAACCGGCTGGTCGAGTTGGGCCGATGTCGCGCTCACCGATTTGACCCGGGCGCATCCCGACATTCGGTTGCTGGTCGACCGGCTCGACGTGATGCGATGGGGACATGCGATGATAAGACCGCGGCCTGGATTTGTGTGGAGCGATGCTAGAATGAAGGCCGCGAAGCCATATCGCGGAATCCATTTCGCGAACACCGACTTGAGCGGCGTGCCCCTGTTTGAGGAGGCCTTCTATCACGGCATTCGAGCAGCGGAGGAAGTTCTGACGGGTCAGCGGAGGGATGTGGCGACCCCGATACCACAGTGAGCAGTGAGATCTACTCAACCAACGGCACCGCAGTGGCCTCAGCCGGGCCGGCCGCTCGGGGCGTCTCCGTCTCTTCGCGCCCGAACCGCTGGCTCTTTTCAGCGCGAGTTGATCTCTCAGTATTCCTGGGCAGCGCGATCGTCTCGTTATTGGCGCTCTGGATAGGTGCGAGGGCGGGTGTGCTCAACGGCGACTCGCCGGATTGGGTCTGGGTGCCTGCGGTGTTGCTCATCGATGTCGCTCACGTGTGGGCGACCGGATTCCGCGTCTACTTCGACGCCGACGAGCTCAAGCGGAGACCCTGGTTGTATGGACTCGTGCCCATTCTCGCTCTGGTGTTGGGAATCGCGCTTTACTCCGAAGGGGCTCTTCTCTTTTGGCGAGTACTTGCCTACCTGGCCGTCTTTCACTTTGTGAGACAGCAGTACGGCTGGGTGGCTTTATACCGGGCCCGAGCCGGTGAGCGAGACAAGATCGGCCAATGGATAGACGGGGGAGCGATCTACATGGCGACTCTCTATCCACTCATCTATTGGCACACCCACCTGCCGCGCCGGTTCTGGTGGTTTCTCACGGATGACTTCACCGGCGTCCCCGAAATGCTCGATCGAATCGCGCAGCCGATCTACTGGTCGGTGCTCGGCATCTATGCAATTCGATCGTTGTATCGCTGGGCTCGGAAAAGGGAAGTGAATCCCGGCAAAGACATCGTCGTAGCGACGACCGCCCTATGTTGGTACGCGGGCATCGTCTGGTACAACTCCGATTATGCGTTCACGGTTACAAATGTCATCATTCACGGCGTGCCGTACCTGGCGCTGATCTACTGGTATGGTCGCGCGCGCTCGGTGCAGACGAGCGGGCGGGGTGTACTTCGAATCTTCGCGCGAGGTCCCGCGTTCTTTTTGTTGTTGCTCTGGGCAATTGCATACGTTGAAGAGCTGTTCTGGGATAGAGGGGTCTGGCAGGAGCGAAGCTGGTTGTTCGGCGGCCCGTGGGAGATTGGGGCGCTCAAAGTCATCCTCGTCCCTCTGCTGGCCCTGCCCCAGATCACGCATTACGTTCTGGACGGATTCGTCTGGCGGCGCAAGAGCAATCCGGATTTCTCGCTTGTGTCGTCAGGTCCATCCGCATAGAGGCGTCTCGCGTTCGGTCTTTTACGTTTTGCGTTTTGCGTTTTACGGTTTACGTTAGGAACGGCAAGGGGAAATGCAGTTGAGATAGGTGCGGATCATAACCCATTCGGAGCATCGGGATTACTTCTACTGGTGGAATGAGAAATGACAGAAGCAAAACGCGAAACGCGAAACGCATGGTTGAGGTTAGCACCCTTTGTGGTGCTGTCGACCGCCGCTGCCATTCTCGCTCTCAGGTGGCAGAGCCTGCCCGAACGCTGGATCGTTCATTGGGGGCCGGGAGGGGTGCCGGACCGCTGGGTTACGAAGGACCCGTTCATCGTCTTCATACCACTTGTAGCGGGGCTGGTTCTCTGTGCCATCTTCGAAGTTTTGGCCACTGCGATCAGCAAACGCCGTCATGTGGCCTCGCATATCAAGGCATCGCCCGAGGCTGCGGCGCAGATGGCTGCGGTAATCGGGGATCTTGTCCGGATGATTGCCCTCGCCCTGGCGGTGCTGTTCACGCTCCTCTCATTGGCGTTACCGATCTTCAGACCCCAGAGTCCCGGGTCGATGGTCATCACCTCGCTGGTTCTGATGCTGGTGGTTATAGTCATCGGCGTTGTCAGGTTCAAGAGGACGGCGAGCGCGTTGCAGAGTCGCGGATTGATTCAGGCGCCCGATGGATGGAGCGCGCTGATCTATCGCAATCCCGGCGACTCGCGGTTGATCGTTCCCAAGGCGTTTAGCCCGGGATACACAATCAACTACGCGCACCCGTGGGCGTGGCCCGTCACGCTATTCCTGATCGGGCTTCCGTTGCTGGTGGTCGTTATTGTGTGGAAGGCATTGTGAAGACGTTTCGCGTTCCGCGTTTCGGTTTTTACGTCCCAACGTAGAAGTAATCAATTGCATTCTCCCTATCACTCCTGGTCCGAACGCGAAACACGGAACGCGGAACGCGCAACGTCTTCTTGCTAAGCCACGCCTCCTTCGTCGATAATTCAGGTATCTGTGAGAAGGGTTATGAGAGATGAAAAGTCTAGCCGTCTCGATTATCGTATTAGCCATGACATTACCAATTGCAGGGCAGGGCGCCAAAAAAGTCTTCCCGCATAATTTCTTCATAGACGACTTGCCGAACGGGCTTCGGTTGATCACGGTACCGACTGATTACCCGAACATCGTTGCCCTGTACATCGTCGTGAACGCCGGCTCGCGGAACGAAATCGAGCCCGGCAAGTCGGGCTTCGCTCACTTGTTTGAGCACCTCATGTTTCGGGGAACCGAGAACTACTCGCAAGAGAAGTACAACGAGATACTCAAAGCCGCGGGTGCCGACCAGAACGCTTATACGACAGACGACCGCACTGTTTACCATACCGTCTTTTCAAAGGAAGACCTCGACAGGATAATGTCGCTCGAAGCCGATCGGTTTCAGCATCTGAAAGTTTCGGAGGAACTATTCAAGACGGAGACCAGAGCGGTCCTGGGTGAGTACAACAAGAACGCATCCGATCCGGTCCGCAAACTCTTCGAGGTGTTGCGCAACACTTCCTACCAGTCGCATACCTACAAACACACCACGATGGGCTTTCGCGAAGACGTCGAGAATATGCCAAACCTCTACGACTACAGCCTCGAGTTCTTCAAGCGCTATTATCGACCCGAGTACACCACAATAATCGTATCGGGGGACGTCAAGCACGAACCGGTGCTCGCGATGACCAGAAAATACTGGAGTGAGTGGCAGCGCGGCAGTTACGTCCCTCGGATTCCCGTCGAGGGCGGACAGCCGCGCGAACTGACGGCTCATGTAGATTGGCCGACCAGGACTCTTCCGCTGGTCGCGGTAGCATATACCAGCCCGGCCTATTCGGATGAGCGCAAGGACCTGGCAGCGATGGACCTGGTCGCAAGCCTCGGATTTTCCTCCAACTCCGAGATCTATCAGCGGCTGGTCATCAAGGAGCAAACGGTAGACGCGCTCTTTTACTCGCTCGAAGAACATGTAGACCCTTACCTCATGACTGTGATTGCCCGAGTCAAGAATCAGAAGGATGTCGACCATGTTCGCGGCGAGATAATGAAGACCTTCGATTCTTTCAAGTCGACGAAGGTCGACGCCGAGAGACTGGAGGCAGTCAAGTCACACCTCAGATACAGTTTCGCGTTGAGCCTCGATGACTCTCAGGCCATCGCCTCCAACATCGCGCCCTTCATCGGGCTCCGCCGGACTCCCGAAACGATAAACAAGCTTTTCGACATGTATGCCTCGATCACCCCTGACGACATTCAGCAGATGGCCAGGAAGTATTTCGTCGAGAATCAGCGTACCATTGTCACCCTGTCGCAGAAGGAGCAGCAGTGACATGAAGTGGCCAGGTCTTGCCCTCATCGTAGCGCTTACAATGCCAGGTCTGGGCCTCGCTCAGGCCGGAAAGGGTGGGGCAAAATTACAAATGGTACTGCTGCCCAACTCATCTCCTCTCGTCAGCTTTCGTATTCTGTTCAATATCGGCGCGGCCTCGGATCCCAGGGGTAAAGAGGGGGTCGCTGCGCTGACCGCCGCGATGCTCTCTGAAGGGGGCAGCCGCGAGATGACCTACGAGCAGATCGTGAAGGCGATGTACCCCATCGCCTCTGAGTTCAATGCGCAGGTCGACAAGGAGATGACCGTCTTTTACGGCGCAACGCACATCGACAATCTGTCGAAGTATTATCAGATTATGTCCGGCATGCTGCTCGATCCGGGATGGCGGCCCGATGACTTCACTCGTCTAAAGGAGAACGCCATCAACTTCCTGAAGGTGAATCTGCGCGGCAACAATGACGAGGAGCTCGGCAAGGAAGCGTTGTACAACTTCATTTACGCAGGTCACCCCTACGGGCGCTACAACATCGGGACAGTCGAGGCGCTCGAGAAGCTGACCATCGAGGACCTGAAGACGTTTTATCGAGAGAACTATACCTCGTCGAACTTTGTGCTCGGCCTGGCCGGCGGACATCCCGCCGGCTTCGAAGCCAAAATAAGAAATGATTTCGGAGCCAGGCTCGCAGCGGGAAAGCCGTCATCATTGCAGTTGCCTGAACCTGCCAGGATCAGCGGGCTTCAGATGCAGATCATTCAGAAAGACACGCCGGCGACCGCGATCTCGTTCGGCTTTCCCATCGCCGTGACTCGCGCCGATAAGGACTGGCCGGCGATGTTGGTCTTACAGTCCTACTTCGGACAACACCGATCGAGCAACAGCTATCTGTACCAGCGCATGCGCCAGATTCGCGGATTGAACTACGGTGACTACGCCTATATCGAGTACTTCCCGCGCGGAATGTTTCAGTTTCATCCCGATCCGAACCTCGGCCGGCGCCAGCAGATCTTTCAGGTGTGGGTTCGTCCGGTTGAACCCAAGAACGGTGTGTTCGCACTGCGGATTGCGCTCTATGAGCTTCGCAAACTGGTTGAAAGCGGACTGTCGAAAGACGACTTCGAGGCGACGAGGCTCTTCCTGACCAAATTTGTCAATGTGTTGACGAAGGCTCAGGACGCGCAGTTGGGATACGCGCTCGACAGCCACTACTACGGAATGCCGAGCTTCACCGAGTATGTGCGCGAGCGCTTGCGCAAGCTCACCCTGGAAGATGTCAACAGGATTGCAAAGAAGTACCTTCAGGCGGAGAACGTCAGGATCGTGGTGGTCACCAAGGATGCGGAGGCATTCAAGAGTGCAGTGGTCGATAACAGGCCTTCCCCGATATCGTATACCTCTCCTCCGCCGAAAGAGATCCTGGAAGAGGACAAACTGATTGAGAGGTATCCCCTCAAGATCAGCCCGAGCGCGGTCGAAATCATGCCGGTTGATCGAGTATTCAGCGATAGGTAATGTGCCTCTGCGAACGCCGGATTTCGCAGACTCTTGGCTCAAGCTTAACGAATCTTGTTTACAGTTCAGTATTTATGTGTCTATAATTGCAATCGCATCTGACTTCAACGGGTACCGGTCAAAAGCCCGCAGCCTTCAGTTTCGAGCGCCTCAGACAACTCATCAAGCTCCGGTGGAGGAACCACACATGACTGGTCGCTTGTTTAAGAACCGATTCTCAATGGTCGTGCTCTGTTTATTCGCTGGTGCTGCCGCACCTGTTTTTGCGGATGACTGGAAGCCGATCGATCCGGCTCACCTCGCAATGAAGGCTCCGACTGTAGAGAAGGACGCCGACGCAGAGGTGATCTTCTGGGAGGTGCGCGTTCAGGATGAGGTAGATGGTTACGACATCCGCTCTGTAGAGCGTCATTACTTGCGTATCAAGGTATTCACCGAGCGGGGTAAAGAATCCCAAAGCACAGTCGAGATTCCATATCGAGGCACCGGCAGGATATCCGAGATAGCCGGTCGCACAATCAAATCCGACGGGACGATCATCGAGCTCAAAAAGGATGCGGTGTTTGATCGCACCATCGTCAAGTCTGGCGATAGAAAGGTGAAGGTGAAGTCGTTCGCAATGCCCGCTGTCGAGCCGGGCTGTATTATCGAGTATCGATGGAAGGAGACGCGGGACATAGCCTTCTACATGCGGGTGCACTTTCAGCGAAGCATCCCGATTCAAGTGGTGAAGTATTATCTGAAGCCGCTCTCGCTTCCCGGCCTGCCCTACGGAATGCGGACAATGAGCTTTCGTGTCAGCTTCGACAAGTTTGTCAAAGAGAAGGATGGGTTCTATAGCGTCCAGCAAACCAACGTTCCCGCCTTTCACGAGGAGCCGCGGATGCCGCCTGAAGATCAGGTTCGTTCATGGATGCTGGTTTATTACTCCAAGGACCGAAAGGTTGCGCCCGCCGAGTTCTGGCAGCAGTATGGCAAAGAGGTCTACGAGCAGTTCAAGGGCGAAATGAAGCCCAACGACGAGGTGCGCAAGACAGCCGCCGAGATAGTCGGGGATGCAAGCACACCCGATCAGAAACTCGACCGACTCTACGAATTCTGCCGAACGAAGATGAAGAACGTAAACGATGACGCGAACGGGATGACCCCCGACGATCGGGCCAAGCTGAAGGAAAACAAGTCGCCCGCTGATACGCTGAAACGCGGAATGGGTACGGGAAAGGATCTGAATATGCTGTTTGGGGCTTTCGCGTCCGCCCTTGGATTCGATGCTCGAGTAGCGAACCTCGCCGATCGAAGCGACATCTTCTTCGATGTGAATATCCCTGACGACTACTTCCTGCAGTTCTACATCGTTGCGGTCAAGGTAGGCGAGGGCTGGCATTTCTATGATGCGTCGAAGCCTTACGTTTCCCCAGGAATGCTGCAATGGCAGTATGAAGGACAGGAGGCGCTGATCTCGGACTCCAAAAAACCCACATTCGTGATGACTCCGTTGACAGAACCCGAGAAATCGCTCCAGAGGCGCACGGCCAAGCTGGTTCTCAGTGAAGATGGGACAATCGAGGGCGACGTCCGCATCGAGTATACAGGTCATGCCGGGGCGGAACGTAAGGAATACGATGACGACGACTCTCCAACACAACGTGAGGAGACGCTCCGGAACGGGATCAAGCGCCGCATGAGCACGGCGGAATTGTCGAACATAAAGATTGAGAACGTGACTGATAGGGTTAAGCCGTTCGTCTATTCGTTTCACGTGCGAGTGCCTGGCTATGGCCAACGCACTGGCAAGCGCCTTTTCCTGCAGCCGGAGTTCTTTGAGCGGGGCATTGAGCCGCTATTTCCCACTAGCGAACGAAAGCATGCGGTGTATTTTCACTACGGCTGGTCCGAAGACGACACGGTCGAAATCTCTCTGCCGGCCGGGTTCGCTCTGGACAATGCCGACGCACCCGAAGGGTTCACGGCCTCCAGGGTCAGCAAGTACGATGTTCATATCGGCCTAACCGACGACAAAAAGACTCTGATTTACCAGCGCAAGTTCTTCTTTGGCGCTAACGGCAATCTGGTCTTTCCGCAAACTTCTTATCCTCAGCTGAAGATGATATTCGACGTGGTGCACGAGCGAGACAACCACACGATAACGCTCAAGCAAGGGCAATAAGGCAGGCGCTCCGAGGAGGCCAGGTGCAATAGTTATGAAAACCTCACTCAACGTTGGAAATAGATGGATACTCGGTTCACTAACCGCGGTGGCTATCTCCTGTGTCGCCTTGTGTTGTGTCGCCCTTGTTGCGTCCGCCTCGCCTGCGTCAGTCGCCGAGGAGGCGCCCTCGTGGCTGACACTGGCTGCTTCTGCGACAGCTCCTGCTTATGACAAGAAAGTGCCTGCTGTGGTCATTCTCGACGAGCAGAATGTGAAGGTGGAAGAGGATGGCCGGGTCACGACTACGGCGCGTTATGCCATTAAGATTCTCACGAACGAAGGGAAGAGGCGTGCTGTCGCACACGTTACCTACCTCACAGACACCGGCAAGGTGCGAGAGATGCGTGCTTGGCTGATTCGGCCATCTGAACAGGTGAAGAAATACGGGAAAGACCAGACGCTGGACGTTTCAGGCGCCCTGAACGCCGTCTTCGACGAGGTACGGGCAAAAGTGATCGACGCTTCTGATGACACCGAAATCGGGGCTGTCTTTGGATATGAGTGTACCTCCGAGGAGCGGTCTGTCTTCACCCAGTTCGATTGGCCCTTTCAAAAGGGCAGGCTGCCAACGCTGTTGTCGCGTTATTCGATCACGCTTCCAACTGGCTGGAGGGCAGAAGGAGTGACCTTCAACTACCCCAGCATCGAACCGGTGGTCAACGGATCGAACTACTCGTGGGAGCTCCGCAATCTAGGCTGGATCGGGTACGAGCCCGCAAGTCCACCGGTCACCAACCTCGCGCCTCGCCTCGCAGTGAGCTACTTTCCAGCTGCCGGCAAAGCGGTGCCCGGCCGCAGCTTTGACAAATGGTCGGAGGTCTCAAAGTGGTTGTCTGAGCTGAGCGCTTCCCAGGCGACGCCAAATGAGGCGATGGCAGAGAAGGCCCGGCAGTTGGTAGCGAACTCGAGCACCGAGCTTCAAAAGATCCAGGCGATTGGGCGCTTCGTGCAGAACGTCAACTACGTCTCGATTCAGACTGGCATCGGACGTGGCGGCGGCTACAAGCCTCATTTGGCGTCTGATGTCTTCGCAAAAGCTTACGGCGACTGTAAAGACAAGGCCAATCTGATGCGTGCGCTGCTGAAGGTGGTTGGAATTGAATCGTACCTGGTCTCGATATACTCCGGCGACCCAACGTACGTGCGCGAGGAGTGGCCCTCGCCGCAACAGTTCAACCACTGCATCATCGCCGTCAAGGCCAGCGACGCGACGCAAGCGGCCACTATTGTTCGCCATCCGGTTCTTGGACGGCTGTTGATCTTCGATCCGACGGACGACAACACCCCGGTCGGCGATCTGCCGGATCACGAGCAAGGTAGCCTCGCGCTCATCGTTGCTGCCGAAGGGGGCGCGCTGCTGCGGATGCCTGAGATTCCGGCGGAGGCGAACAAGCTCGAGCGGCAGGCCGAGGTCGTTCTTGCGGGCGACGGCTCTATCACGGCGAAGGTGCGAGAGCGGTCGACTGGCCAGGCAGCGGTGGAAGAGCGGCGAGTGTTCAGGGGAGTTGCTCTCCCGGACTATGTTAAGCAGATAGAGAGATGGGTCAATCACGGGGCGGCCGGCGCCAGCGTAACCA
>DASYSA010000712.1:0-11365 GCA_036003885.1 Blastocatellia bacterium | reverse complement strand
GGTGCGAGTCGTGATCGCCTGTGCCTCAAGCGCCTCGATCTCGTCCTCAGTACTCGCTTCGGCCAAAGTCACGCCGAGAACGTAATCTTCAAGCGAGACGGTCTCGGTAGTTCCTTCGCGGATGTTAGCTACTCGAACCTGCTGCCCGGATGATCGCGGCGTCGTCGGCGAACGTTGGAGCACGGCGCTCTCATCGGATTTAGCGAACTTCGCATATGTCTCGAATATCGGCCGCGCGACTTGAGCGCCGTCGGCGCCGCGCCCGCGCTTGAGCAATACGACAAGGCCCAGCCCGATCGCTTCAGGTGACGGCTCATTTCCTGAGCCTGCCTTTGCCGCAAAGCCGGCAAACCAGCCTTGTCTCCCGAAGCCGTTGCTTGCGCTTGAAGTGCCCGTCTTGCCGAACACAAACAGTGGAAGCGCGGCCAGTCCCGACTCCGCCGCAGTGCCGTATTCGACCGCGGATCTCATACCCTCGATCAATGTTCGCCTGTGCGCGGGATCGATGCGAAGCGACCCTTGCTCGTCCGCGGTGACCTTTTGCGGATCTCCCTGCTGTGGACGATAAAGGCGTCCGCCGTTGAATAAGGCTGTGTAAGCCGTGAGAAGTTGAACCACTGTCACGGTGACGTCCTTGCCTTCACCTACTGCATCGCCGATATTCCACTGACGTCCGGGAACCGTGCCTTCTGCCTCGCCGCCCGCATTCACTCCAGTCCGTCTGCCAAAGCCTAATGAGTTTAGCGTCGAGACGAACGAAGCCGGACTCAGTCTCGACCCGAGGTCCGCGAAGTAGCAGTTGCACGAGTAGCCAAGCGCCTGAGCAGGATTGAATGGGGTCTTGCTTTTGGGGTGAGAGCAGGTGACTTGATAGTCGCCCAGTCGATATCGGCCCCGGCACTGAGAGCGCGACTCGCCATCGATGAGTCCGCTTCGCAGTGCGGTAAGCGCGGTGAAGACTTTCATCGTGGAGCCGGGAGGAAAGGCCTGCTCGAATGCCAGACGCGGATTCACCACTGCTCGGATTCGGCCCGAATGCGGGTCGATCACGAGCACCGCGCCCTCACGATCGCCGAGCGCCCGGACTGCCGCTTCCTGAAGAGCCCGGTCCTGATCGGCAATGCCCACCGCCCTACTGTCAGCAGGCTTGTCAACATGGGCTGCATCAACCGATGTAACTTCCGGCCGGGCGCAGGAACACACACTCGCCACGCACAGCGTCGACATGGCGAGAGCAACCAGGTTCCAAAGACCGTTACGACCCAAGCGCAACATGCTCGGTTCCTGCCCCCGCTCTTACGCTTCCCGTATTCGACATCTCATTCGGCGTTAGCTGTGCCAGCGCGCCCAGCGTTACAACCCACCCGACGAGCGACAACAAGACCGCTAGCAACAAGCGCCCGGTCAACAGGCCGATATCGAGCCACGTACTCGAAGCCTGCGTCTTGCTGAACAACAGGAAATAAGGAAGCGCACCGAAGAAGACAAATCCAATCACATAGATCAACACTGAGCTCGGCGCAAGCGCGCGGCCAAGCGTTCGGGCGATCCCTTTGATCGCCGCCTTCAATCCATCTCGCGCGGTAGCGATCCAAAGATGAATCAGCGAGAGCGGCAGGACAAGACAGAGCAGCAGATATTCTATCGCCGCTATGGCGACAGCCTGCCATTGTAGCGGCGGAGTTGCCTTAACTACGGTGGCGCGGGGAGGCGGTATCACCGCCGTTTGCTCGGGTCCGACTTTGATCTGGGCCAACAGGTAGACGAGCAACCCGACCACAGCGATCATCGGAAGGCTGATCAACAGCAGTTTCCAG
The DNA here is from genome assembly GCA_036003885.1 of Blastocatellia bacterium. GTDB lineage: Bacteria > Acidobacteriota > Blastocatellia > UBA7656 > UBA7656 > DASYSA01. Next base: position 9,548 of record DASYSA010000712.1, on the reverse strand, counting down.
AAGTCGCGAAGTGCGCCCACCGTCAGCGTCCTGGCGTGGCCCTGGGTATTCGTGAATCGCACGGCCATCGTCTGGAGCACAAAGAAGAGAACGGGCACGGCCAGCGCAAGCGCGACGTTGAGCAACAACTGCGCAGTGGAGGTCTCTCGTCCCGCGAAGAACAGGTACACGGCTCCAAGCATCGCGGCGTAGAGCAGGAAGAAGATTATCAACGCGCGCCAGAAACGAAGCAGAGAGCGCGCAGAAGATGAGATTGCGCTGAATACAGTTTTGATCATAGTTGTGGCCACACTGACAGAAGTGATTACCGAACCTCGGCTGTCAACCAGGAGTCAGTAGCTGTGGATCTCAGGTGCATGGATCATTCATATCTTGTCTCAGAACAGACTCGTCCAACTTCGTCCGAATCCCATTTTTATCCATCACAATCACTTTGCCTGCGTACTACTTCTTATCGAGCAGCTTCAACGCGGTCGATGCCGTGTTCGCCTGTACCGCCGGCTGGTACATCAGCTCCGCTCGCGCGGGCAGTACCTTGAAATCACCCGGTACCTGCACCCTCAGCGCGTACTGCAATGTCGTATCGCCGCTAAAGAAGTTCAGGAAAAACGCAGTCCGCTGATCGCGGAACTCTCGCGAGCTGTACCAGTCGCACCAGTGATTCGCAGTGTAATTGAGATCGATCCCGCTCACTCGTTCGACCTGTTCGCAGCCCGCGGGAATCGGGTCCTCGACCATCACATACTGCGTCTTTCCTCCTCGGAGGTGGAGGCGCGATACGATGAGGTCACCCGATCGCAACTCTCCACTGAGCGGTTCGACCGACCACTTCGCCGAGCCTCCCGAGTCGACCACGCGCAACCGCAGATACTCGCGCGTGAGACTCAGGTCCGATGATCCCTGGGCGGCGACGTTGTCCTCCCTGGTGTAGTAGTTGAGCGTGGCTGAGAAGTAGAGCACTCCGGCTCCGCTCTTTACCACCTTCACTTGATTGGTGCGCCCAACCTGTCCACTCTTTCGCTCCAGCACGAACGGTTGGCCGCCGGTTGCATCCAGCGTCGAAACGCGCCGCGTCAGCACCTGCTCTCCGTTCACGAAGATCTGAAGGTTGTAGTCCGGAGTGAGTTCCCTGCTGACCTTCAGGTATTCAGTCAATCCGAGCACGGCAAATGCGGTCTGTTTCGTCGAGTCCCAGTAGTAGCCATTGCGTCGATTGCTGACCAGCCAGCGGGCGACCTTCGGCAACAACTGGCTCTGCGGCGAGATGCGCGCCAGGGCCTTCAAGGAAAACGCAGTCGCCTCGGTGTCGTTGCTTTCGGTGAAGTCGAGCATCGGCCGCCGCTTCGATTCCCAGTGAGCATCGTAGTCGGTAGCCTGAGCGGAACCCTCTATTTCACCCGCCACCTGGCGCGCACGGTTGTCATCACGTCGAAGTTTGAGAGTCAGCGCGAGCAAGGCCCGGCCATAGGGCTGAAGCTCACCCCGCTTCGCGAACAGATCGTTCACCAGGCTCCCGTCGACGTCTCCGCTTTCAGAAAGCGCGTAGATCATGAAGGCGCGAGTTTCGGGGTCGATGGTCTTTCCTTCTTCGGTCTTGCCTGCGCCGATCAACTCGGCGAGCTTGTCGCGTCCGCGTTTGAGCCGTTCTCGCTCGACCTTGTAACCGGCCCTGGTGGCCATTATCAAGCCGTCAACGACGTAGGCGCTCATGAACGGATCGGTTTTGTCATCCTTCCACCAGCCCCAGCCTCCGTCGTCGTGCTGGTAGGCGTAGAGCCGATCCAATCCGCGCTGGACCTTGACGGGGAGGTCGTTCGAGTCGCGAATCGACGCGGCCTTAACCTCCTTCAGTGCCTGGGTGACGATGACATTCGGCAAGAAGCTCGACATCGTCTGCTCGGTGCACCCGTAAGGATAGCTGGTCAGGTAATCGAGCGCCCCGAACAACGTCGCCGCAGTGGAAGGCGCCGCCTCGATTCGAAGCACCCGCGCAGCGGGGTGCGCGTTGTCAGGCAGGTCGAGAGAAAAGGTCTTCTCCGCACTCTCATCGGTGATTGCGAGCGATTCAGCCGAGGTCTTATGCAGGCCATGCGGCAGGACTTCAAGAGGAAGTTGAACCGCGTCGGATTCTCCGTCGGTCCGCGCCGCAGCCAGCAGCTTGATCTCGCCAACCTGGTTTGCGGCAACGCGCCAGTCGATTCGATGCTCGCCCTTCTTCGCGATGTTCACCGTCTGCGACGCCGGGTCTAACAGCCGCGCCCCGGTTAACTCTATCGATATCTTCGTGGACTTGTCGCTCTCGAGGTAGTTATGAACTATAGCCGACAGCGTGACCGTGTCCCCTTCAGTTAAGAAGCGCGGCGTCTCGAGTCGCAGGATCAGGTCCTTGCGCGCGACGACCTTGGCGATTGCGGCGCCCACCTTTGTATCTGCAGTCACCGCGCGAGCGGTCGCTCGCCAGGTGGTCAGGTTATCGGGCAGCTTCACCTCGACGGTCGCTTTGCCGTCCGCGCCGGTCATCAGGGACGGCTGCCAGAAGGTTGTGTCCTTGAAATCCTTGCGAATGGTCGGCTCGGCGTACTGGCCTTCGTTCTTGAAGTCGGCCAGTTGATAGGCAGGCTTGTTGGCCTTTGCAAGGCTGGCGGGCTTGTCGCCCGAATAACCCGTGAAGTAGTAAGAGAGGGCGAAGGTGGTCTGCACCTGATTGTAGCGCCGGCCGTAGAACGCTTTCTTAATGTCGCGCGTCTGTTCGGGTCGTACGCTATAGATGGCTTCATCGACGATGCCAAGACTGACTTCTGCTCCTGACGCGGCCGAGCCGTCCATATTGCGCGCCAGGATCGTGTAGTGCGCGGTCTCCTGCGGCTTGTATTCCTTCTTGTCGGCGATGATCTCGAGGTTCAGAAACTTATTGGTTGCGGGCACCTTGAGCAGGCGATCGTGAGTGTACATCTCGCCGTTCTGAACATACGCCACGTTCAGGTAGACGTTGGGGGCGTAGCGCGGATCCACGGGTACATCGATCATCACTGCGCGGGCGGAGGCGTCGACTCGCCGCGCGCTCATAACGCCGGACAACTCTGCAGTCACCAGCAGGTGAGCGTTGGCGGTCGGCAGCATGGCCAGCACGTGTGCCGTCTCGCCGGGCTGGTAGGACTTTTTGTCGGGCACCAGCTTGATTGAGCCGCTGTCCTGATAAGCCCAGTCGGACCACTGATCGGCGCGATCAGCAACCCACAAGTAATTGTCGGTTGCGACAAACTGGCTCTTACCTTCCTTGACGATGGTCTTGATGTAGATGCTGCCGGGCTTAGTCACGTGATACTCGTAAACGCCCTCACCCTGATTGTCGGTGTTTACGTCCGCCGAGCTGAGCTTCGTATCTCGAGAGGTATATTCGTAGTATTTCTGGCCGTCCTCGTACTGTTTTTCGACCTTGTCCCAGTGCCGTTCCAGAAACTCCAGGGTTAAAGAGGCGCCCAGAGGCTTCCCCTCGTAGTCCGTTGTGCGGATCTGAATCTTAGCCGTATCACCGGCGTAGTAGACATACCGATCTGTCTGGGTCTGGGCGACGACGTTGCCGCGAGTACCTACGAAGCTGGCTTTGCCTTCTTCGGTGCGGCGCGATTGATCGGTCACCTGAGCTTCGAGTCTGTAGCTGTAGTCATTGGCAGAGTTCTCCTCGGCCGCCGGCACTTCGAACTCGACATCGAGCTTGCCATTGGCGTTCAGCTTCTCCTGCCCGTCCTTGACCATGTCGTTGCCATAGCCGTAGCTCGATTCCTCTCCCCCTTCGTTCTCATCCTGTTCCTCGTCCTCATCCCGTTCCCACCACCAGGGATAATAGCGGCTGCGGTAGATGTAATAGGTTACGTCGGCGTTCTTGACCGGTTCCCCGAAGAAATAACGAGCTTCAATTGAGAACTTCACCTTCTCGCCTGACTTTGCGAACTTCTTCGGTGTGGTCACGGCGACTTTGTATTCGGGCTTCTTATACTCCTGGACTTCAAACTCACCGCTGGTTTCGGAACTGCCGACGCGCGCGACGATGCGATAACTGCCGAGCGGCGCGCCGGCGGCAATATCGACTTCTCCACTGAAGGTGCCGCGGGCCGACAAAGTGAGGCTCTTGCTCAGCACCTTTCCGCTATTGGGATCCTCGATGGTGACACCGACATTGCCCGTCGGAATCTCGTACCCGCGGTCACCTGCTCTCCTGAGGATGCCCTTGAAATAGACCTTCTGCGCGGGGCGATAGACGGGCCGGTCGGTGTAGATATATCCGGTTATGCCGCCGGCCGTGTAGCCTTCGCCCTCCATGTCTCCTTCGCCCTCTCCTTCGCCGAAGTAGATAGAGGACAGGTCGGAAATCGCAAACTGATCGCCGGAGCGAGCCATCACCAGACGGCCTTCGGATGATTCGGGATCGGCATCAGGCCCTTGCCCGGCGGGCTTGCCCAATCGGGTCTTCAGTATTCCGTTCTTGTCGGTCTTGCCTTTCGCCAGTGTTTTGGACTTTACGATCTCGACGTCGACGCCTTCGCGCGGCTCACCCGACTTACGGTCGACGGTGTAGACGAGCATCTCTCCGGTGGGCGATGCCTTGATGATCATCGTGAGATCGGTCACTACGGCGATCGTGTAGGCGCGAAGGTCGCCATTGACGGCCTCGACTAAATAGACGCCGGGGTCGCTCTTGCCCAGCATCACCATTCGAGTATCGTATTCGTTATCCAGAGGCGGGAGCTTCTCGCGCCAGGTCCTGACCAGTTGATCGGGATTGAGAAGCGGCAGGCGGGCGAAGTCTGCAACGTTGAGAGGTACCTGATCGCCGTCGCCGCGAAGCTTCTGATTTAGCGACTCGCGTGTTTCACGCTTGAGTTGATCGCGGAAGTACGACTTGATCGACTTGAAGACTGAGACCTTGAACGCGTGGAGCTTTTCTGCCGCCGACGGAGTGGTTTTGAGCGAGGCTGCAATGGCTTGCTTCTCCGGCTCGCCCATCTTGTGAGGATCTTTGAGCTTCGCGAAGAACTTCGACGGGTCTTTCACGCGGTAGAGGCGGAAGTCGAGGAAGTCGATGCCCAGGTAATTGATCCATACCCGGGTGCGGTCGCTCGTGCTGTAGGTGCGATTGGTGGAGAGGGCGAAGTAGGGCTTGTATTCCGTCGTCGGCTTAGTAATAGCGGCCGCGGTGGTCGCGGTGGTCGCCGCCGCGGCTGCTTTTGCGCCTGCCGCAGGGGGCGCGGCATGCACGCGCATTCGAACGGCGGCAATTGTGACCGTCGCAGCAATTACGATCAGGTAGATCACGATGGCCGCCAGAACACGGGGCAGACGGGAATGAGAGATAGCTGAGTTGGAATCAGATGAAGACACTTTCTATGCCCTCCTTTGAAGGCTCACTGGAGAATCTTGAGACGAAAGATTCCAAGGAAATTCGGGTTCGATTCGATCGGCCGCCAGCGTTTGTCGGGATGATGATCCAGCACACCGAGGCGCACCTTCTTTATCGTCCCTTCGTCGGCCGGCGACGAACCGGTGTGATAGACGACCCAGTCGCGCTCGCCTTCGCCGGCCACGCGTGGTTCGCCGATGAAGATCATCACATGATAGGGATATTTCTGCACCCAGGGCTGGTGGAAAAAGATCAGATCGCCGCGCTCAGCACGATGGCGGTCGCGGCTCACGAACTCCACATTGAAGTTCTTGAGCGTCCGCGCATCGGCGAACTCCGAGAATTTTCCATCAGTGAGATCGCTCACCTGAAACTTGCCGAAGTCCGCGCGAAACAGCTTTTCCCCGAGCGGCCCTTTCTCAAGAGAGTAGGCCCGGACGTCAGGAGCGATCGCTTCATATTCTCCGCCCATCCTCTGAAACCACGGACGGTCGTGGTGGCGCAGCGCCTCTCGCCAAGCGAAGCGAACGAGGCCCGCGCAGTCGCGCTGCTCTCGGTTCCAGTCCTCGCTGATCCGATAGAACTGCATCTCCGCGATAGCAGCAAACCAGGCTCGGTAGTTCTGCCGGTCGTCGAATGATCGGAGCTCAGCCTTGTCAGGAATGCTGTCGCCGTCGGAATCGTTCCACGAGTCCGCGGGGACTTCGACAAGCGAGGCGCGCGCCTCGGATGCCCGTCTGCACGACAGAGATGAAGCGCCCAGCAACATGACAACGATGCAAAATGATGTCTGCAGTCGCACGATCAGACTGCCTCCTGGATGACTATTACTCAGCCGGTCGGATTATATGGACCGGATTGGAGCAAGTCAAAAGAGCGAAAACACAAAGCTTCCAGTTGCCGGTACAACTAAAACTGCGCCTCAAGGTACGCGCCGGCGTCGAGTCTCATTAACACCTCGATTCATTGAGCGATCTCTTTGTTTCATTCTCTCTGCGTTTGGTTGTCTGCGCAGTTCTTCAACTCGACGAGCGTCGCACAGGAAAAGAATAAGTCGAAAAAAATAGTTGTTGAAAAAGATGCAAGGCTGGTTTATAGTCTGCATTCCTTCATCGGTGAAGGAACCAGGAGTATAGATTCGGAGTATAGATTCAATGATGCTCAAAGGACACACAACCGGAACGAGAATGATGAAAGGCGGCGCGGCCCTTCTGCGGGTCGAGTCGACCGGTGTGTCCTTTGGGTTTAGGCCTTGCCCGAGCACGCCATCATTACAACTCAATATGAACCTGACGGGCGTCAATATCACAGGTAGCAACTGGTCGGTGGAACATCAACAGTTCTCCGATTATAAGCGCCGTCAGAGTTGATTCAGCGGGAGCGGATTCCCGCTCCCGAAATCTCCAAGAGTAAAGCTTAAACGAGACCTAGAGGAGCGGCCGCTTCTGAGCTTTGAGTTCAGAACGGATTCGCTCCTTTTTTGGTGTTTGACAATTGAATATCGCACAAATCTCGATTGTGCTGAGGTGGCAGAATGGAATTGCGGCGGCCTGTAAAACCGCTGGTCCCGGTGGCCATGTGGGTTCGATTCCCTCCCTCAGCACCAGATACGGCACGGGCTCCGACAGCCGATCGGAGTCTGTGCACCTGGGAGCATGGTGTAACCGGCAACATGATGGTCTCCAAAACCATTGATTGGGGGTTCGAGTCCTCCTGCTCCCGCTTCGAAGAGATCGCGGAGGGTTCGCCTAATGGTATGGCACCGGTCCCGAAAACCGGCGGGCTAGTCCTGTGAGAGTTCGACTCTCTCACCCTCCGCCATCGCGGAGACGTCGCCTAACGGTATGGCAGCGGTTTGCTAAATCGCCGGGTGAAAGCCTGTGCAGGTTCGACTCCTGCCGTCTCCGCCGAAATCACTAAAGTCAGAGGTCAGAGGTCAGAAGTCAGAGGTCAGAAGTCAGATACGCCGGCGTAGCCCAACCTGGCAGAGGCACTGGTCTTAGAAACCAGTCGATGAGGGTTCGACTCCCTCCGCCGGCACCAACGACAGTGACGAGTGATGAGTGACAAGAGCTGGCGTGGCCCAATTGGCAGAGGCGGCTGACTCAAACTCAGTTCGGTAAGGGTTCGACTCCCTTCGCCAGCACCAAAGAGCAGTGATGAGTGTCAAGTGACAAGAGAACTACGAAGGCACTGGTCGCTTGTCACCTGTTACTTGTCACTTGTCACTGGTCCCTTGTGCCAGTGCACGCGTAGCCAAGCTGGTTAAGGCGCCGGTCTGCAAAACCGGTCATCGTGAGTTCGAATCTCACCGCGTGCTTCATATGCGGAGATGGAGCAAGAGAGGCTCGTCTGGCTCATAACCAGAACATCACCGGGTGAGACTCCCGGCTCCGCTACCAGGGTTTGCGGGGGTGGTGCAATGGCAGACACACGGATCTTAAACATCCGGGCAATGAGGGTTCGATCCCCTCCTCCCGCACTAAAGACAGTGACGAGGGACAAGCGACAAAGTGACAAGAAAAGTACAGGGACACAGTTCGCTCGTCACCCGTCACTGTTTCTGGGGCGTTGGGCAAGAGGCAAGCCGCCACTCTTTCAAAGTGGAAATCACGGGTTCGATTCCCGTACGCCCTACTGTCGAATGCGGATTTGCGATTGCGGATTCCGGATTGGGGGATTGTGGACTCTGAGCGTTGGCTTGCCCAATCCGAAATCCGCAATCCGCAATCCGAAATTCCTCGGATGGTGGGTGTAGCTCAGTTGGCAGAGCGCCGGGTTGTGATCCCGGAAGCGCGGGTTCGAGTCCCGCCACTCACCCCACCAGGTTATTGCGAGGTGGTGTAATCGGCAACACGCCTGACTCTGACTCAGGAGACTGAAGGTTCGACTCCTTCCCTCGCAGCCAGTTCTTTGAACACAGGCCCGTAGCTCAGTTGGCAGAGCACACGGCTGATAACCGTGCGGCCGGCAGTTCGATTCTGCCCGGGCCTATCATAGTCACGAGACGCGACCGTCGGAGAGATGCGAACGCGGTCGGTCTTCTTCGTTCGTTTCTCAACATCGCTGTGAACAGTTTCGGGGGCGAAGCTCAGATGGCAGAGCGCTCGATTGTCGATCGAGAGGTCGCGGGTTCAAGTCCCGTCGTCCCCGCCAGGTTTGGGTCCGTAGCTCAAGGGTAGAGCATTCGCCTCTTAAGCGAGGGGTTGCGAGTTCAAGTCTCGCCGGACCCACCATTCGATTTTGGATTTTGGATTGCGGATTGGAGCCCCTGTAGCTCAACGGCAGAGCAGCAGGCTTATACCCTGCAAGCACCAGATCAGTGCGTGATCCGGGTTCGAATCTCGGCGGGGGCATGAGGAATTGCGGATTGCGGATTGCGGACTTGAGATCGCAGCGCTGAATCCGAACTCCACAATCCGCAATCGTCCGGGGCCGGTAGCTCAGCTGGAAGAGTGCCCGCCTTTTAAGCGGGAGAGTGGGAGTTCGATTCTCCCCCGGCCCACCAGTTTTGAATGAGCCCGCGTAGCTCAAACGGTAGAGCACACCCGCGGTTGGGGTGCAGTCGCGAGTTCGAATCTCGTCGCGGGCTCCATGATCAGTGGCTGGATAGCTCAAGAGGCAGAGCGCCTGTCTCATAAGCAGGAAGCGGCGGTTCGACTCCGCCTCCAGCCACCAGTGGAGAAATTCGAAGTGCGAAATGCGAAATGCGAAATGCGAAGATTGGAATGTGGCCGACTCACTTAACCTGGAAAGTCGACACACAAAGTCTCAATGCGAAATCCGCATTCCACAATCCGCAATCGCCTGGTTGGGAAGCTCATTAGGAAGAGCGCTGGGTTGAAGCCCCAGAGGCAGCCGGTTCGAATCCGGCCCCAACCACTCGAGACATTTCGACTTTCGAATTTCGAATTTGTTCTGGCGTAACTCAGTTGGTAAGAGTACCCGCCTGTTAAGCGGGGGGTCGCAGGTTCGAGTCCTGCCGCCAGAGCCATTTCGGGGTGTAGCGCAGTTTGGCTAGCGCACCTGCCTTGGGAGCAGGGGGTCGCAGGTTCGAATCCTGCCATCCCGACCAAGAATTGCGAATTTCGAATGTCGAATTTCGAATTTCGAACTGGGAAGATGGCGGCTGCCTCGGCGCGGAATGTCG
>DASYSA010000711.1:0-4938 GCA_036003885.1 Blastocatellia bacterium | reverse complement strand
TCGCGCGGGACGGCAAGCATCCGTTCGAGAGCCATCCTCGCTCCTTCCATAACGTCGGGTTCAACGTCGATAGCAAACTTGTCTTCGACCAGGGATCGCTTCACCGCGGCCAGGGTGATCATCTTCATGTACGGACAGTGTAACCGGCAGCCGATACAACCATCCGCCATGATGAACTCCCTGTCGGGATAACGCTTCTTCATCTGGTGAATGATGCCGCTCTCGGTCGCAACAATGAAGGTCTTTGCCTGGGGATGTTTGGCTATGCGGTCAAGCATCGCGGTTGTCGAACATACCTCGTCGGCAAGCGCCAGGATGTCTTCTCGGCATTCCGGATGTGCGATCACCACCGCATCCGGAAAGGCGGAACGGACCCTGGTGACGTTGGCGCCGCGCAGCACGTCATGGGTCGGACAAACACCGTCATAGACCACGATGTCCTTTTCAGGAACCTGCTTCTTGACCCAGTTGCCGAGATTGCGGTCGGGCGTGAACAGGATCTTGTTGGAAGAAAGGCTGCGGACGATCGAGACTGCATTTGCCGAGGTGCAACAGATATCGCTCATCGCCTTAACTTCAGCCGTCGAATTTATATAGGTTACGACGGCGTAGCCCGGATAGCGGGCCTTCCAATCTTCCAGACTCTCAGGAGTGATCGAGTCCGCAAGCGAACAACCAGCCGACAGATTCGGCAGCAACACCCTCTTGTCAGGGTTCATTATCTTTGCCGACTCGGCCATGAAGTGTACGCCGCAAAAGACGATTACTTCAGCATCTGTCTTCTGCGCTTCCATAGCCAGACCCAGACTGTCCCCCGTAAAGTCGGCGACATCCTGCACATCCGCCACCTGATAGTTGTGCGCCAGTACTATGGCGTTGCGGCGCCGAGCGAGGTCCCGTATCTCCTCCATCAAGGCGAGCCGGTCGACATCGAAGCCCGCCACAAGCGGCATGTTCAAACTAACGTTTTGAGTGCTCATCTCTCTTCTACCTTTGCCCCGCGATCGGGCTTTATCTTGTCGGTGCCGCCCGGGAACACCCGCCAGAATTCTTTGCGAACGAGGCTTGTGATGGTCGCGCTCTTGTTGAGACCGTGATAGCGGGCGACAGCTTCCAGCATCTCAACGTCCCGATCCTGCGCCGAAAAAGTTCTAACCTTGGTCTTGCTCATCTCTCACACCCCTCGGTCAAGGTTCTATATAAACTTTATATAAGATTTATACTGGATCGACGGCGGGATGTCAAGTGCAAAACCGAAAAACAGGGAGCGGGCGATTGGGGGAAGGCGCCATAGCCGATGCGGGTGCGGTTGACCCCCCGCACACCCGATGGCTACAATAGGCGCCTCAGTCGATTCGAAGGAGGAGACTAGTGAGAGAACGAGATCGCGAAATAAAGCGCAGACGACACCGCTACGCAAAACGCAAGAAGCTTCTGGCTAAGCTCGCATCGGCTTCGACCGAAGGCGAGCGACGTTTGATCGATGCCAAGGTTAGGAAAACTTATCCGAAGTTCACCCCGATGCCTTAGACTTCTTATGAAGTACTAGCACTCGGAATAGCCGCAAGCATAACAACTCTGGCAGCCTTCGACGCGTACGAAAGCAGAGTCGCCACAGTTGGGACACAGATCCGCCGACGCCGTAGACAAGGCTGCCGCAGCCTTATTCCGAGCCGCGGCCGCCATCATAGCATCCACACCCATCTCCGCCCCCTGGCCATCCGCCTCGCTTCCGGAGCTCACGCCCAGGTAGTTCTCGGCGAGCGCCTGGCCCACTGCATCGGGCAACGAGAGCACTCGCCGCTTGCCGAAACCAAGCGAGCGCTGCCCGCCTATGCCTGTCATCTGCTTGACTATCTCGCGCACTCTTTCCACAGCGGAGACGGGCGAGGCCATGCGAAGTATCAGCGACATCAATCGGCCCATTGCTTCAGCCATCGCCTTAATGTCCGAACCCGCCTTGCCGATCTCGAGGAAGACTTCAAAGGGGTGCCCTTCTTCATCCTCATTCATCGTGATGTGGGCAGTACCTGAAGGCGTGGCCTTGCTGACCGTGTAGCCGCGACGCTTGTAAAGACGGGGGCGGACCTTGGGCTGGAACCCCTCACTGCCCTGAACCAACGCCTCGGAAGACGTCTCAGCGGCAACTGACTCCTCAGTTGCGCCTGATGCCGCCGCCGGAGCCGTCGCTGCAGACTTCGAGGATTCGGCCCCCCGCTTCTCACTCTCTTTCAGATTGAGCACCTGTACGTCTCGCGAACCGTCCCGATAGATCGTTCCGCCCTTGCAGCCCAGGCGGTAGAGCAATTCGTAGATCTCGCGGGTCTGTCCAACAGTATAAGAAGCCGGAAGATTGCAGGTCTTTGAGATAGACGAGTCGACCCATCGCTGGATTGACGCCTGCACCTTCACGTGCTCCTCGGGTGAGAGGTCCATGGCAGTGATGAAGTACCCCGGAATCGGCTCGCCCTGATGCGCCTGCTGCCACTCCTCCAACACCTTCACTCGTTCCTCGTGCTTGCCGAGGCGCGAGGTTCGATAGTAGTTCCACGAATAGAACGGTTCGATTCCGGTGGATGTGCCGACCATAGTTCCTATGGTTCCGTTAGGAGCCTGGGTCAGCAGAGTTACATTGCGCGCGCCTTTCTCCTGGACTGCTTCCCGAACATCAGCCGGCATCGATTGCATATATCCCGACTGAAGGTACTTGTCCGAATCGAACATCGGAAACGGCCCCTTCTCCGCCGCGATGTCCGCCGACGCGTGATAGGCTTCGGTGGCGATGAAACGGTAGAGCCGGTCGATGAACTGCACCGATTCCTCAGAGCCGTACCGAATGCCGAGGCGAATCAGCATCTCTGCAAGCCCCATCGTGTTCAGCCCGACGCGTCGCTCGGACTTCTGCTGAGCGTAATTCTCATCGAAGAAGTACGGCGTGGCATCGATCACGTCATCCAGGAACCTCACGGAATAGCGCACGGCTTTGCCGAGGTCGCCCCAGGCCACATCGCCGCCCTGAACAAACCTCGAGAGGTTGACCGCCCCGAGATTGCAGACTCCGAATCCCGGCAGGGGCTGTTCACCACAGGGGTTGGTGCACCCGAGATAACCCGAGTCGTAATACCAGGAGTTGGACATCTTGTTTGAGCGTTCGAGGAAGAAGACACCCGGTTCGGCCGACGCCCACGCCGACTCGATTATCGCGTCCCAGATCGCGCGGGCCTTGACGGTCTTGTGCACAACGACCTTCTTGCCGGCTGCAAGCCACTTGTCCAGGTTGCCGTCCCACATCGATTCATAATCCGGATCCGAGGCGTCGGCAAACACCAGGTCCCAATCGGAGTCAGCATGGACTGCGTCCATGAACGTGTCGGTTATTCCAACGGAGATATTGGCATTTGTGATTTTGCCCATATCGCGCTTTGATGTGATGAACTCGAGCACGTCTGGATGCCAGCAGTTGAGGATCAGCATCAGGGCGCCTCGTCTCGAACCGCCCTGCTCTATGAGGCCGGTCACAAACGAATAGAGTGCGCCCCAGGAGACCGACCCCGAAGAGCGGCCGTTTACACCCTTGACGTATGAATGGCGAGGGCGGAGGCTGCTGACGTTGATGCCGACGCCTCCTCCGCGCGACATGATCTCCATCATTTGTGAGAGTGTGTCGACTATGCCTCGGCGAGAATCCTTCGGCGACGGGACAACGTAGCAGTTGTAGAACGTGAGTTGCTGGTCGGTGCCGGCTGCGGCAAGTATTCGGCCGGCGGGAACGAACTTCCAGCCATTCAACAGCCAGCGAAAATTGTGATACCACTCATCTGCGCGCTCACCCTCGACTGCGGCTATGCCGCGGGCCACTCGCTCCATCATCTGTTCCGGATCGGTTTCAATGGGTTTGGCTATGTGTTCGGTCAATCGCTCGACCGCCGTTCCATCGCGCAGATCGACTGTGACGCGTCCGGCTTCAATGCTGCGTGCCATACCGATTTCGCGTTGTCCGGTCTTGTCATCGACACAGACTATGACCAGGTCGCCCGGCGCGAGCGTGCGCTTGTGCATATCCTTCATCGCATAGCGGTCGAGGAAGATCTTCTGTCCGAGCTCGTTAAGCTCGTTGCTATCAGGAGCGCCGGCTCTCCAAATATCCGCGTGTGGAACAAGAGGCGAGATCGAGTCATCGGGTGGGTTCTGAGCGTTAGGATTTTGCAGGTCACCAATAGATCGAGCAGCCATTCTGTCTCCTTCCAGAAATCTTTTTTTTCATTGATCAGGGGCAGGCATGCCACGGGCCGATCAGAGAAACTTATCCGATCCTCCCGTCGCCAGTCGGGTAGCTTGGGGCATGGCTACTGATGAGCCTGCTGTCTCTTGCTTGTTTTAGAGCTCGGCCTTCTGACCTCCTGTCGCGTCACTGGGGCCGGACAGCTCCGAGGTGTGAATCCTTCAAAAATACGCCAGCTTTAAGTAAACCGCTTGCGGCGATCCGAACACCATAACTTGGGCTAAATCCGGCCTGAAACGCACGTCAATAATAGCGCCCAGCCCGCCCTGCCCACAACCCATTGCTCACTCTTTTTGTCTGCTTTTCTCTCCGTGCAGCGGTCTCGGAGTTTACCCTATGGATAGCCGTGTGTCAACTGAAAAGTACAATATGTTGTGGTTTTGGTGGCATCTCTCGTGAAGGCTTTGCCCAAAAAGTAAGTCAAATGATTCAAAGCGTATCAGTTGCAAATGACTTATTGGGCACAACATCCTTCTGCCCAAAAAGGTATTATGATACCACATATGGTAGGAGAACTCTTGACAACCTTCATATACCTGATTAGGATGCTAATGCTTGTTGGGAGATCGGCAGGAAAGTACGGGAACCAGCGCTCACCTATTGGCGTTAAACGAATTGACTGGATAGGAACTCGGAGACCCTTAGAGCCTACGCTA
>DASYSA010000710.1:0-8433 GCA_036003885.1 Blastocatellia bacterium | reverse complement strand
CCTCGTAGTCACACTTGTTGCACTGCCGGCCGGAACGTAATCCCGTCCCGGATGTCACGCCGCCTGAGGTGTAGACGAAAGTGGGGAGGTCGCTCGCGCCCGCGAGCGGCCGCCATTCAACCGACACGCCTTGCTTGCCGGCGATAGAAGTGAAAGTCCCCCATTCGTGTACTACCAGATGGTTATCAATTTTGGCAGCGCTCTGGGCGGATAGCGGCCTGCCCGTAGCTTGAGCAAGGACAAGTGCGATCAGGGCGCTGACAGCAATGAGTGCGAATCGCTTCATAAGACCTTCCTCCTGATTGATCGTCTAGTCTACCTTCGTGGCAGCATGATTAAAGGCGTGGTTCACGACGAGACGCGAGATGTCGCTAGTTACCACACCCACGTGAGATCCTTCATCCACAGCTCGAGCATATGCTGGTCGAATTTCATCACGCCGGGCTTGGTCACTCCCGCGGGGGGAGGAACCAGTTCGGCGAGGCGATCATAGACTCGACTGCGCTGCTCTCCTCCGGCGCCGGCCCAGTGCAGAAGGTTTATCAACGTGATAGTGTCACGCTTGCGAGCCTCCGCGAGGACGACTCTCAGCACGTCGTCAGTCCCTTTTTCAAAGTCGAACCTGGTTAGCGCCTTCAAGAATCTCTCCGACGCATCCTCGAAGTATGGTGTGCCCGGTCCGATCCCCGGTTGGGTCACGCAGACTGCGCCATCTGGAACCATCGACTCCCTGCCGTTGTGAACGAGCATTACCCACCCGCCGTCCACATGCAGACGAGTTGCGCCGTTATCATCGACACTTAGCGTGTAAGCGCAGCCGATGTCGACCGCTACAGCCGAAGGTGTGTCTACGAAGAAGAGCCGAGGAGGAGCGTTTATCTTTGCGTGCAGGCTGCCCCGGTCCAGTGCGAGTCGATGTTCGCGCTTGCCAGTGCGAACAAGCCGCACACGGGAGTTGGAATAAACCTCCACCTGACCGATGTCCGCGACTGCTATTACTGCTCGCGATCCCGAATCGGTCACCAACGATTGGCCTTCTGAAAGCTGGGCTCTGCTAACGGGCTGATCGCCGATTTTGGGCGTGCCCTCGAGGGAGTTGACCTCCCACGCCCGAGGTCGATGTGTGTTGCGATTATTTGTCGCGAATTTCTGTTGCTGTTGTGGAGCGGGCAATTGTTCCGGCATTCGCACGGGCGGCTGCGGCTTCTCGGGTTCCCTGGGTACCTCTGGCGTCTCCGGAACGTGGGCCTGCCCCGGGGTGTGGGCGGGTCGGCGCGCGTAGTACATGGCCAGTGCGATTCCAATTATAAGCAGCGCCACCGCGGCGGCGGCAGCGAACCCAGACCAACCGAGTGTGGGGGTGAACCATGGACGGCCGACCCGCGATGCGGCCGGCGACTGCGCATCGAGCAGGGTCTCTAACTCGTTCCACAGCGACTCAGGAGCCGACACCAGCGGGAGTTGTTGAGCAAGATCGACGCCCAGCTTGATCTCCTCATACTCTCTGCGGCAGCGCTGACAACCCAACAGGTGCTCCCGAACGCGCCGCGACTCTTCGGGCGCCAGCTCGTTGTTGCAATAGCCCGAAAGCTCCTTTCGAATGTGCTTCGTAAACATCTTCATTCTCCTGCCGTGACTGCGTTGCGCAAGTGGCCGAGTTTGCGCGCAAGCTCCTTGTGCCCGCGGTTGAGCCGCGATGCAACCGTGCCCATCGAACAGTTCAACGCCTCGGCGATCTCCTCGTATGAAAGTCCTTCCACATACTTCAGCAGTATCGGCATTCGCAGCTTGGGGCTCAGAGCACTGATGGCGTGGCGCACCGAATCCGCCAGCTGCCCTCGCATATAACAATCCTCTTGAGACGCCTTTGCGACCATATGTCTCACCTCGACCCCTTCTCCAAGGGGGACAAAGCGCCTGAGTTTTCGCTGCTCATCGGCGCAGCAGTTGGCGACTATGCGATAGAGCCACGTCGTGAACTCCGAATCGTGACGAAACTGCCCGATGATGCGAAAGAGCTTCAGGAAGACCTGCTGACTGACGTCGCGGGCGGCCGATTCATTGCCGCTGAAATGGAGGGCGATCGAATAGACGCGGTCTTTATAGGTCTCGAACAGCGTGTGAAAGGCTGTTCGGTCACCTTGCTTGCACGCCTCGATGATAGCCGCTTCCTCTGGTTCTCCCATTACCGCGAGTTGCTCCATATCCCTTGCCATCCAACACTCAAATGGTTAGACGTGGACGGCAGGGTCTTTCTTCCGTCTTTGAAGTGAGGTGCCCCTCGACCGGGCGGATCCCCCAACCGTTTCAGCGGTTTCCTCTCTCGTTGTCTTCTTTTGGCCTCAAGTCATCGGATTCCATGAGCGTAAACCGTTGAAACGGTTCAGAGGTTCCGCCGAGCCAGGAGCACCTCACTGAAGTGATGAGGTGTTAATGAAAACCGATGTTCCCACGATCCTTGAAATCTCACCTGATCACACGCCAAAGTCGTGACGCGCAACCTCCGTCTTTATGCGAGGTCGCGATTTCGGCCTCGAAGATTGTATAATCTTCGATCTCGGAAACATACTGTGACGGACCAGATGGGAAATTCATATGAGTAGTATCGGCAGAGTTGCGCGCGCGGCCGCGGTTGTTGGCTTTCTCGCCACGTTCCTCCTGTCTAATGCCCCGGTCATTCCATCCACTGCCTGGACCGACATAGAGCTTGCAGTGGACACCGCGAACTTCAATCAGGATGGATTGCTTGTACTCTTTGGCGGTCTGCGCCTGCAAGGTCATGTCGGGCTGCCGGTTGGCGCCGGCGACATCAACGGCGATGGACGCGCCGATGTGATCATCTGCGGAATGTATGGAAGCGTTTTTCCACGCGAGAACAACGGAGTGGTCAGCTTCTATTTGAGCGATGGGCGCGACAGCGGCTTTATCGATGCCGCGGAAAACCCGCCAAACATCTTCAAGCTGACCGGTCAGCGTGGGGGCGACCTCTTAGGCACCTCAGTTTCAGCCAACGCCGACATCAACGGCGACGGTATAAAGGACGTCGCGATTGGAGCCTCCGGTTGGGATGCGCCGGGTGGCGGGGTTGCCGACAATCGAGGCGCCGCTTACGTTGTGTATGGTTCCTCGAGCTTCAACTTAAACGCTGATCTGAGCACCGCGGACGGTAATCCTCCTCCGGGAGTTGTCGCGATCTACGCGCCTCAATCCGGCGCCCGTGCGGGAATATGGGTCGACGAAGGCGATGTCGACGGTGACGGACTCGGGGACGTGATCATCGGTGCGGACGAGATCAACTTCGGCGGATCCCAGCATGTCGGCGGTGCATACATAGTCTTCGGCTCCAGGAATCTGCCGCCGGTGATCGATCTTGCAGCGCCGCCCGCGGGCGTGCGAACCGCCCGAATAGTCGGACCGCGGCAGGAAGAGCACTGGGGCGCCGCCCTTCAGGTTGGCGATGTCAACAACGATGGGATCGGCGACATAATAATCGGAGGCTCAATTAATCGGGACTCCGCTTCGTATGTCTCGCCGGGCGTAGACAACGGCCACGAACAGAGAGCGGCGGGGTTCGGCGGACTGAGACCGTTTTGCGGCGAAGCCTACGTGATCTACGGGCAGGCCAACTGGCCTGCAGATGTTTTTCTCGGCAGTCCACCGGCCAACGCGACTCACATAATCGGGGCGCATTCAGAAGACTATCTCGGCTCGCAGGTTCACAGTGGCGACCTGAATGGAGATGGCCGCACCGACCTTGTAATCGGCGCATTGAGAGCTCAGGCTCCTGACGGCAAGGGACAAACGGGCGCCGTCTATGTGATCTACGGCTCGCCGAACTTGCCGGGAGCGACTATCGACCTTCTGAATCCCGCCGCATCGGGGCTTGCAATCACGTCGATATATGGCGAAGCAAACCTTGATTGCGCGGGCGACTCGGTTCGCACCTACGACATAAACAAAGACGGTCTTTCGGACCTGTTCGTGGGAAGCCCCGAACGCACTTTCGATGTGAATGGCGAGGATCGAGACGACGCGGGTGTGACGGAGATCATCTATGGTCAGCGCGACTTCCTTCCGCCGGTAGTAAAGTTTTATGATCCGCCGGCCACTCCGCGCATCTTTCGGCTAGCGGGCGCACACGGCGCAGACCAGGGTGTAGATGGCGGGGATGAGTTCTCGTACCGGCTGGCCGGCGGGGACGTCGATGGCGACGGCTATATAGACTACATATCGAATGCGATGCATGGGGACGGCCTGTTCAACCGCTATCAGAACGCGGGGAATGTGTACATCTTTAGCGGGCGGAAGCTGTCGGCTAAACTCGGCATGCTGTCCACGCCGGATCCCGCGCCGGTCTTGAGCTCGGCGGCGCTGCAAAACGCTCAGGGCCAAACGGTTCAGCAGGCGAACGCCGGTACGAGCGGCCTGCGCATCATAATCAACGGGACAGGCTTCAGGGCGGACACCGAGATAAGTATCAACGGTGTCGTGGTGGTGTCGCAGCTGCCTTCCAACCCCCAGCTTGCAGGAACGCAGCGAGTCGTGAACCTCGACGAGAACCTCATCACCAGAAACTCGCCTTCATCTCTTGTGGTTCGAGCGCGCAACACCAACCCCTCCTCCGACCAGTCGAACGCGATTACGGCCGGGCGGCTCATTGGGCCCGAGATAACTTCTATTCGCCCGAAGCGGAAATCGTCCGGGATACTTCTTTTGAAGATATCCGGCGCAAGCTTTCAGGAGGGTGTGACGGTTCAGGTCACGGACGCAGGGGGGCAGAGTATACCCGTCAAATCTGTTTCATTTGAGTCAACCGATGCGCTTAGCGCCAAAATCCGCGCGAGCAGCGCACCGCCATCGGGAGCCAGCCTCAGAGTAAGAGTAGTGAACCCGACGGGAGTTATGTCTAACCTTGTTACGGTCACGGCGCCGTGAGGTAACTGCGAGAGCGTGCCGGCGGGCATTCTTTTGAGGTGTGAGGTAAAGAGATTGCTTTTGGGCGGGCCGGCGAGGCAGGTTCAATAAGCTGTTTTTCCCTTCAGATTGTTGTTGACAGTGTACGAGGCGGCGTGTAGGATGTGCCAGTTTTGATCAAGCAGTAGTGTGAGGAGGAAGGCTGAAGTTGAAGTTAAGGTTTTGTGCGTTTGTTGGTTTGGCCGCGAACGCTCTTTGCTTTAGCTCCGATCATCACTACGCAATTTATTCCAGATGAAAAGGAGAAGAAAGCATTGAGAGAAATAGGTACAGTTAAGTGGTTCAATGCGACCAAAGGCTACGGGTTCATAACTCGCGAGGGCGGCGACGATGTCTTTGTCCACTACTCGGCAATCGAGTCGGACGGATACAAGACGCTCAACGAGGGCCAGCGCGTCGAGTTCACAATAACCCAGGGGCCGAAAGGCCTGGCAGCAGCTAATGTCATTGCCGCGTAGCCTGGAGATATCCGGAGGCGGGCCGCTTCAGGCTCGCCTCCATTCTTAACCCCATTCCCACCTTAGCCAATCCCCCCAAGCAGATTTCGGTTCACACACAGAGAATTCGTTGCTCGTTGCTCGTTGCTCGTTGCTCGTTGCTCGTTGCTCGTTTCGCCTGCCCTTAGCCACGCGACGCCAGTCAGAGATCCCGCGTGGCCCTTGCCGACGAAAGTTTTCTCGTTCCCAGAACGAGCAACGAGAAACGAGAAACGCGTTTGAAATATCACACAGAAAGTTAGTAAGCTTGCGAAGTTCGCGCAACACCCCAGTGGATTTCACTTCACCCTGAGGATAATTCCTATGAAAAGGTTGACTGTCACATGTCTTGTCGTCTCTCTGTTAATCTACGCATTGACCGGCGCGGTCGTGTCGCATGCGCAATCCAGGCCGGAGAGCCGAACTGCGGATGATCCCCAATCTGCCGCGAGCGTGGAGCAGGACCCGGCGCAGACGCCTCCCGACCTCTCCTTCAGGCGCGATCAGGCCGCCCCGGAAATCAAACCCTACGATAAAGTGATCACCAAGGACGCCAAGTCGGATCAGGGGGTCTTCAGCGTCCATCGCATCAAAGAGAAGGTCTATTACGAGATCCCAAAGAGCGAGCTCGGCAAGGAGTTCCTGTGGGTCAGCCAGATAGCCCGGACGACGCTCGGCGTTGGGTACGGCGGGCAGGCGGCCGGCAATCGCGTGGTCAAGTGGGAACGCCACAACAATCGCGTATTGCTGCGCAGCGTCATTTATGACGTCGTCGCCGACACCAAACTTCCTATCGCGCGGGCCGTCCAGGCCGCTAACTACGACGCAATAATAATGGCCTTCAACATCGAAGCGTTGGGTAAGGATGACGCGCCGGTTATCGACGTAACCAGGCTCTTCACCAGTGAGGTGACCGAGTTCAGCGCGAGGACCCGCCTGCGCGCTCGCGGATTCGACCCTTCTCGCTCCTTCATCGAGCGAGTCGTGTCGTTCCCGCAGAACATCGAAGTCGAAGCGACCCACACCTTCACCTCGCCTCCGGACGTCACCCCGACAGCGGGACCGCCGCAACCCCCCAATCCGTTCCTTGGGGCAGGAATGCGGACGGGCAGCGCCTCGATCCTCATGCACTACAGCATGGTAAAGTTGCCCGAGAAGCCTATGATGCCGCGCCTGTTCGATGAACGAGTCGGCTACTTCACGGTGCGCCAGACCGATTACGGCCAGGACGAGCACCGCGCCCCGGAACGCCGCTACATCACTCGCTGGCGGCTCGAAAAGAAGGATCCTTCTGCCGCCCTCTCCGAACCGGTGAAGCCAATCGTCTACTACGTGGATCCGGCGACGCCCACCAAATGGGTGCCTTACATGAAGCGCGGCATCGAGAAGTGGCAGGAGGCGTTTGAAGAGGCCGGCTTTAAGAACGCGATCATCGCCAAAGAGGCGCCAACTCCTGAGCAGGACCCGGACTGGAGTCCTGAAGATGCTCGCTACTCCGTGATTCGCTGGTTGCCCTCCACCATCGAGAACGCCTCTGGACCGCATGTCGCCGACCCCCGTACCGGTGAGATCCTTGAATCGGACATTCAGTTCTATCACAACGTAATGAACCTGCAGCGCGACTGGTATTTCCTCCAGGTGGGACCGCTGGACCCGCGCGCGCAGAAACTACCGCTGCCCGATGATCTGATGGGCGAGTTGATCGAGTACGTGGTGGCCCACGAAGTCGGTCACACACTCGGCTTTCAGCACAACATGAAGGCGAGTGCGACCTATCCGGCGGACAAGGTGCGCGACCGCGAGTGGGTGAAGAAGATGGGCCACACGCCAACGCTGATGGACTACTCGCGCTTCAACTACGTCGTCCAGCCGGAGGACAAATTCGAGCCTGCCGACCTCATTCCGAAGATCGGACCCTATGATCGATGGGCGACGATGTGGGGATACAAGCCAATCCCCGGGGCGAAGAGCGCTGAGGATGAGAGGAAGACGCTCGACGAATGGGCGAGGGCCCAGGACAAGACACCCTGGCTTCGTTTTTCAACCGCTGACACGCGCGGGTCAGACCCGGGCGAGAATACAGAAGCGGTCGGCGATGCCGACGCGGTCAAGTCCACCGGTTTAGGAATCAAGAACCTCGAACGGGTTTCAAACATGCTGCTCTCCGCAACCTCTAAACCGGGCGAGCCATACGATGACCTCAATGAGCTCTACGGCCGCATGCTGGGTCAATGGGTGACCGAGTTGAACCACGTAGTTCAGATAGTCGGAGGAGTCAACTCACAGCAGAAGCATGCCGGACAGGACGGAGTGCGCTTCGTTCCGGTTCAAAAGGAGCAACAGGCAGCCGCGGTGCGGTTCTTGAATGAGAATGCCTTCACTACTCCAACCTGGGCTCTCAAGACGGAGGTTCTCAGGCGCATCGAGCCCAACGGAGCGCTCGATCGAGTACGCACGAGCCAGATGCGAGTTCTGAATTCGCTGATGGGCGGCGCCAGGTTCGGCCGCCTCGTCGAGCAGGAAGCGATCGACGGCCGCTCCGCTTACAGCCCGGCAGAGTTTCTCGATGACGTGCGAAAAGGGATATGGCGCGAGCTCGACGCGGGGCCGGTCAAGATCGATGCATATCGTCGCAACCTGCAGCGTGGTTATCTGGACCTGATGGACGAGAAGCTGAACGGGCGCGCGGTTGCAACCGACGATCAGCGGCCATACATTCGCGGAGAGCTTCAATCGTTGAACCAGATGATCTCGAGAGCGCTGCCCCGGACCACGGACCGAACGACGAGGTTGCACCTCGAAGACGCGCGGAACGAGATCGCGAAGGCGCTGGATCCGAAGTTTCAGTCTGCGGCGCCGGCTGCCGCGGGGGGGAATCCTTTTGGGCGACCCGGGATGGATGATGAGTTTGAATTCAACGATCGAAGCCCGCTGCTCTGCTGGCCCGATTACGCGATCAGACGACCCGGCAAATAGGTGCGGC
>DASYSA010000709.1:0-12387 GCA_036003885.1 Blastocatellia bacterium | reverse complement strand
TGATGGAGCAACACGAAGTTCCGCTCATAAGTTTCAACCTGCTGGTAAAGGCCGGCTCGGTGGCTGATCCTGCCGGGAAGGAGGGTGTCGCTTCGGTTACCGCTGAGTTGTTGAGGAAGGGCACCAAAACCCGAAGCGCGGATCAGCTCTCAGCCGAGTTGGATTTCATCGGCGGGGCCATGGGCGCCTCAGCTACATTCGACTACACGGGCGCAAATGCGGAGTTCGTAAAGAAGGACATCAGTAAGGGTCTGGATCTATTCTCCGACGTGTTGCTCAATCCGCAGTTTCCACAGGACGAGGTGACCAAACTGCTCAAGCAGCGCATCGACGGAATAAAGGCCGCGAAGGACCAGGCGCAGGCGGTAATCGGGAACTACTTCAGCGCGTACCTGTATGGGAGCCATCCCTACGCCAGACCGTCGGCCGGTGACGAGAAGTCGCTGGCCGCCATCACGCGCGATGACGTTCAGAAGTTTTACCAGACCTACTACTCGCCTTCGAACGCAATCCTCGCCGTAGTAGGCGATTTCAGCTCGGCTGAGATGGAGCGGACGCTGACGGAGAAATTCGGAGCATGGACCGGCCGGCCGGCGCCGCCGGTTACGATCCCCGACGCGTCCCCCTTTAGCGGAAAGAAACTGCTTCTCGTCGACAAGCCCGATTCCACACAGACCTTCTTCGTCGTGGGAAATGTGGGTATCAGTCGCACCAATCCGGATCGAGTCTACATCAATGTGATCAACACGCTGTTCGGCGGGCGCTTCACCTCAATGCTCAACTCCGAGCTTCGCATCAAGTCGGGTTTGAGCTACGGGGCGAGATCTTCGTTCAGCGAACGCAAGGCCCGCGGCCCGTTTCTGATCTCGACCTTCACCCGAAATGAAACAACGGAGAAGGCGATTGACCTGACGCTCGACGTGGTGAAACGACTTCACGAGAAGGGCATAACCGAAGAGGAACTGAAGTCAGCCAAGACCTACATCAAAGGCCAGTTTCCTCCTACGATCGAAACCAACGACCAGCTTGCCGGGACCCTAACGCAAATCGAGCTCTACGGGCTGGATGAGAATGAGATCAACGGACTGTACGCCAGGATTGACTCGATGACGATGGCCGATGCCCAGCGAGTAATCAAGCAATACTTCCCGCTCGATGATCTCGTTTTTGTGTTGATAGGTAAGGCCGAAGAGATAAAGAAAGTTGCGCAGAAATACGCGCCGAAGTTAGACTCGAAGTCCATAAACCAACCGGGCTTTTGAGAGAACGCGAACACAGGGGGCGGATAGCTGCAATAAAACTGCTCACGGGTCGCGGCAGCATCGTCTCATTAACACCCCACTTCAAAGGGGTGTGTTGCGGGCGACGGACTCGTGAAAACCGTTTAACGGTTTTGATTCCGCCCAAGGTGAGCTCAACCTTCAGTGAGGAATCAGTCGCGAAACCGGCTCCCACCCAACAGGGGAAACCGTTAAAACGGTTCCCCTGGACCTCGGGACAGACAGCCACCTCACTGAAGTGAGGTATTAATGAGATGGGCCGCCAGCTGGCAACGTCGAGCGATGTAGTCAAGAGCGCCCTGTTTACTTTCGGAGTTCAGTCATGAAAAAGTTCTCGGCTCACACTCGCCGCGGTGATTACCTGTCACGACTCGCGTCGCTGGCGTTAACGCTTATTGTTCTAAACCAGGTCCCCCTCGCGCGCGCCGACGAAGGGATGTGGCCCTTCGACAATCCGCCACGAAAAGCATGGAAGGAAAGGTATAACTTCGATCCATCCAATGCGTGGCTGGACCACGTACGGCTCGCATCGGTGCGGGTGGAGGGCGCCTCAGCCTCCTTCGTGTCGCCTGATGGTCTGGTGATGACCAATCAGCACGTGGGGCGAGCGGCTGTTCAGAAACTTTCGACGCCCGAGCGCAATCTGACCAGGGACGGCTTCTACGCTCGCACGCGCTCAGAAGAGATGCCCTGCGCCGACTTCGAAATGAGCGTGCTGGTCTCGTACGAAGAGGTGACCGGCCGTGTAAAAGCAGCAGTGAAGCGGGCGGCTTCGGACATAGAAGCGAACTCACAACGCGGCGCGGAGATCGCAAAGATCGAGAAGGAATCACGCGATAAGACCGGGCTGCGAAGCGAAGTCATCACGCTCTATAATGGCGGCGAGCTCTGGCTCTATCGCTTCAAGGTATACGCTGATGTGCGATTGGTCTTCGCTCCCGAGGAGCAGATAGCCTACTTCGGCGGCGACTATGACAACTTCACCTATCCGCGATACAGCCTCGACATTACCTTTTTTCGGGTCTACGAGAACGGCGCGCCGGCCCGGACTGAACACTATTTCAAGTGGTCTGAGAAGGGCCCTGCCGAAGGCGAGTTCGTCGTCCTTTCAGGGAACCCCGGCTCGACCGCGAGACTGCTGACCGCCGCGCAGCTCCACTATCACAGGGACACCGGCAATCCGCTTCAGATGCAATCGTGGACAGCAAGGCGTGATGCGCTCGTCCGTTACGCTTCAAGAGGCACTGAGGAGGCGAGGCGTGCTTCGGCCGCCCGGCTGGGGCTCGAGAATTCGATCAAGCGGCTCATCGGCCAACAGGCCGGGCTGCAGAATCCCAGGCTGATGTCCAAAAAGGAAGAGGACGAGAAGAAGCTACGGGCCGAAGTTGCGCGTCGGGCCGACCTTCAGAGGGCCTACGGAACAGCCTGGGCGCAGGTTGACCTCGCTTATCGAGGACTGTCGGCGATGGGGAAACGAATCGCCTTCTCGACTCTCACACCGTCGCGTGCGGATTCATTCGTGACGACTTTCTCAAGCCCGGTATCGCGCCTCGCTGCGATTGCCGCCGTGATTGTTCGCTACTCCGGTGAGATCGGCAAACAAAACGACAAGCGGTACGAGGAGTTCCGCGGCACGAAAGTGGAGCTGCTCAAAACAAGCCTGCTGTCCGGAGCGCCTATTTACCCCGAGATGGAAGAAGCGCTTCTGACATCCTGGCTTGAAGACGTACGGAAAACTCTTGGTCCACAGGATCCCTTTGTGAAAGCGGCGTTGGCCGGCTCGACCAGCGCAGAGGTGGCGAGGCGAGCGGTGAGCGGGACTCGGCTGAGTGACGTATCTTTTCGCAAGACGCTGCTCGAAGGTGGAGCCGCTGCGATCGCAAAATCAGACGATCCGATGATCGACCTTGCACGCAGAGTCGAACCGATCATCAGGCAGCTTCGAGCCTGGTACGAAGATCGAGTTCAGAGCGTCGAATTGAGCGCCGGCCAGAAGATCGCGGAAGCGCGATTTGCGGTCTATGGCAAAACGGTATCTCCAGATGCGAACTCGCATCTGAGGCTCAGCTACGGAAAGGTGATGGGCTACGAAGAGGACACCACGCTGGTGCCGTACAAGACCACGTTCTACGGTCTGTACGACCGCGCGGGGAGCTTCAATGAGAAGCCGCCGTATGACCTGCCCAGGAGGTTCAGGGAAGGCAGGTCGTTACTCGACTTGTCCACTCCCTTCAACTTCGCCTACACGGCGGATACGATCGGGGGCAACTCCGGAAGTCCTGTGATCAACCGCGCCGGCGAGATCGTCGGCGTCAACTTCGACAGCAACATCCAGAAACTGCCGAACCGATATGCATATATCGATGAGAGCGAAGGCAGCCGCGCGGTCGCGGTTCACAGCGCGGCGATCATTGAAGCGCTGAGGAAGTTGTACGGTGCCGAGAAGCTGGCGGCCGAGATCCTCGGACGCAGTGATTAGCATTGAGGGAGATTCGATTTATGCCGCGAAGACACGAAGACACAAAGCCATTCGTTCCCTTCGTGTTTGGGTGACAAAGTTTGCAGCACAGTCGATAACGGGAGAATCAATTGGCCGAAACGACCTCATCGCTCAAGCCTGACACGGGGATAACCAGGGCGGCACGAGAGCGTAGCACGCAGATCACCGAACGAGTCGCAGCAGAGGCGATCGAGCTTGAGCCGAAGTATCTGGTTCAGATGGCTCACCTCACCACTCCGGCCACTGTGTGGAAGTACGTCGAAGGAGCCGCCACGAGGTCGGCGGCCAACCTGGTGATGCTCGACCTGGAAGACTCGATCCCTCGCGACAGCGAGGAGCTTCTCGAACAGGGGAGGGCAAACGTAATCCGCGCGTTCAATGATCTGGATTGGGGAAGGCGGCTCCGCTTCTTCCGTCCGCGCGGATTGGATTTGGATCCGGCGCACGAAGACATCGCGGTCATCGTCGAGCAGGCCGGAGGGAAGATCGACGGCCTCATCTACCCCAAGGTCGAGTGCGCCGATGAAGTCCGCTCGCTGGACCAGACCCTTGGAGCGCTCGAGAAGAAGTTGAGTCTGAAGCCTAACGGGATTCGCATTGAGGTCCTGATAGAGTCCGCGTCAGCCGAAGAGCAGGTCTTCGATATCGCACACTCTTCGCGCAGGCTGGCCGGGCTGATTTTCGGGTCTTATGACTACTGGGCGTCGTTAGGACTGCGGAAGGCGAACTACCGGGCCGACCACCCGCTGATCAATCAGGCGCGAGGCCGGATAGTCAAAGCGGCGGCTTCTGTCGCGATACCCGCAATCGCCGAGATGACAACCAACTATCCGACACGTGATAAGACGGAAGAAGAACGCCGAGCCGCGATCGAAGAGTTCCGCCGCGACGCGTTGCTGGCGCGGGACTTCGGTTTTGCGGGCAAGTGGACAGGGATACCGGAACAGACCGCGCTCGCGGTCGAGTTATTCCAGATCCCCGACGATGAGATCAGCCACGCAATCGACGAAGCCAGACTGTTCGCCCGGGCCGAGGCAGAGGGGCGGGGCGCCGCGATGATCGGCGGCCAGATGGCTGATCGTGCTACGGACCGCATCAACCGCGTCACCCTCAAGACGGCCTATGCGCTTGGGCGCTTAGACGAAGAGTTGGCAAGGGAGCTTGGAATCGTGTGATCTGAACCCCGCCCATTAGCTCGTCTGGCGGACATCTGAGCAATCTCGTCGTGCTTTGAACATTCTGCAACCCTCAAGGGCCCACGATTAGTTATCTCTCGCGAGTTGTATGAGCAAGCCACAAAAGGGAACGCCGTTCAGCCGTTGACGTCGAGTAATCAAAGCTATAGTATGCCCGCCACGGCCCTGTAGTTTCAGCCGCAAATCAAAATCGAAGGAGAAAAAAATGAAAATAATGTCCAAGTTAGGTTTGTCCTGCCTTCTGGCGGCATTCCTGGCACTGGGTGCCATGGGAAGGAGCGCTGCTCCCGCCGTTTTGAAGGCCCACGCCGACATTTCCGGGGCTCCCAACTCCGGGATCTCGGGAACTGCCGTGTTTGTACAGATCGGCACCGGGATACTGCCCACAGTGCAGGTCATCGTTACAGTTGAAGGGTTGGCGCCGGGCTCCAAGCATGGCTTCCACGTACATGAAAATGCGAGCTGCGCAGACAGCGCCGGCCCACCGGTCGTGCCGTTCGGGGGTGCGGGTGGCCATTTCGATCCCGGCCCCTTTGGTAACTCGACGCCTCCCGATACTAATCACCCCTTCCATATGGGCGATCTTCCGAATCTGAAGGCAGATTCTGACGGTCGCGCAACCTTTATCACCACAACCAGCCGGATCACATTGGCGGCGGGTCCGCTCTCGATTCTCGACGCGAACGGAAGCGCGGTTATAGTCCACGCGCTTGAAGACCTGGGCACCACCGGTCAACCTCCGGGAGCCGGCGGAGCCCGCATCGCGTGCGGTATCGTTCTGAAGGATTGAGCCAAAGTCGAACCGAGGGAGGGTAAATGACGAGCGAAAATTGGGGGGTGTGGTCCGAGCGCCAGTCGATCGGTCACGCTATTTCCAGGTCTCTGGCGCTCGGAGCCTCTCTTAGTTCAACCCGGGAGATCACACAGTCTTCTTCTGCATGTGCGATACGCGCGACTCCTTGTCTTCCTTTTGAGCAGCCCTGAAGTCCCATCCACTTAACCATTCCATTTGCCGGATTCGCTTTTATCACTAGTCTGATAGTGTAAAATGTCAAAGAGTATGAGTGGTCCTGCTGGAGAGTCCAGACTGATTCAGCCGCGATATGGCCGGCTGCTTGATGACTTCAAAATCGGCGAAGTCTACCATCATCCGTGGGAAGTGACGATCGATGATGGAATGCTGGCGATGTTTGCCGCCTCCTTCCTCGACCCGAACCCGCTCTATTCGAGCCGGCGATTCGCGAGGGACCTTGGCTTCCGCGACAGGGTAGTGCACCCATTGGTGCTGATGAACCTGGGACTGAGTTTCTCAGTCCACGACGTCTCCGAACAGACAATCGCTCACCTTGCGTACATCGATCTCAAATTTCCAAACGCCGCTTACACGGGTGACACGGTGACTGCGTCGTCGGAAGTGCTGGGAGTGCGATTATCGGAATCGAAGCCCGATCGAGGAGTCGTGCATGTTCGAACTGTTGTAATGAACCAGGACGGCGTCAAGCTTGTCAGCTTTGAACGAAAGGCGCTGATGCCGATTGGATCGCTTGAGGGTCGCGCTCATCCGCCGCTACAAGCCGATGCGGGCGGCGAGCCTCTCGACTGGGAATCCGGAACGCTCGCGTCGGGTAGGGCGTCGCACATCGACACGCCGGGTGAAAATGCGGCTCTCCCGGGGGAGCTTGCCCGAGAGATCAGAACTCCCCGGTGGAGCGGGCGCCTGGCGGGATTATTCGAAGACTTTGACGAAGGCGATGTGATCCTGCACAGCACCGGCCGCACTGTGGGTGAGACAGAACACATGCAGCTGGCGGTATTGACGCGCAACAGCCACCCGATTCACTTTGACGAGGTGTACTCGCGCGAGCACAGCTTTGCGGGCACTCGAGTAGTCGAAGGCGGGCTGGTCTTCGCGTGGATATGCTCGCTGGCCAGCCGCGACACGACAGCCAACGCGTTGTGGGAGCTTGGCTACGACAGGGGTAGTCACCCGGCGCCGGTGCTTGCGGGCGACACGCTCTATGCCGCTTCACGAGTGATGGAAAAGCGCGACCACAACGACCGGGGGGGCATAGTCCGATTCCAGTTGGTCGGCGTAAAAAACGAGAAGCCCTCAGCACTGCTCTCAGACGGCGTTGACTTGTTCGAATCCAGACACGAGAAGAAGGTATTCGAAATCGAACGCAGCGTATTGTTGCCGAAACGCAGCGCGATCGGGTGAGACGTTGCTCGTTTCTCGTTCCTCGTTCCTCGTTCGTCGCTCCCCGTTATGGTTCTTCGTGACAGGCCTCAGAAGGCGTTGCACAATCGAAACGAGCAACGAGCAACGAGGAACGAGAAACGAGCAACGAGCAACGAACTTAGGTCGTTCGCCGAAAATACTCCCGAACGACCTTAATCGAGGTCATCAACAGGTAATTGTCGAAAGACTTCACAAGATCCCGGTCCAGAAGCCTCAGTGCCTCGAAGTGGTTCTCCACCAGCCGGCGATATACAGTATCCACCAACTCTCCAATGAGTTGCCTGTCAGGCATGGATCTCTTGTCTGATTCCTCTTCTATTCGGAGACAGACGACTCGCAACACAAACGATTGGATGGTCCAGTGAAACCGGCGAACGAACTCTTGCCAGGCGGCAGCGTCGACCGGCCGCTTGGTACAGCGATCGAGCAGCTCGACAACCGTCAACCTGGAAATCATCGGACGACTCTTCTCTATGTCTATGCGTACAGCAGCTGCACTCATTAGAAAATCTCCCTCTCGGCCTAACTTGGTGAAGGTATCAGGCAAGGATGCTTACGAAAGCTCGACCCTGCCCCTCAAAAAACCAACTATCCTCAATCGCCCGCCTTGATCTGATGACTGCGCCTTCCATCTATTATGGTCAAATCTCCAAAACCTTTCATGAGGGCCGGCTCGGAGGCAATCTGTAAGAATTTCAACCGCTTACGCCCAGCCCCAACTTGCTGTCAAATGGATCAGCGCATTCTACGAACACCGATCTATCAACCTATTTCGCCAGAGTCCGGATACGTAATCTGCATCCTATTCTTACGAGCGCAGTCTGAGACTAAAAACCCTCAGGTTGCCCTCCCAACCCCGCCAAGCGCTATAGCTCGGACTCAGAATATCCGTCGTAGAGCGATCTCAGGCAGATCGAGAGAAGGCCTTGAGGCGTCTCCAGGAAGTGAACCCGTCCCGCCTCAACCCATCGATAAATCTCCCTCGCGCTGCGGCCTGCGACTGCGACAGCCTCATCCGGTGTTATCATCTGGACCCTCTCTTCGCATTGCGCGCACCAGGCGGGCGACCGGTGAACCGGCCGCCTTATCACCGAGAGTTCGTCGCGTTCCAGGGTTATCTCCATTCTCTTCCGCATTGTTGCCTTCAGCGCCCGCCTCCCAATCGCGCCCCGTATTGCCCCTGATACCTGTAGGCGTTACAATTCGCTCGGTTCTGGGGAGGATTGGATCTGTGTGATCGCCTTCCGCTCCAGGTGGCCCGATGCGGAAGGTACTTCAACTCGTGCAGGAAGTCTTCAAAGGGCTGTTCAAATATTTGTCAAAGAATTGTCAAACCTCCTGGGGGCAAGGTTTATGACCGATCAAGGGAAGGTCTCATATGCCTTTGGCCCTTTCTATCTCGACACCACGCGGCGCACTTTGATGCGCGAAGGCGTGCCCGTGCCCCTCACGCCTAAGGTGTTCGATACGCTGCTTCTCCTGATCGAAAATAATGATCGTGTCGTCGAGAAGGGCGAGTTGATGGAGGCCATTTGGCCCGACAGCTACGTCGAGGAGCGAAATCTTGCCCAAAATGTCTTCACGCTCAGGAAAGCGCTGGGTGAAGACAAGTACATAGAGACGGTTCCGAAACGTGGTTACCGTTTTGCAGCGGGCGTGAGGCAGGTGGTAAACGAAAGCGAAGACCTGATTGTGGCCACGCGAGTCACATCTCGCGTGGTCATCGAAGAAGAGTCGGACCCGAAGGAAAGGCTACCCAGGGAAACCGATTCCAGGGCCCTTGCCGCAAACCCGAGCCATGGGCGTTCAGGGCGAAGATTGGTCGGGGCCTTGATTGCCCTCACACTCTTTGGCTGCCTGGTTGGAATCTACTTCTGGGTGGCTCGCAAGTCTGCGCCTCCCGAGAGCGTCGCCGGTATTAAGTCTATCGCGGTCCTTCCATTCAAACCTATAGTCGCTTCCGATAGAGACGAATACCTCGGACCAGGAATGGCCGACGCTCTGATAACCAGGCTCAGCACCATCAGACACCTGATCGTACGGCCAACTCGCTCAGTCCTCAAATATGACTCGCTCGACCAGGACCTCCTCTTGAGCGGACGGGAGCTCCGGGTCGAGGTGGTCCTTGACGGCAAGATTCAGCGGAGCGGAGACCGTATACGAGTGACCGTGCAGCTCGTCCGAGTCAGTGACGGCTCTTCGCTGTGGGAAGGAACGTTCGACCAGGCGTTCACGGACATCTTTGCAGTCCAGGATGCGATCTCGGATCGAGTGACTCAGGCGATGTTCGTGACGCTCACCGGGGAAGAGAAGGAAGGACTGGCGAGACATTACACCGATGATACGGAGGCTTATCAGGCTTACGTGAAGGGGCGCTACTTTTGGAACAAGAGGACCGAAGAGGGGCTGAAGACCGGGCGCGACTACTTCCAGCAGGCGATCGACCTGGATCCATCCTACGCTCCGGCTTACGTGGGTTTGGCGGAGTGCTACGCTCTCTTCAGCACCTACGGAGTAATGCCGGCAAGCGAGGCGTTCCCGCGAGCCGAGCAAGCCGCGCTCAAGGCCCTCGAGTTCGACGAGCGACTGGCAGAAGCCCATGCCTCTCTCGGAGTCATCAGATACGAGTACAACTGGGACTGGCCGGGGGCCGACAAGGAATTCAAGCGGGCCCTCGAATTGAGTCCCAACTACGCGACAGCTCACCAGTGGTACGGCGGGTATCTGGTGTCCGTTGCGCGCTTCGATGAGGGCATTCAGGAGATCAAGCGAGCGCAGGAGCTCGATCCGCTCTCGCCGATAATCAACGCCAGCGTCGGTTGGTTCCTCTACTACGCGCGGCGCTACGATCAGGCGATCGACGAGGGCCGGAAGGCAGTGGCGCTCGATGGCAATTCGATGATGGCGCACTTCTTCCTGGGGCAGACGTATTTGCAGAAGGGAATGCATGCAGAGGCCATCGCGGAACTGCAAAAAGCACTCAGCCTGTCACCGGCGGAGCCACAGACTCTGGCTGTGCTCGCCCAGGCATACTCGCGCGCAGGGAAGAGGAGTGAGGCAGAGAGGATTCTCAAGCAGACCATGGAACTTTCAAAGCGTGTCTACGTTCCGCCTTATAATATCGCCGAAGCCTACCTTGCGATCGGAGACACAGACCACGTGTTTGAATGGCTGGAGAAGGCTTACAGAGAGCACTCGCCTGACCTGGTCGGGCTCAAGACAGAGCCGAGGCTGGACCAGGTGCGCTCGGACCCACGGTTTGCGGACCTGGTGCGGCGCGTCGGACTGCCGTAGGGGAAGAGTGGGAGAAATGGGGGAGTGGGAGAATGGGTCTCCCACTCCACAACTTCCCCGTTCTCCCATTCTCCCACTCCTACTTTCCTGACTCCGTGCCTCCGAGAAACTTCAACAGGGCACGGTTAAACTCGTCTGCTTTCTCCATCTGCGGTACGTGCCCACACTTCTCTATGATGAGAAGCTCGGAACCGGCAATCTCCTTCTTGAATCGCTCGCCTATCGCAAGGGGGGTCAGACCATCCTCTCGGCCCCAGACGATTAGTGTCCGATGCTTGATCGCCGAGAGCCGGCCGTCGAGCACATCGTCTCCTCGCACCACCGAGTCGATGAACCGCTGAATCGTGTAGCCGTCCCCCGCAGCCATCTTTCGCGCGAAAAAAGTGTCGATCGCGGCGTCGGTCGACACGAGCTGCTTGTTGTAGAAGACCAGCGACAAGATCTGTTTCACCCCTTCACGGGTCGAAGGATTCAAGGCATTCAAAGTTCGGGGATCGACGTTGCCATCGAGCCGGAAACCGGCAGCATCGACCAGGACCAGGCGCTCCACTTTCTCCGGCTGGGCAAGGGCGAAGGCAGCAGCCGTCCAGCCGCCAAGCGAATTGCCCACCAGTGAAGCGCGCTCGATCTTAAGCTCCTTGAACAGCCCGCCGAGAAAGTCCACCAGCGTGCCTACGCTATAGTTGATAAATGGCTTGTCCGAACGGCCGAATCCGATCTGATCGGGCACAATCACCCGATACTTTTGAGAGAGAGGACCGATTGTGGAAGCCCAGTTCGACACGTCTCCGCCCAGTCCGTGCAGTAAGACGACCACCGGCCCGCTCCCTGCCTCGAGGTAGTGAATCTTCACTCCGTAGACTGTGGCCGTCTTGTCCGCCGGCTGGGCCTGAGCGACGGGCCGCGGCGCGCGGGCGATCGCCAATGATAAACGGCTCTGCGCCAGCGCGGCGGTCGAGGTCGCGACCGAGATGAGCGCGACGAGCAGTGCCGTAAGCGCTCCAGCATGCGAGTTGTGAGCGACAGGTCTTTTCATATCTTTCCATCCTTTGATTATCGGGGGAGGTGAAGAGCCATAAGGGCGCGAGTCGCACTTCGAATCCGCCCCGAGGCCCGGCACACCGCTTCGAGGATTATACCCAGACCTTCTGCACCGGTATCCCCGATCTGCACATCGGGCAGACCTCGGCGGTATAGAACTTCGCTTCGATATCCAAGAGGGAGTAGTACGGGATGTTCTGCACATCGGCCGTGGCATCTTTGAAGTGAACAAGCGATCCCACGGCGATCACCTCCGCGCCTGCGTCATGAATCAGCTTGACCATCTGCGTGATAACTTTGCCTGAGCGTACGATGTCGTCGACCAGAATACATTTGATCCCGCGGGCATCGAGATACTGCCGGAAATAGTAGCGATTATCTGCTTTCTCCGCCCAGAATATCTGATCTGCATCGAGGGCTTCCCGGATGCCGAATGCGACCGGGATGCCGCCCGCTGCCGGAGCGACTATTGCACAGTTAGGAAGGGCGGCCAGAACCTCCGGTTCTCGTCGCATCAACCGTGAGAGGGCGACGTTCAACACTCGAGCGTTACCGTGATAGCGCATCGCAAGCGGCATCTGGAAGTAGTGCTCAGTGTGAACTCCGTCGGGGAACTCGAAGTGGCCTTCCCGCATGGCTCCGGTTTCGCGCAACAGGTCGCACACCTGTTCGTAAGATGGTATCAGTTGAACCTTTGGAACTAGCACCTGACCTCCCTGGTTGCCGCGTCTGGGGCGTGACCTGCTGAGAATTTCGAATTGCGAATTGCGAATTTCGAATTGCGAATATACTTCCAATTTCGCGGATTTCGCAATTCTAAATTCGCAATTCGCAATT
>DASYSA010000708.1:0-3189 GCA_036003885.1 Blastocatellia bacterium | reverse complement strand
ACCGGCCGGTGGTTATCGACTACATCAAACCGGCGAAGGCGGCCGCCAAGACGGCCGGATTACCGATCGTCTATCTGTGCAATTACCTCTCACCAGCGATGACTGAGCGTACGGAGTGGCGGAATATGTCTATACGCACGATGGGGGTTGACGTTCTCGACGCGTGGCGAGAACCGAATGACATCCTGGCCCACTCCAAGGTCATTGCGCCGGAGCGAGGCGACCACCTTATAAGGAAGCAGCACTACAGCGGATTCTTCGAGACTCATTTGGAGTCTCTGTTGATGGACCTGCGCGCTCGCAACCTGGTCATGGTCGGATTCGATTCCCGCATATGCCTTGGAACCACCGCGGTCGACGCTATGTACCGAGGTTATCGCGTCATAGTTCTTCGAGACTGCACTCTAACGTATGAGTTTGCGGAGACAGAAGAGGGGCACTGGGCCAACTTCATGGCTATTCGTGAGATCGAGAGCATGGTCGGTTATACGTCGTCCAAAGACGAGTGGGTTGCTGCATGTGCTCAGGTGGACGTGACTTCTGAGCAAGCGAGCATGACCTCGCGGCGCAACGAATAGTACTGGGCCTTCGATCCCGGCGGCTACTTCGCCGTACCAGCAGTCGGAGGTGAATAAACCTCGGCACGATCCTGGCCCCAGAAATACGTAAGTGCGCGCTGCAAGTGCTGGAGCATGCGCTGCTCCGCCAGGATAGCGTCACGGGCCCTGATAGCTGCCGCGATGCCAGCATGTTCGCGCAGCGTGCGATCAGGGGTCTTCCCTTGGGCCAAGCGACCTCGGGCGCCTGCACGCCGTTCCTCGAGCAGGCTGTCAGAAAGGGCCTCAGCGACCAATGCAAAGAAGTTGTTATGTGTAGCCCGAACGACTGCAGTGTGGAAGGCGATATCGCTGTCCACCCACGCGTCGACGTTGGTCTTCGCCCCCTGCATCGCTTTGAGAGCTGCCTCAATTGCCGCCACGTCTTCTGGCTCTGATCTGAGCGCCGCTATCGCTGCTGCCCTCGGCTCAAGAGCGAAGCGAAGCTCCAGGAGATCGGTGAGAGTGTCCTTGCCAAGGAATCGCGCGAATTCAATACTTCGCCTCATTGCCCGCGAACGCCAGTCCGATACCACTGCCCGGCGACCCTGGCTGGTACGGACAATGCCGTGTTCGGCCAACGTTCGAAGTGCTTCGCGAATCGTTCGGGTGCTGACTCGAAAGAGTTGAGCGAGAGCCGTCTCCGAGGGTAGGTGTTGCCCCGCGGTGAGTCGCGACGTGGCGATGTACTGCGCCAGGGAAATAGCCACTTCCTCAGCCAATGATTCGCGACCAACGTGTTGCCGAACCGCGACCTTTTTGACATCAGGTTCGGCCCTTCGTCGACGTAAGCGCCGAGAGTCAACAGTTAGGGAACTCAGATCGCGCAGCTTTCGCAGCGTTTTACCGGATCGGACCAAATCTGGGCGCTGGACGCGGCTTTTCGAAGTCATGCCGGCGTGTTCTCGGGGGATGCTGGACCGAGGACTGTCGAGTGTTTTTTGGGTTCCAGACATGAGATCGTAAGCTAGATTCGAATTGACGGGAACTGAACAATCCGTCCGTTCTCCACCACCTGCCGTCCATCCCTCCAAACGTCCTTGATCCTGCGCAGCGCGGTCAGATCATGCCCTACGTCGCCTTCAACAACAGCGATGTCGGCAGCCTTACCGACCTCGAGAGTGCCAGTTTGATCCAAAATGCCGACCGCCCGTGCCGCATGACCCGTCGCCGCTGCGATAGCCTGCGCAGGCCTAACTTCCATGCCCAGCGCGAACACTTCTATGCTTTCGGCGAAGCCGCTAAATCGTGTATCGCGGTCGCCTATCGTGTCACTGCTCACGATCATTGGAATCCCGGCATCGTACAAGGCTTTGTGGGGGGCGAGACGGCGACGCAGCTCGGCAAGATTGCCTCCATTCGGCCGACTGGGGAGAAGAGAGCGTAGCGACTCATGAGCAGTAACGCTGACCGTTGCTCCTGATTCCAGCACCGGCCCCACCACCCGATGGTCGAAATCTTGACGCCGACCGGTGATTGTCCAGCCGTGCTCAATGGTGTCAATCCCGGACTCGGCTGCCACGATCACCCCCTCTGTACACAACGCATGAGCCGCCACCCGCATCCCGAGTCTGTGAGCGTCATTGACTGCCGGTCGGAGCTCGTCAACGGTGTACTGCAGACCATAGGGATTGCTGCCCGGCGTCGACATTCCGCCTGTCACCATCACTTTTATGAAGTCAACGTGATGCTCGAACAACCATCGAACGCGACGTCGCAAAGTTTGCCCATCATCGGCGCGACCGCCCCAGAAGTAAGCGTGTCCGGCTGTGGTCGTGAGCGGATATCCACACGCGAGGATCCGTGGTCCCACCCAGAGGTTTGCGACCTGGGCATCGCGCAGATTGACGTTGAAGAGGCCCGGTCCACCGCAATCCCGGATGGTCGTGACCCCGCCAACGAGTGAGCCTTGGGCCCTAAGGATTCCGGCCAAGTGTTCGTGTAGATCTGCCTGTGCGGATGAAGGCGACCCTCTAGCAACATCAGGAATGGACGCAAGGTGCAGGTGGGCGTCAATGAAGCCCGGCACTAGCGTGCAGCCAGCCCGGTCAATTAGCCGGCTGTTCTGAGGAATCTGTGACCTTGGCCCTGTCGTGATCGCCGTGATGCGGCCGCCAACAATTGTCAAGGTGGGTGACATGACAGGATCATTCCCGGCGCCGTCCACCATAGCGTCGGCAACGATCACGACTGGCGTTTCTTCAGCGGGCGCTATGGAACTCACGATCCCCTCCATTTCCTGGGCAATGTGCCCGCAGTAATACCGCGGGGGGACGGGCGCCGGGAAGGACCGACTCCACAACCGAGAGTTCGCCCTCGGCTGGATGGGCCCTGACCATGCGCTAGCATTGAGTCCTCCTACGCAGCTCACTCACTGCGCGTATCAACTGCTCTATGTCCGTCTCGACATTGAAGAACGCAATAGATGCACGCAATGCATTCGGCGGCTTTGTGATGTGTTTGATCATGATGCGGTACTCATCACGCAATCGTCTGCTGGCCGTCTCGCCATCAACTCCCTCGATCGTGAAGGTGACAAGCGCGGCAGACCGAGCCGGATCAATTGGCGTCAGTACCCTAACCCCTTCGATTC
>DASYSA010000707.1:0-10277 GCA_036003885.1 Blastocatellia bacterium | reverse complement strand
TATTGCCTACGCGGTCATGCTTTGGGCGCATAACACCAGTGTTGACCGGGCCGCCGCGTAACACTCAAGTAACGTTAGGAGACTCGAATCGGCGGCTCCGGTCGAACACATTGTTAGGCGACAACTGGGCGATCATCTGTTCCACGATT
The DNA here is from genome assembly GCA_036003885.1 of Blastocatellia bacterium. Lineage (GTDB taxonomy): Bacteria > Acidobacteriota > Blastocatellia > UBA7656 > UBA7656 > DASYSA01. The sequence goes on along the minus strand of DASYSA010000707.1, from coordinate 10,128 downwards.
TCGGTCACAGGCCGCATGGTCTCGATCTTTGTGGCTGGAATCGCCATGTAGATGGTGTGCCGCTCTCGGATGACGGCCTCCTCTCTCTCAGGTGTGCGTCCGATTGATCTAGCAACCTGGCGGCGGACGATTTCATCCACGCATGCCTCCAGATTGAGCGAAGGTAGCAGCACGAAAGTCGTGGGACTCGTGCAGATGTCCGAACGAAGTGCAGGATATGCCGGATGGACGCTCTCCGGATAAGCCATGAACCCTGAAGAGAGGGCGATAACCCCGTGTCTAGGTGTGGCCATGATGGAAAGACAAAGCCGCACATTCTCCGAGGCGTAGGAGTGGTAGCCACGGTGGTCGATGTATTGAGAAATATCGCCGATGTGCTCCATGAGTTCGAGGTCTAAATCGATGAATAATAGATCGAGGCGGGAAGCGAGTGCGCTTCCAACCGTACTCTTACCTGCACCGCCTGGACCGACAAGGTGAATCACTTTGTCCGCCTAACGTCTGCGCTCAGCCGCGTGCGTCTTCGCACGTCGGCTGCAGCGCGTTGTTAGAGCGCACACTCAAGCGCGCCCGCTCCGTTCAAGTTTCGGTAGCTGTCTTCGCATCCGGCTCGAGCGATTCAGTGCTGTGAATGGTCCGGAGGTATTGGCTGACCACTCTGGGATTCCTATGTGAATCCCACCCACGACGTTTGGCTCGCGGCGCAATGTCGATTTCTGCGACTACCAGAGCTTCTTCCATTAGTGCGGCCTCCTGTAAAACGTTGCCGTCCGGGTCGACGATTCCTGACGAGCCGTGACACTCCAACTCCCCCATGTATCCAACAACATCGGCGCGAACAACCGATACGCTGTTCTCAACGGCCCGAGCAATATCGATCGCTCGCGCTAACCGAACCAACTCAGGCCCGCCTTTTGAGGCCCGAAGGCCGTTGTTTGTGGGGATGAATATCGCCGCTGCGCCCTTGTGGGCCATTACTCGCGCTGGCTCGAGATAGTTGGAGTCATTGCAGATCGCGATGCCGAACGTAAGCCCAGCAACAGTAAACACAGGCAACTCTTCACCATGGTCATACACCGACCGGTTGATGGCAGGATAAACCTTACGATAGACACCGACGATCGACCCGTCCTGCCACACCGCCGCGGAGTTGTACAACCGCTCGGATTCTTGGTCGATCTCCGTGAAGCCGATGATGATTGCGACGGTCCGATTCGATAGAGGCTTCAAGAGTTCTGGGAGTTGACCGCCCTTTGCGTCGATGGCAATCGCGCGCGGCTCGTCCGCGTAGTCCGCAAGGCCACCAAGCATGCCCTCCGGGCAGCACAGGATTTGTACACCTAACGCTTCGCAGCGTTCAACCTGCTGACGGACCAGCGACACCGCGGTGCGTACATCTCCGAGGCCAGTCAGCGGCGCTTGATAAGCTGCAACCTTCATGCTGTGTACTGCATAGACTTGCCTGATGCTTGCGGGCCCGGGACGTCGAACGTGCGCTCTAACGCTGGCGTGACCGAACGCGCGCGTGAAACTCAAGGATCATATCAACACTGGCTCGCGCGCTTCGGTCCACGCGTGAGTTCGGCGCGAATGGGTGCCTCGGCTGCCCTGCACGCGGACGATTGGCGGCGGTATGTAAAGTGTCGTCCGCGATCGTCACGTAGTGTATCGAGCGCCTCCGAACGATTCGCGGTCGCGTTCCAGGCGTTGCGGTTGATTCGGAAATCATATAGTCGTCCTAAGAACCTGGTGATAGTAGTCGCTCGAGAAACGAAGCAACGTGGATTCTGGTTGCAAATCCCGCGTAGTATCCCTAGCCGAGAGACGCGGTGCGCCCACTGGGGCCAACGCGTGGCTGTAATGATGGTAAGTGAGAATCAGAAGTGCGCCGAGCGCGTTGAGGGCATTCTTGAGTGTCGCCTCGTGGAAGTGCGCGTCTCTCTCGTGCTTTACTTTATTGTAGCTACGCCACCAAAGAGGGTTGTTCGGAGTAGTCCAGTTCTCCCACGGTGTGAGAGTAAGGCCGTAACGAGGGACGAATACCTGAGTGTTGGTGAGGTCGGGAAACTCAGCCAAAAGAACCGCCCGATAATCGTCTATATTGTGACGCGCCGCCGCAGGTTGAAGGCGCTGGCAAAGTAGCTTGGCGATAACGTCCACTTCGGACGCAGCCGCAAAAAGCAGATGCGCAAACTCGATGGAATAGACGCCGAAGTTTTGCTCAGAGAACTCTACGTAGCGGGAGACAATCTCAAGGTCGCGTTCGAGGGCGATGAAGTAGTTCCAATGTAACTTACCTGAAGTCGCTTCAATCACGATCGATCCTCCAACCGCACAAACATCAACCGAAAGACAGAGAAGCATCAATCGCTAAGCTGCCGAACGCCTCGCATCACCGTGCCGCGCAGTTTGCGGCTACGGTGCATGCGGGAGTTAGACGGCTGCCTTTGCTATGGAAAAAATCTTATCTTCCTCAACCATGTAAAGGAGGTTGAATGACTCATACTTCATAGCATCAGGACGTGGCTCATAGCTAAACCCTCGTGTGTCTCCTTCGATCTGTAGAGCCTTCCCATCGCGGGACCATCTGACGTTCGCACGGACCCCCGAGTCAACATCAGCATCCCACAACGTGAGTAGAATGCGGGAATCCCCTGATTCTGTATCGCGTAGCCTTAAACTGTAAAACCCACCCGGAGGCCATCCCGCGTTCTCTCGCTGAATGTAGAGTTCCCACTTCTGATCGGGTGAAACTGGCGCCCAGTAGTACTTCTCAGGGATTTGACGGAACTCCCGAAGATAGTCAGAAGCAGAGGGATGAGAATCAAAGGACATCAAAATAGGAGGTTTTGAAGAAATAGGTTTTGAACTCGTACCGCATGAAACGAATACGGTGGTAGCTGCAATTAGGATAGCGATGTCAATGATGATTCTTCTGGCTCCCGCCCTCTTGGCATCCATATTGATATTCATAGCAACCTCGCAGAGCCTGAATCTGAGCCCTCTAACGCCACCTAACGCCAAGCATAACCGGGCGCGCGAGCGACACTCAAAGAAACCATAAGAAATTCGCTTCGCGCGCTCCGGTCGATGCGTTTGTTGAACTAAGCGCTACGCGCAGAGTCAGGAAACCGCCTTGTAAATAGCTCGATCATTCTCAATCTGAAAGTCTGATCAACTACACTTCGATTTGCCGACAAAGCAAATCAATCCGGAGGTGTAGCTATGACCGAACTGAGAAAGAGAATGATCGAGAGTCTTTAGCTCCGAGGTCTGTCGGAGCGAACTCAAGAAGCCTGTGTTCGCGCTCTCCGGCAACTGGCTGATCACTATCACAAGTCCCCCGACCTCATCGGTGAGGAAGAACTTCGACAGTATTTCCTGTACATCAAGAATGTCAAGAAGTACTCGCGAGCGTCATCGACGATCGCAATCTGCGGGATCAAGTTCTTCTACGAGAAGACACTGAACCGAGAGTTCACGACGTTCAAGCTTGTACGAGGCGCACCGGAGAAGAAGCTGCCAGTGATTCTGAGTGTGGAGGAAGTACTGACGATACTTGGGCGGGTGAGACTGCCGCGATATCGAGTGTGTCTGGGGACGATCTACTCGTGCGGGTTGCGGTTGCAGGAAGGCACACACGTTCAAGTGCGAGACATCGACAGCGGGCGGGGGATGCTGCACGTGCGACACGGGAAAGGAGGGAAGGATCGTTATGTGCCTCTGCCCGAGCGGACAGTGGAGCTGTTGCGTGAATACTGGCGGACGCATCGTAACCCAGTGTGGATCTTCCCATCGAAGGCCAGGACCACGTTGACTTGAAGAATTCAACCGAGCCAATGAACAAGAGTTCGGTTCAGGACGCATTCCGGGCAGCCCTCAAAGAGACCAAGATCAACAAGGCTGCATCGGTGCACACGCTACGACACAGTTGGGCGACGCACCTGCTTGAAGCAGGAGTGAATCTGCGGCTGATCCAAGAGTATCTGGGGCACAGTTCACCTACAACCACCAGCATCTACACACATCTGACCGCGAGAGCGGAAGATCTCGGCCGCCAAGCCATCAACCGGATCATGAGCGAGTTGTGATCGGGTGATGGTGGAAGTGGCCGAGATATTCCGGGCGCACGGACCGGAGTATCTGGCGAAGTACGGCAGCCGGATGCCGCGGGCTCACCTACGAGCGATGCGCGACATCGAGCATTGCCGTACGCCTGTGCCTGGCGGACAGGTATATGTGTGCACGAAGTGCGATGAGCATCGATACAGCTATCACTCATGCAAGAACCGGCACTGTCCCAAGTGCGGTAACGATCAAGCGGAGAAGTGGCTGGAAGAGCAGAAGGAATTGCTGCTGCCGGTCGTGCATTTTCTGGTGACGTTCACGTTGCCCGAAGAGTTGAGGCGGGTAGCGCGCTCGAATCAGAAGACGGTCTACAACATTCTGTTTCGGGCTTCATCCGAAGCGCTGCAGAAGCTGGCCTGGGACGAGCGATTTGTTGGCGGGCGCGTGGGGATGGTGGGAGTGCTGCACACGTGGACGCGGGCGCTGATCTACCATCCGCACGTGCACTACATTGTGACTGGCGGCGGTTTGAGCGAGAGTGGCCGAGTGGAAGAAATCGCGCGAAGATTTTCTGGTTGCGGTTCGCGCGCTGTCGGTGGCATGGCGTGGAGATAGGGGTCTGCTCCTCGGCTAGCAACACGGTCCATACCGGCATTCACAAGAAGTTCTGTAGTTGTTAGATTGCCTCCCCATCAAAATAATATTGATCTTTGCATCCAATGCTTATAGCGCGACTTGACGTGATGTGCCGCATTCATTCTTCCTCAACAGATCTCTCGGATTAAACAATTTCCCTCTCATCAATTCGAGTACTGACGCTTGAGTCAAACCCTGTTTTTATTCCAAGATACGTCGTTAACAATAGAATCGTCGTTGTTGATAGAAGATAGCACATTTTATAGCCGTTCTTCAGTTCTGGGAAAAATAGCAGTGCAATGCCCGCATTGATCGACAGATGAATTAACATGGCAATCAGCACACTGCCTTTAGAATTGTTCACGAGCCAGGTATAAATGCAGGATAAGCAAATGACAAACACTAAGTATACCAATAGAGGTATGAAAGCAAGTGGCTGGCCGCTCACCAGCGTCCCAAAGGGAGCATAAAACAGCGGTATATGCCAACCGTACCAGATAACCCCGACGATGAGACTGCTCTGAAACGCCGAAAACTTTTTTTGTAGTTCCGGTAATAGAAGTCCTCTCCACCCCAGTTCCTCACCCAGAGGGCCAGCGAATATAGCCCCCCATAGTACATGGGGGATCATCACAATGGCATGCTTATCGAAGTGGCCAATAGGCCCAACAAACCAGGCATATAGCCCAATGCCTGACATCAGAAACAATATTGGCACAACGAAGATAGCGACATAAATTGTGAGGGGAGCTTGCCAAATGATTAATTTCTTCAACAGAGCTACCGATTCTCTAAAACCACCGAAATAGAATGAAGTTAGAATAGCACTAAGGCTAGGTCCATAAACGCCAATAAAAAAGAAGTTAACAAATCGGTTTACTCCATTCCCATCAAGGTTTTCGGCTAAACACCGCAATCCGATGAACCAATTTGTCCACGCCCACAGGAATGCAACCAGTAAGAAAATAAAAACTTTTGTACCTTTCATCGCAAATAAAGTGCTTTCTCCAAATCACAGGTTGGTATTATTCAAATTACTGTTTGCGGCAGCTTCAAGCGCACGCTTTACATTAGCGAAGCAATCTAACGTTCGCGTGACCGAGCGCGCGTGTGAGACTCAAGGTTCCTATTCAATACTCGATCGCGCGCTTCGGTCCACGCAGGAGTTGGGCGAACTCTTATCCGCGATACCCGGTTCCCGCAATTCTTCTGGCGAAATCTGGACAGAGATACGTCTCTTGGACCATGCGTTCCTGCCGCCCATGCACCGACCAGAAGCTTTGTTTGGAGTTTACACGCAGATATTCGTCCTTGATGTTGCGAAAGCACATCATGCATCCAAAGAGGCCGTGGCCATAGGGGCTATAGTCGGAGTAGAGGCAGTTTATGCACGCTTTTATGACCACCGCCTCCGGCAGGGCCTTCTGAATGTCGAGCCATTCCCCTTCGAACCATCCTCCGCTGTCCCCTGATGAGGTTTGCCGCTCTTGGGCATACACAAGGGTAAGTTGCAATCGCTCATGGCTAATCCCACCATTGGACACAGGCCGACTTTGAGCTGAATCAGATCATCGTGCGCGACGGTAAGGGCGGCAGAGACCGAGTCACGGTGCTGCCTGAATCGGTGAAGGCGCCTATGCACAGACATGAACAAGGGTGGGAAGGGCGTGCGAAGCCCAATTGATTCGCTCTGACGGTCTTCTTCATATAACGTGCCCGCAAAGATGTTGTGAGAGAGTGGTTCACCACCGCCACTTCGAATCGGCGAAGTACTACCACCCCTACAGCCTGACTATCTTTTCATCGTACTCGGGCAGTCCAAGCTTTCGTGTGATGTTGCGTGTGTCGACGATCAACGGAGCAAGCCGCACCGCCCGTGCGTAGTCTACCCCCGAGTGATCGGTCACGATGAGGACGCAGTCGCACCCGGCCAGCACTTCATCCGTCAGGGTTGTGCTCGCGAGGCTTCCCTCTCCGTCCAGCTTCATTTCCGGCACGAAGGGATCGTGGTAACTCACGTTCGCTCCCTTATGCTGCAATTGCTCTATGATCCCGAGAGCGGGTGACTCACGCCAGTCGTTGATATCACGCTTGTAAGCGACGCCAAGAAGCAGCACACGCGAGCCCTTCAACGGCTTCGACTGAGAATTCAACCCGTCCTGCACAAGCTGAACGACGTGACGTGGCATGTGCGAATTTACCTCTTCGGCAAGTCCGATGAATCGCGCTTCGAACCCATGGAGCCGCGCCTTCCATGAAAGATAGTGAGGGTCGAGCGGAATGCAGTGACCGCCGATTCCCGGCCCGGGATAGAACGCCATGAAGCCGAACGGCTTGGTTGCTGCCGCCCCAATCACCTCCCACGAATCGATGCCGAGGTGATAACAGAGTTGAGCCAGCTCATTGACCAGCGCGATATTCACCGAGCGAAACGTGTTCTCGAGTAGCTTGGCCGTTTCGGCGACCCGCGAGCTCGAAACCTTGTGCACCCGTTCCACTATCGTCTGATAAAGCGCGGCCGCCACTTCAGTCGAGACCGAAGACGCCCCGCCGACTACTTTCGGGATGTTGTGAGTCTGATACTGCTTGTTGCCGGGATCGACGCGCTCGGGCGAGAAGGCCAGGTAAAAGTCGGTGTCAAGACGCAGGCCTTTTCCGGTTAACATGGGCAGCAGAACTTCATCGGTTGTACCCGGGTACGTCGTAGACTCCAGGATCACAAGTTGAGGCGAGCGGAGGTTCCTGGTTACCTGCTCGGCTGCGGCCAGAATGTAAGAGATATCCGGCTCCTTCGTCTTGCGGAGCGGTGTGGGCACGCAGACGATCACCGCATCGGTTTCCGCCAGCTTCGAGAAGTCAGTCGTTGCGGAAAGCTTCCCTCGCTCAACAAGCTGCTGAACAATCTGCGACGTAACGTCCGGGATGTAGGATTCGCCTTTGTTGATGACGTCGATCCGCGTGGTGTCCACTTCGAACCCGATTACCGTAAACCCGGCTCGCCCGAACTCGACCGCCAGCGGCAGTCCGACATAACCCAAACCTATGATGCCGACGACTGCCCGGCGCTCGATAATCTTACTTAACAACTCTGCTCTCATTTGAATGACTCCTGAAGGGTGCTTCTGCTCAATCTGTGAAAGGTAGATATAGTGACCGTCTACTCTATGAAACTACGACAGACCAGCCCTCGATTGCAATCTTCACGCCCTTCTGACTTGTGCCGAGGGGTGCAATTAGAACTCGGACTTGGTGGGAGGGCACTTTTGACTCATTCACTCCACATTGCTTGCCGAGCGCTCGTCTCATTAACACCCCATCTTTAGTCCCACCTTCAATTACATCCCTCGCCGAGTCAGATCGTCGCTACCAGCTCGTCTCGAGTAACCGTCGCCGTTCCAACTTTTCCTACAACCACCCCGGCCGCATAGTTGGCCAACATCGCCGCCTCAGCCGGTTTGGCGCCTGCCGCGAGCGCGACCGCCAGTGTTGCTATGACTGTATCGCCGGCACCGGTCACATCGTACACCTCCCGCGCGACGGTCGGGATGTGAGTCACATCGCCGTCATCGGTGAAGAGGGTCATGCCTTCTTCGCCTCGGGTAATCAAGACGGCGCGACAATCAACAAGGCTGAGAATCTTCCTCCCGGCTTCGACCAGTGAGTGGTCGTCTCCAATCTCAACCCCGGCCGCTTCAGCCGCCTCCTGATGATTAGGCGTGATGATCGTCACCGGCTGATAGTTAGCGAAGCTTCTCGTCTTCGGATCGAGGCAAACAATCAAGCCCGAGGCCCGCGCGGCGTCGAGCGACCGTCGAAGCACGCGCTCAGTGAGCAGTCCCTTGTTGTAGTCCGAAACCACGACAGCGTCGACCTTGTCCAGGTGATCGCGGAACGAGCTGACAATTTTCTCTTCGACCTCCGGAGAGATGGCCGAGCGGCTTTCGCGATCGGCGCGGACAACCTGCTGATTGTGAGCAATGATGCGGGTCTTGAGCGTCGTTGGACGCGCCGCGTCTGCAACCAGCCCATCCGTACGCACCCCCAGCGCGTTGAGCGCAGCGCGCAGTCGCTCGGCATCCGGGTCATCCCCCACAGTCCCGATCGGCACGGGGATCGCGCCAAGGGCTACCAGGTTCGAGACGACGTTCCCAGCGCCTCCCAGGGCGAGTGTGTGGCGTTCGACTTCGACGACCGGCACCGGAGCTTCGGGAGAGATCCGGCGAACCCGGCCCCAGATGAACTCATCCAGCATCAGGTCCCCAAGCACGACTATGCGCTTGCCCTCGAACCCGTTGGTTAATGCTTGTGCGCCTTCGCGCGTCAGCGTGATCATAGAGCTTGATTAGTGGCTGCCACAGCCGATTTCACGACTTCTTCGACTGCGGCGAGCGCTTCCTCGACCGATACCCGTTCGATTGCAGCTTCCTTGCCGTCTCCGGCTTCAACTACGCGATAAGGGGCGTCAGTCCACGGATGCCAGACCGTCGAGTTCGAAGGGCCGAAGACGACGACCAGGGGCCGGCCCATCGCAGCCGCAATGTGCATTGGTCCGCTGTCGTTCCCGACGTACAATCTTGAGAGCGCCATCAGAGCAATCAACTCTTTGAGCGTCAGGCCCGTGAGCGCGATGGGCTTTGATTGCGCGGCTTCACAGACCTCCTTGGCGATCTGCTCTTGCCCCGGGCCGGCGATGACCACACTCGAGAGAGAGAAGGTCCGGCTCAGGTAATCGGCCACCGCGGCGAATCGGAGGGCCGGCCATCGCTTCGCCTCGAAAGCCGCGGCAGGAGCGATGACCGCGAAAGTCGAGACTCCCAGCGCGGCCAGACGTGAACCGATTGCCGCCCGATCGGCAGGTGACGGCACCAGACTCAATTGAGCCCGCTCAGGAAACGGCACCCCGGTCCAACTGATCAGGGCGAGTTGCTGCTCGACGCTGTGCACCGCTTTGCGGCCGAGTATTACGTCGGGCGACGGCGCGCGTGCGTTCAACATCCACGACTGGCGGTATCCGCGATAGCCGACGGTATGCCGGGCGCCCGCCATCGCGGCCAGGAGAGTGGCAGTGGTTCCACCGTGCATGTTGAAAGCGACGTCGAACTTCGCGCGGCGCAATCGAGCGATCAGCCTCGCACGCTCTCGAATAGATGGACCGGCAACTATCAAGTGATCGACCAGCGGATGGTCCTCGAGAACCGGCGCGGAAAGCGGCTCGGAAACAACGCTGACTTCAATAGGCGGGCTGAGGTTCTTGAGCGCCGTCAGGCAAGGGGTCATCAGCACGGTGTCGCCGATGGAGCGCAGGCGTACGAGCAGCACCCGTCGAACGACGGACCAATCCAGAAGAGTCTTCGAGTACTGAGTCTGTCCGGAGGTAACGATCTGGTCAGGCTGTGTGCTCTTCAATCACCGCCTCATCGACGA
>DASYSA010000706.1:0-32043 GCA_036003885.1 Blastocatellia bacterium | reverse complement strand
GGGATTCGATTTCCATAATTTTGTAGATTCAACCAAAAATTTGAACTAGTGGGCGCGCCCGGCGAGAGCCTTTATGGGCAATTACCACAAATAAGCGGGTTAATTTTAGCGTATGGGCTGGCACCATCATTGCAACATATTGGAGCTATCTCTCAGTGGCATTTGACATTTTCTCAAAGTAAACAGTTTGGTTTGGCAGCACTACGAGTCTGATTGGGGCCTTCTGCTGTCCGGGTAGCGGTATCCGTGAAGAATAGAAGGGTTCCAATGATCGAGCAGGGTTCTCCTAACTCGGCAATCCGTCAAGGGCGTGTGCTATAGACAAGGTCTCGTATGCGCTTTCAATGGTACTCAGATTCTACTTGTCCGTAATCGGTCTCTTTTACTCGTCGAGAGCACCTGATGCTCATGGCGTGTAGTTCTGACTTTCGAGGCCACATCAGCCCCGAAGAGGGAGTGGCGAAATCCAGTTCAGGAGGAAATGAGTTATGGCGTTTTGCAACAAGCGACTTAGCAGTGTGACATGTCTGTTCTTCACCGTTGTTTTGACACTGATGCCCAGTCTCTCCATGTCGGCGGCCGCCCAGGCTGTGACTGGCGGAATTCGTGGTGTGGTGACTGACGTAAACGGGGCAGTGATCCCGAATGCTTCAGTAGTAGCGACGAACGTGGGCACTGGTGTTGACTACAAAGCAAGTGCCACTGGCGAAGGCGTCTACACGATCGCAAGAATCCCCCCCGGCCATTACACCGTCACCGTCGAGGTGCAGAGCTTCAAGAAGGGGGAGTATAAGGATATTGAGGTCTCGGTTGGCCGGGACGCCGTCGTGGACGTCAAACTGGAGCCAGGAGCCGTTTCTGAGACGGTCACCGTCTTCGCAACGAGTGACGTAACGATAGAGAAGGACACCGCACAGATATCGGCAAAGTTCAGCGGGAGGACCGTGACCGACCTGCCGATCAACGTGGGCGGCGGGGGGTTAGACCGCATTGCGCTTGCAATGCCCGGAATAACACCAGGAATCCCGGGTGCGAACGTCAACGGGAACGGGACCACGCTCTCAGTCAATGGCAACCGCTCCCGCGCGAACAACTTCTCCATTGACGGAGTAGATAACAACGACCTGTCGATCGGCGGGCCGAACTACTTCGTACGAAACAAGGATCTGGTTCAGGAGTTCCAGGTCGTCACCAACAACTTCTCAGCCGAGTATGGGCGCAATGCCGGTGCGATCGTAAACATCGTGAGCAAGCAAGGCACCAACTCGTTCCACGGCGCGGTCACCTGGTATCACCAGGACCGCAGGAACTTCGACTCGTTGACAAATCTGGAACGACGTACCGGCACACAAACCAATCCCGCTCGCAACCTGAACAACATCTTCGACTATGGGGTTGGCGGACCGATATTCAAAGAGAAGCTGTTCTTCTTCACCGCCGGTGAGATCAGGCGGAATCCCAGCCAGCAGGATTTGCGGACGACCTCCCTGGCTCCCACGCCGGCAGGAATAGCAGCCTTGAAGGCGGCTTTCCCGAATAATGCGGCTATTCAGTACTACGCCAATTACTCCGCGTTCTCAATTCCGGTTGGGAATCCCCAGATACGCACAGATGTTGCGCAATCTACAATGACGGTCGGGAGCGTTGTAGTTCCGATGGCTGCCGTTCAGCGCGTTGTGCCCGTGCCTATAAACACCAAGGAGTTTAATCAGCGCGTTGACTACAACATCACTGACAAGAATCGAATCTTCGGGCGGTACTTCTACCAGAACGCACCCGGGAAAAACGCTGGCATAGGTGTAGATGGCTTCTCATATGACCAGCCCACCAAGAGTCAACAGGCGGGCGGTGCCTGGACCTATAACGTTTCAAACCGCTCGTTGAACGAGTTTCGCTTTAACTATTCGCGGCTGGCGGTGCTTTTCGGGGGAGGCTGTCAACCGGCCGACCCAGGGTGTGTCCCCGAACCGGGGCTGATAGACCAGGCGCTGACGAACTTACTCCCTAATTTCACGGCGGCAAATGGAGGGACAATCCTCGGTGTTGGCCCTGCGACGAACTTACCCCAGGGGCGCACGGTAGAAGCGTTCCAGTTTACCGACAACTTCAACCTTACAGTCGGACGCCATCAGTTCAAGGTCGGCGCTGACATCAGGCGACTGCGCAACGAGGCGCCCTTCCTGCCTTTCGTCAATGGTCAGTTCGTGTTTGCTAACGCAGGACAACTGGCAGCCAACACTCCGGGCGCCGTAAACGTGGCACTTGGCCCGGCAGCGCTCAAGTATACCGAGTGGGACAAATTCTTCTACTTACAGGATGACTGGCAGATCAAGCCCAATCTCGTTTTGAACTTGGGCGTTCGTTATGAGCACACGGGGCAGCCGATCAATCTCCTTCACGACATTACCGCCGCGCGCGAGGCTGATCCTGCGAAGGCGTTCTGGCGTCAGGACGTGCCAATCGAGAGGCGCACCGTGCCTAAGATTCCGGCCGACAAGAACAACTGGGCTCCTCGCATCGGCTTTGTGTACTCGCCGAAGTTTGATGGTGGAATCCTTAAGTCGCTCTTCGGTGATGACGACACGATATTCAGGGGCGGCTATGGTATCAGCTATGATGCCGCGTTCTACAACCTGCTGCTGAATATATCGACTTCGTCGCCGCTGGTCTTCTCTACAACTACCGTACTCCCTCTTCCGGATGCCGTCCCAACCGGCGACAAGGTTCGGAATGCAGCTGTGGCCGCGGGAGCGATACGCTTCAACACCTTCGACCCGGGCTTCTTCAATCGAACGATAGTGAAGGAAGACTTCCGCTCGCCTTATACCCAACAGTGGTCGTTCGGGTTGCAACGTCAGCTTGCCAAGAGCTACGTTGTCGAGGTCCGCTACGTAGGTAACCACCAGGTGGGACTATTCCAGTCGGTCAATCCCAATCCATTCATGGGCAACCTCATCAACGGATTCAGCCGAACGTTCCGGGCGTCGGCGGCCGACCCCGTGCAGACTATGAACTTCGCCGGCTTCCCCGGACTCTTCCCCGGAGTCCATCCGCTCACTTGCACGGATAACCCGGCTACGGCAGACAATGAGGGCGCATGCAATGGTCGACTGTTACCATTTGGGGCCGCTCGTGAACGAATCAACGGGGCACAGGCTACCTACCATGGATTGCAGACCCGATTTGAAGGCCGAGCGGGACACTCACTTACCTATGGAACCAGCTACACCTGGAGCCATACGATCGACAATTCAAGCGAGGTGTTCCAATTCAACGGCGGCAACTCAAACGTAGTGGCTCAGAACCCGCTTGACATAACGCGCGGAGAGAGGGGCAACTCTGGCTTCGACGCGCGCCATGTCTTCAATGGTTACTGGGTCTGGGATTTGCCGATGAAAGACCAGAAGGGAGTCATTGGTCACATTCTCGGCGGTTGGCAACTCAACGGCATCTTCCGCATTCAGAGTGCGGCTCGATTCAACCCGATACAACAGGCAACAACGCGCAATCCATATGACGATTCGACCGTCATGGCGGGGTTCTTCGGAAGCCAGGGGCAAATGAGGCCGTTCTACGGTAACACCAGCGCTCCAGTGGGCCTGGTCGGCATCACCGACATAGATGCTTGTGTCTTCTATGCCAAGTGCGGCGCGGCCGGCGGCGTACCGATCTTCAGGCCCAGTTCGACTGGCTTCTATCTACTGAACGATCTCAACAAGGCTACTCCGGTCTTCACAACCGTAACGCCAAACGATGTGCGATTCATCGTCAATGGACCCGGGTCAGCTAAATTCTTTGGAACGCCCTTTGGGAACGTCTCGCGCAACTCGTATGTGGGAGACCGCATTGAGAACCTGGACTTCAGTGTGTTCAAAACTACCCGAGTCACAGAGAAGGTCGCGGTCCAGTACCGGCTCAACCTCTTTAATGCGCTCAACCACCCGAACTTCGGCACCCCTAACAGCATCAGGCTTGACCAGGCTGGCACCACATTCTTCAACTTCCAGGAGAACAGCGGCGGCCGCCGCCAGATCGAGATGGCGCTGCGAATAACGTTCTAGTTTAGCGGGTATCTGAAGGACGATTTTTACACGGGAGAGCCCTCAAACCTCTCCCGTTCTTTTTTCCTGAGGCCAGAAAGGCAGCCGCGGCAGTTCCTGAAATACTGAGTCCGCTTCGCAGACGGAACGGCGGCGGCTGCGACTCCGATATAACTGCACAGCGGGTAACTCCGGCCGGACTCTCGCCGCGGTGGCCGGCACCTGCAAACGCCGTCGCCCACGGGCAGCAGAGCATTTCTTAGAACTCGCAGGGCGAGATGTCGCTCTATTGCTTTAACCTTTCGAGCAATTGCCGAGCGCGTGGAGCCTTTTCGCCTTTCGGCATCTTTTCCAGGTAGGCATTCAGCGCGCCTATAGCCTGCTCTCGCTCGCCCCTCTTCATGTGGGCCAGAGCGAGGTAAAAGTGTGCCAGCGAATACGATGTGCCACCCAGCGATAGCGCTGTGGACAACTCACGTTCGGCCTGATCAACCTCTTCAGTCCCCAATGAAGCAATACCGAGGTACAGATGGGCTCCCGGCGACGCGCTGTCGATTGAGATTGCCTGATTGAGATCCTCTATTGCCTCAGCGTACTTCTTCTGTTCGATCAGTGCGATTGCCAGATTGAGGCGTGGACTGAATGCTTTTGAATTAATCTCGATTGCAGCCTGGAAGTGCTCTACCGCTTCAGGCCATTTTCCCAGCTTGATGTACTGCACACCCAGATTGTTGAGGGCCATCAAATAGTTTGGATAGATGGCGATGGCCTTCCTGAAGCATTCGATAGCATCTTGAATCTTCCCTTTGTCGGACAGGTGAGCACCTTTTTCAAACTCTTTTTTGGCCGCATCGGGCACATTCTGGTCGAGTTCGGCGGTCGAGATGATATTAGCGCTTGACTTGCGGGCGGACCCCATTTTCTCTTTCAGCGCTATTATCAGCCCGGGGTGCGCGCCGTAAATTACGCGCACTTCCTGAGTCACCGGCTCGTATACGTTGGAGTCCGCCATGACCTCCAATGTATATATCCCATCGCTAACATTTCCAAATACAAACCGGCCCTTGTTATCTGTGAACGCCGTCATAGAAGTAACTCTCGGGCCACTCAATGTAACCCTGATGCGATTGTTGACCGGCGGCCCCGTCGGAAGTATTACACGACCCGTAATTGTTCCGCGTTGGTATCCCCTTGCGGCGACCGCAAGAGGTACACTCTGACTTCTTGTGACCGGTCCGATCAGGGGTGCAGGGTCTGGCAAACCCGTGATGACTTCTTTTGCGCGGCCTTCGCCTTGTCTTGCTAATGCGACGGCAAACACAACAAAGGCCAGCAAAGGGATCCGGAACGCAACTGGTGATCTTCTCATGGTAGTCCTCCTATGGGTGTGAGGCTTTGCAGGACACAAGGCGTATTATAGGACCGAGAACAGAATCGGCCAATCCATTTATTTTTTCGGCTCTCCGCTAAAGAGCGTCTACGAATTCCTGTATAAGGAATCCAAATATTTGGATACATTGGCATCCGTCGAGATACTCCAGGTGCGGGAAGCGAGGCCCTCATCTGAGGCATGCTCAGTCGGAACAATACTTAACAGCGGGGCGGGCGTTCAACCCTTGTGGATACGGACAACTGGCATCGCCCTTGCTCGTCAACTCTGTTCGCTTCCCAATTCAGTTCCGGCAAGCTTGAGCGGACCGGCTTCGTCCGATAGAATGCTCAAACTTGGACCCCTCAGACCGCTGTGGCAAGCAAATAGGAAGAGACTCGATGGGGTGGAGTCCAGCTTAGCGTTCTGATCGTTCAGAGTCTTTGAGGTTGACTGTAATAGTTGGCGGGATTGATTTGCGGGCGGGGAATCCCGGTTATTTAGCCCCCGGCAAATTAGAGTCGAGTTTTTGATTGATGGCCGCGCTGGCGGTCCGATGTGAGTAAGTTCTCCGCGTCGTGTGCATCAGTTCTGCTTTCTCGGAATACGCACTTTTCAATGATTATGTCAGAGTCCGGTTCCGGCGGGACGCCGCGTTCAGCGTGTTTCTCTCGATCGAGGGTGCTGCTCCGATATTGGATGAGGAGCAGGGAACAGGTTTGATACGAATTAAACGGCGGGTCCGACGGACTTCTTCGACTTGTCTCGAGCTGGCCTCTTGATTCGGGCAATAGGACCGCAGGGGGCACGCTTCATTGTAGTGTGGGAAAACAATAAACCAGGAGGGACACATGAGCACGAGAAGGATCGCTCGACGAACTCTCGCATCGGTACTGCTGTCGTTGTTGCTTCCGCTTCAGGGGTTAGCCCAGACGGCAAGCACGGTAACTATCTCAGGCTTAGTGACTGATCCGCAGGGGGCGGCTGTGGCCGGCGCAACCGTCACTCTGAAGGACAAAGCGACGAACCAGGAGAGAACCACCATAACCAGCGACGAGGGAAGATATATATTTTCCAACCTCGCTTTTGGCGTCTACGATTTGAGCGTCACCCTGGCCAACTTCAAGAAGGCTACTGTCGCCGATATCAAGGCCGACGTTACTAAGTCGGTCACGCAGGATGTGTCCCTTGAACCTGGCGGGTTGACCGAGGCCGTTACCATAAGCGCGGGGGCGGAGGCTCAGCTACAGAAGCAGGACGCCACAGTTGGCAACACGATTGAGAACAAACGTGTTTCCCTTTTGCCCAACATCTCACGCGAGGCCACTCGCCTGCTGTCATTGCAGCCGGGCACAACTCCTACGGGGGAGATAACCGGCGCGCGAGCTGATCAATCGACCTTCTCTCTGGATGGCATCGACGTTTCCGATAACGTAATTGGCCAGACCTTTCGGACGGTTATTCCTACGCCGGCCGAAGCAGTTGAGGAGTTCCGGGTAACGGTCGCGAATCCCAATGCCAGCTTTGGACGCTCGTCGGGGGCGCAGGTGGTATTCGTGACCAAGCGAGGCGGCAATGCATTCCACGGTTCAGCTTACGAGTATCATCAAAACGACAACTTCAATGCCAACTCGTGGACCAACAACCGGCTCGGGCTGCCCCGATCAATACTGATCAACAACCTCTTCGGTGGTTCAGTGCAGGGTCCCATATTCAAGGAGAAGACCTTCTTCTTTGCCTTGTACGAAGGCCGTCGCAACGTGGGCGCCGCCACGGTGACGCGAGTCGTGCCGACATCGACGCTGAAGCAGGGCCTCCTCCGATTCCGCGATTCCGCAGGCGCCATTCAGACGATCAATCCCAGGACATTGGACCCTCGCAACCTCGGTGCGAGTCCGCTTATTCTTCAGGTGCTGGCTCTTTATCCGGACGCTAACGATTTCACGGCTGGCGACGGATTGAACACCGCAGGTTTCACCTCCAACTTCGGGACCAGAATTCGAGGGGACTACGGCACCTTGAGGTTGGACCATACCTTTACGGATAAGTGGTCATTCGACGGACGGCTCGCGGTCTACCGTGAACTGAACACAGGGACAGGCCAGGTCGACATAGTGTCGCGCAAGGGCACGGCCGATTCGCCATCTCGACCACGCAGCTTGTCCGCCGGGCTTACAGGCGTGCTGACCTCACACATCACAAATGAGTTCCGGTTTGGCTGGACGGCGGACCGCCTGGCATTTGACCGCATCTCGCCAGTGCCTCAAGTCTCCGCGCTGAACATCGCCATTGATATGGCCGGCGCTCTTTTGGATGAGCCAATCGACGTGGATACGCAGAGGGCGCGTCGTCAGGCGCGCTCCATCAACACATATCAGTTCATCGACAACGTGACCTGGAACAAGGACACGCACACTTTTCAAGGGGGGTTCAACGTCCGGCGAATTCATTCGATCGACTTTCGAGACGACAAAGTCATCGGTTCGATCAGCACGCCAGTAGCGCAACTCGGCTCGGTGGCCTTCAACGCGATACCTTCGGCTCAGCGGCCGAGCTTCATTGCCCCGGGGGACGTTGCGCGCTACAACCAGCTCTACGCTTCTCTTTTGGGAATGGTTGAGAACAACACCTACATGGCAACCCGCAATGGCCAGTTGCAACCCAACCCGATCGGAACTGGTCTGTTCACGGATTCCAAGCTGAACGCCTACGAGATGTACGCAGCCGATACGTGGCGAATCAAGCCGTCGCTGACGCTGAGCTACGGTTTGCTGTACTCCTGGCAAGTGCCGCCCATTGAGAAGGACGGCAGGACGACGGTGGTGGTGCGCCAGGACACCGGCGAGTTACTGAATCCCAAGACCTACCTGCAGCAGAAGCTCGCCGCAGCCGATCAAGGACAGACATTCGCTCCGATTCTCGCTTACATCCCGATCAATGAGTCGGGGCGCAAGTATGCTTTCAACATCGATCGAAGGAACTTCTCGCCGCGGATCGCTGCCGCGTGGACACCTTCTTACAAAGGCGGGTGGCTTGGCAGTCTGTTTGGCGATAAGAAGACGGTACTGCGCGGTGGGTACTCTCTGCTTTATGACCGGATAAATACGGTTCAGACGATCACCATCCCAACGTTGGGAGTCGGCTTTGCGCAGACCCTCCAAACGGGCGGCGCTAAGAACTCGGCGGGCCAACCCTTCAGGGCCGGAATCGACGGCCCCCTCCCGCTTCCCGTCCCGGGTCCGATCTCGTCGCCGATTGTTCCTGGCGTGGGCACGACTCCTTCCGAAGTCCTGTCATTTGTGGTCGACCCGTTCATCAAGGTTCCGAAGAATCATACCCTCGACTTCACGATTCAGAGGGAGTTGCCGGGCAACATGATTCTCGAGGTAGGATACATCGGACGGATGGCGCGAAATCTGTATCAGAGCGTGAATCTGAACCAGGTGCCCTACACGTTCAAGGATCCGAAGTCCGGACAGACGTTCGCCCAGGCGTTCGATGCTGTTGCCCAACAACTCCGGCAGGGTGTGGCCGCTGCTTCGGTCTCGTCTCAGCCCTGGTTTGAGAACCTGTTGGTCAATCTCGCGCCGGTGACTGGAAGTCGTACTATCGCGCTCGCACAGCGCCAGGCAGCCAACTTGATCAACGGTAATCTGAGCAACCTCTTCATCGCCCTTGACCCTCTGGCCGCCAAGCCGTTCAACGCGTTCGGCCAGGCGACTGAGCTTTTCTTCCGAACGTCACTCGGTCGCTCGAACTACCACGCTCTGGTTACGACACTGCGGAAGCGGTTCTCCAACAGCTTGTCGCTTGATGCAAACTACACCTTCTCGCGCTCCTACGACCAGGTGGGGGCGGTGCAGAACAGCGCCGGCCTGATGCCGAACTCCTTCTTCCTCGACGCCGAGTACACGCCGTCAGCCTTTGACATTACTCACATATTCAACAGCAATGCAGTATATGAGTTGCCATTCGGCGAAGGGACGGCGCACCGAGTCAGCCACGGGGTAATCAACAAAGTGATTTCCGGCTGGTACACGGCGGGAATCTTCCGGGCCACCACCGGGTTTCCCCTTACGATCGTACAGAGCGGGCAGGTTTGGGGAGGCAGCCAGTTGCTCTCAAACAACTCGGGCGCCATTGGGTTCGGTTCGACGGACTTCAGTCCGCGCGTCAATAACCACCTTGGCAACGTCCCATCAACCGCCGCAGGCGCTGCCGGCAACCCGGCTGCGAAGGGATCGGGGCTCAACATATTTGCCAATCCGGATGCCGTTTTCAACAGCGTTCGGAGGGTTCTGTTGAGTCAGGATGGCAGAAGCGGCCGCAACGCTCTTCGGGGTCTCGGTTTCTGGCAGTTCGACATGAGTCTGGGAAAGGCCACCAGAATAACGGAAACCGTGAGGCTCAAGTTCTCCGCTGACTTCCTCAACATCTTCAACCATGTCAACTTCAACGATCCTGGACCCACACTGCAGAATAAGGCCGCCTTTGGAGTGATCTCCAGCCAGCGAGTCAGCGACCTGCAAAACATCTTCCCGCGTCGCATTCAGCTGGGCGGACGTATCGAATTCTGATCGTTATCAGGTCGGTTTCGCAACTGCGGCGGGCCCCAACGGCCCGCCGCTTTTTGTGAGTGACGCGTCCGTTTTTCGCTTGCGGATGGGGAAATGTTTTCCCCATTTCCAATTTTTCGTAAATGCTTCCAGAATCATGGAAAGTTTCCAGGGTGAGTCCATGTTGTGCCGGATCCTAAGGCCTTACTCGACTATGACTTGAGCTCCAGGGCGGGTCGCGGTATCGCGATTGCTTATACAGAGGGTGCACATCCTTAGAATCTCTACCATTCTGTTCTGAACTTGGGGAGAGGTCGCTACTCGGGCACGGTGGCGACCTCCAATTTTTTTGGAGCGGCAGCAGCCGCCGGTTAAGTCGCCCTCCCAGGCCTGCCAGTATTAGTCACTGCTCCTCCAGACTAGGCTCTCGGTTTTAGATAGGTGTCGAACCACTTGAGCACGGTCTCATACCAGAGTTGAGAATTCTGCGGCTTCAAGATCCAGTGACCCTCATCCGGATAGTAGAGCAGCTTCGACTCGACCCCCTGGCGCTGCAGCGCCGTGAACAGTTGCAGACCTTCGGTCACGGGCACGCGATAGTCGAGCTCGCCGTTAATCACCAGCGTCGGAGTCTTGAAGTTCTTCGCGTAAATATGCGGCGACCACTTCGCGTACATCTCCGGATTCGTCCACGGAGTTCCCTTGAACTCCCATTCGGTGAACCAGAGCTCCTCCGTCCCACCATACATGCTCGTAAGATTGTACACACCGGCATGTGAAACGAACGCTTTGAACTTTACGGTTGGATCGTCGTTATGCCCGAGCATCCAATTGACCATATAACCGCCGTAGCTTCCGCCCGCCGCTCCTATTCGATCGCGATCTACGTAGGGCATCGACGCAACGTAGGCGATCCCATTCATCAGGTCGGTGTACACTTTTCCGCCCCAATCGCCTGAGATCTCATCCACAAACTTCTGGCCATACCCGAATGACCCTCGCGGGTTCGGTGTGAACACTACGTACCCTGCCGAAGCAAAGACCTGCGGGTTCCAGCGGAAGCTCCAGGAATCGTTCCACGAGCCTTGTGGCCCTCCATGAATAAGCACGATGAGGGGCCACTTCTTTGTAGGACTGAAGTTCGCAGGCTTGATCAGAAATCCGTGAACCTTCGTCCCTCCACCTCCTTCCCAGGTGACATCCTCAGCGGGCTTCAGGCTGAAGTTGCCCAGAGTGGCGTCGTTGGTCCGGGTCAATCGGGAGACCGCGCGTCCGTCCGCGCCGGCGCGAAAGATCTCCACAGGCTGGGTAAGGCTTTGCCTGGTGAACACCAGAACCTGGTTGTCCCGACTGACCTGAAGATCGTCATTGACTGCATCAGCGATTAGCTTCTTCGTTGACCCACCGTTGAGCAGTACCTCATAGACCGGTTGGCGTCCTCGCTCCAGCGCGGTCAGATAGACCTTCTGCCCGTCGTTCGAGAAAGCAAAGCTCTCGACCGAAGAGTCGAGTCGTTCCGTAATCGAGTGGGCCTGATTGGTCCTGCGGTCGTACACCATCAACCGCCAGCGATCGCTTTCAAAACCGGGCCTCGACTGAGCGCGATAGGCGAGGTAACGGCCGTCCGGGGAATACTGAGGCGAAAGGTCGGCGGCGGGGTTGTTGCCGGTGATCCGCCGCGCATCGCCCCCCTGCACAGGCACTACGAAGATGTCACTGTTGGTGGAAATCGCTTCGACTTTGTCGGTGTTGCGCGAGAAGGCGAGTTCCTTCGAATCGGGGCAGAAGGCGTAATCGAGAGGCCCGCCCAAACTGAACGGCGGCGCGTCGTAGTCTCCGGGAGTCATATCACGAGCCGCCCCGCCGGCGCTCGCCACGAGGAAGACATGACTGCGCTTGCCCTCTTTCCAGGTGTTCCAGTGCCGATAGAGCAGACGGTCGGATACCTTTGCTCTCACCTTGCTCTGCGCGGCAGCTTCCTCGCGCTTGCTGTTGCAGTCGTCATCGCCGCACTCAGGATAGACTTCGGAGGTGAACGCCAGCCACTTGGCATCGGGGGACCAAACGGGACCATCGGCGCCTGTCGAAATACTTGTGATCTTTTTCAGCGGACCTGTCGCAACCTCGGCGATTTCGATGGTCCAGATCTGGGGCGCGCCGTCGCGAGCCGAGACGAAAGCCAGCCTCTTTCCGTCGGGGGACCACCGAGGTGAGCTCGAGGATTGCTTGTCGTTAGTCACCTGCGTGGGCTCCCCGCCCTCAATCGAAACGATATAGATCTGTGTAGTTCGCTTGTTTGCCGCTTTGTCGGTGTCCGTGATCGTGTATGCGACAAAGCGACCGTTGGGTGACAATTGCGGATCCGACACCCGCCGCACTTTGATGAGATCTTCGATGGTGAAGGGCTTCGGGGAAGGCTGAGTCTGCCTGGCGGCCGCAGAGGCAAGGCCAAGCCCAATGATAACAATCAAGGTAATGAGCCGTTTCATTAAAATCCTCCTGAGAACTTGCGACGCTGGCAGGCGGCGCAGAGTTGCACGAGTCGCGGCGCGATTTGGTTTCTGGCTTCTGGTTTGTGGTTCTGGTTTATGGTCTCTGGTCCTTGAACCATAGTCTGGAGCATATACCAAATACAATAAACCATAAACGCGGCTATTCACGCGCAATTGAGAAGTCTATCAGGTGACGAGTACGATCGACCCTGTCGACTGAAATCCTGACCGGGTCGCCCAGCCTGAAGACTCGGCCGCTCCGTTCGCCTACCAGTCGATGCCTTCTCTCCTGATACCGGTATGTGTCATCCGTCAGCGTGGATATGTGCACCAGACCCTCAACGAAGTATTCATCGAGTTCGACGTAGAATCCGTACTCCTTAACCGAAGTGATGAGGCCGCTGAGCTCTTCACCCAGCCGGGCGGCCATGAACTCAGTCTTTCGCCAGTCCATCAACTCGCGCTCGGCATCGTCTGCCGCACGCTCGCATTCGCTCGATTGTTCCGCTATCGGCGCGAGTATCCGGCGAAGATCTGCTTCTCGTTCTTCTTCAAACACCGGCCACGAAAGTGTCTTCAGCACTCGCCTGGCTCCGAGGTCGGAGACGCCGCGGTCGGCGGTCATCTCCCTGCCGCGCTCGATGACTTCGCGAAGGATGCGATGCACAATCAGGTCGGGATAGCGGCGAATGGGCGAGGTGAAATGCGTATAGCTCTTCATCGCCAACCCAAAATGGCCCAGGTTCTCGGGCGAATATCTCGCCCTTTTCATCGAACGCAGCATCAGGTATGAGAGCATGCGCTCTTCCGGCCGGCCGCGAATCTCGCGCATCAGGTTCTGAAACCCACGTTGCGATATCGGGCCGTGCGCCGAGAACTTATGCCCGAACGACTCGGCTATTTCGGCGAACTCCTCGACTCTGTCCGCATTCGGTTCTTCGTGAATTCGGTAGAGCGCAGGAACGCGCAGGGACTCCAGGTGCCTGGCCACCGTTTCGTTTGCCAGCAGCATGAACTCCTCAATCAATCGATGAGCGATGTTTCGTTCCGATCTAACGATTCCGGCTATGCGCCCTTCATCGTTGAAGCGCAGTTCGGCCTCGGGCAGCTCGAAGTCGATGGCGCCTCGCTCCTGCCGGCGTTCTATGAGAGTCAACGTCAGCTCATGCATCGACAGGAGCAGTTCCTTGATATGAGAATAACGCTCGGCTGTCTGGCTGGCTGGATTCGCGATGATCTCGCCGACATCGGTATAAGTCATTCGCTCTCGGCTGTGAATGATCGAAGGCGTAAGTCGATAGTCGACCACTCGACCCTTGCGATCGATCTCTATAAGCGCAGACATAGTCAGGCGATCGACTCGAGGCTTGAGCGAGCAGATTTCGTTGGACAACCTCTCTGGCAACATCGGTATCGCGCGCTCCGGAAAGTAGACCGAGGTCCCTCGCGCAAGAGCCTCCTCATTCAGAGCGCTTCCTTCGCGAACGTAGTGACTCACATCGGCGATGTGCACGCCCAACAGGAATCGGCCGTTCGATAGAGTCTCCAGCGATACCGCATCGTCGAAGTCGCGGGCCGTCTCTCCATCTATCGTGATTGACGGCTGATTGCGCAGGTCCGCACGATGAGCCAACTCGCCTTCGGAGATCTCTTCTGAAATGGCCTCAGCTTCTACGAGGGCGCGCTCCGGGAAGACGTGACTCAAATGATGTTTCCGTATGATGATCTCGATATCAATCCCGGGCGTCTCGTCGCGGCCCAGCACTTCAATCACACGGCCCCAGGGAGGTCGCCCGGCGACCGGCCGCCGCGTGATCTCGACATTCACGACATCGCGATCGGTTGCGCCCATGGAATCCCGAGGCGCTATGCTTATCTCGCGCGCGAATTTCTCCTCCAACGGGGAGACAAAGGATTCCTTCTTGAGCTTGATGAACCTGCCGACCACGGTAGGGTTAGCCTGATGGAGGACCGCCTCAATTCGTCCTTCTCGGCCGCGCTCGTCAGCGCCGGTAAGACGCGCTACGACTTTGTCTCCGTGAAGGGCGGACCCGAGTCTGCGCTCGGCGATGTACAGGTCACCCATGGCTTTTTCACGCTGGTCATCGGGGACTAAGAATGCAAAACCCGACCTTGTGCCTCTGAGCGTCCCGATCATTAGACCGGAAGAATTCTTCCGCCAGAATCGGCCGCCCCTTGATTCCGCCAACCCAACCCGTACGAACTGTGTGAGGACGTCGCCAAGGCGCGTTATCTGAGAATCACTCAAGCTGAGACTCTCGGATAGCGATTCGAGGGTGACGCCGCGGCTGCGCGATTTGGGCAGGCCGTCGAGCACCCTCTGCGGTGAGAGATTGGTCGTAAGCATGTAGGTTCCTGGAGTAAAGGTGTCTAGTCTACCTGGCAAAATGTATCAGATTAAGAGTAACTCACTGCTGGCTCTGGCACCTCAAACACCTGGGGTGGCCACACGGAATCCCACATCCGAGATTCAAAATCGAATTGACACATTTTGAGCGCGCTCATTAGTATACTTTCACTCAGCCTGGCGCAAGATGGCACATCTTTGGCCACTGATCTTGGAAAATGCGGATGTGGCGGAATGGCAGACGCGCAGCGCTCAGGACGCTGTGGGAGCAATCCTGTGGAGGTTCGAGTCCTCTCATCCGCACCAGTACGTTCCTCGTTTCGCTGCGTTCGGTCCCTGTTCCGATACATCAAACGCGAAACGAAGAACGATAAACGATCCTCTCGGACTAAACAACTTCGATCCGGCCCACCCGATTGGGTTGGCATTTCAATTCGACACTAACTCCGGCCACATGTAAGAATCTGAGAGCCGGACTGCGCGGTGCCCTTTTAGATCGAGAACCTTATGATACGAGTCAGATTAGTAACAGCAGGTAAGCTCGCCGCGCTCGCGCTCTTCTTCTCCATCTTTGGTGTGCTGGGTCTTTATCTGGTCCTCCGCAACAAGCCTCGCGAGACCGAGCGGCCGGCGCAGAAACTTGTCGGCAGAGTCGTTGCGGTATTCAGCAATACGCACTACGCGCACGAGGTCGAGGGCCGCGTGCGCTTTCTACTAACGGCCGGAATAGACAGAACCTACGAAGATGGCACCCATGAGTTGGAAAAAGTAAGGCTCGAGTCGCGGGGTGCGGCCGGCAATCGAAACGACATCGTCAAAGCCGACCGCGCCAAAGTCAGCGATCCGGCAGACCTCAACAGGCTCGACGCGGAGTTCATTGACAACGTTCTTTTGGAGACGTCGGACGGCCTCACGGTAAAGACAAGCTACCTGCATTACGACTACTCTCGAGGAACTGTCGACACGGATAAGCTCGTGACGTTCGAACGCGCCGATCTTTCAGGACGCACCACCGGAGTGCTGATCGAAGCGACGGAAGAACGCGTGCACATGCTGAAAGATGTGGACTTGACGATCAAGCCTCACACCGCGTCATCGGGTAAGCACGAGTCGAGGCCTGCCGCCGCCGAACCCGGCGAGACGACGGAGGAGAAGGCTGCGCGCAAGGCTCGGAAGCGCGCGCGAAAGCTTGAGGCGCGCGCGCGTCGGGCGTCTCGACCGCAACATGCAACATCCCGAGACTCTGGCCAGGATTCAGGCGATAAGGCCGGCGTCGGGCAGGGCGCCTCCGGAAAGCGTCTGCCTTCAAGCAAGCTCGTGGCTCGCAAACCAACCCAGATACAGAGTCAATCCGCGCTGCTTGAGAAGAAAGATCGCCGCGTTACCTTCAATGGACGTGTTGTTGTTACGCAGGGTGCGGACCAGATGCTCTCGGACAAAATGGTGGGATTCATAGGAGACACCAACAAAATCGAGCGAATCGAGGCGCGCGGCAGCGCTCACCTGACGCAGGCCGGAAAGCTTGAGATCCAGTCATCGGATATGGACTTCTTCATGGGTGACACTCAGCAGTTGGTGCGCGCACTTGCCACGGGCGAAGTGAAGGTCCGCTCGTTGGGACCCGCTCCGCTGCGCGAGGCCAGCGCGGCCACTGTCGAAGCTCTCTTCACCGACGGCGAGCAAGGCGGCACTATAGATGTGCTCAAGGCGGAAGGACAGGCGCTGTTGCGCGTTCACTCGCCCGAACCGACAGATCCAAAGATCAATCCCACGACTCGCGAACTGTCCGCGGGCCTGATCTCAATGCACTTCTTTCCGGACGGAAAAAGCCTCCAGTCTGCAGAAGCGACCGACAACGCGGTCATGACGGTTATCCCTGTGCGTGCCGAGGCTAATTCGGACCGGAAGACCTTGAAGGCGCCACGAATGAGCGCTCTCTTCTTTGAGGATGGCAACAGGTTGAAGAGCTATGAAGCGAGCGGGGGCGTTCGCGTCGAGATTGAGGCAATGGTTAAGGACGAACACTCGCACGCGCCTCGAGTGACGACGAGTCAAAAGCTAACGGGGGAATTTGGCCCTGAGGCACAAGACCTGGAACGGCTCACACAGGAGGGCAACTTCAAGTTCAATGAGGCCGACAGAAACGCGACCGCTGACCGGGCGGTGTACGACAGATCGCGAGAGATCCTCCTTCTGCGCGGCAAACGCCCAACCGTGTCGGACTCGAAGGGCCGAACCCAGGCTGACGAGATCGATTACGACCAACAGAAGGACGAAACGCACGCGCGCGGTGATGTCAGAACCACCTATTACAGTCGGGAACAGACCAACGATTCGACGCCATTCAGGAACACGAAGTCGCCTGTCTTTGTCACCGCTGACCGCGCCGACGCCAGCAGCAAACAGCGGGCTGTCTTCAACGGGAACGCGCGTGGGTGGCAGGACGATAACTTCATCAAGGCTGATCGAATTGAACTCTACCAGGAAGAGAAGCGAATGGTCGCAATAGGAAACGTCGACAGTGCGCTTTATTCCGTAGACCGCAAGGCGGAATCGGAGAAGGGCAAATCGGACAAGGGGCAATCGGACAAGCAGCACGAAATGGTACCCGGGTTCGCGTCGGCTGAACGGATGACCTACTCGGATGCTGACCGGCGAGTCCACTATGTAGGCGGAGTCAAGGCTCGCCAGGGTTCCGATCGGATCGAAGCCGACTCGGTGGAGGTCTTTCTGATGAAGGAGACGAACGAAGTGGAGCGTCTGACGGCCGAGGGCAACGTCGTGCTGAACCAGCCGGGAAGGCGCGGGACCGGCGATAAACTCGCGTACACCGGCGCCGACGGAAGGGCGATTCTGGAAGGCAAAACAGCTCGAGTTGAGGACGAGGAGAAGGGCGTTACAATGGGCGCGCAATTGACTTTCTATAGTCGCGATGATAAGGTTTTCGTCGATAATCGGCAGGGCACGGGGCGTGTTCGATCAGTTCATCGTTTGGGAAAAGGCAAGGCAAAATAGAAACGCCAAAGAGAGTACGAGAAGTGTCCGTGATCGAATCACCAGCCGAGCGTGCCAAACATACGAGACCTGAAGTCAGTCCGAAATCCCAACGACAAGAAGCGAGCGTGTTGGGCTGCGAAGGCCTGAGGAAGTCGTATCGAAAGCGCACCGTCGTTAAGGATGTGGAACTCGATATTCACCAGGGCGAGATCGTAGGCCTTCTGGGTCCGAACGGGGCGGGTAAGACAACAGTCTTCTACATGATCGTGGGGCTTGAAAAGCCCAACAGCGGCAGAATATTGCTCGACTCGAAGGACATCTCGCGTCTTCCGATGTACCTGAGGGCGCGTAGCGGAATAAGTTATTTGCCTCAAGAGCCATCGGTCTTTCGTAAGCTGACAGTCGAGGAGAACATCATCCTGGTGTTGCAGACTCTTCCGCTGGCGAGAAGCGAGCGCGAACACCGTCTTGAGTTGTTGCTCGACGAGCTCGACATCGCCTACGTGCGTCACACCAAGGCGTATCAGTTGTCGGGAGGCGAACGAAGGCGCACAGAGATCGCTCGCTGCCTGGTTATCGAGCCCCGATTCATATTGCTGGACGAGCCGTTCGCGGGGATCGATCCGATCGCGGTGATTGACATACAGCGTATTCTGCAAAAGCTGCGCGAGCGGGGCATCGGCGTATTAATAACGGACCACAACGTTCGCGAGACTCTGGCGATTACAGACAGAGCGTATATAATTAATGACGGACAAATATTCAGAGCGGGAACGCCTGACGAGCTGACCCGCGACGAGGAAGTGAAGCGGGTGTATTTAGGTGAGAATTTCAGGATGTAGGGGATGACTCACGGGCCGGCACCGGGGATTGAGCGGAGCCGAAAACAGTCGGTCCTTATTCCTGAGTCTTGAATCCTGGATTTCGAACGAGCTATGTCGGTTAAGCCACACCTCCAAACGACACTTTCGCAGCGGCTGGTTCTGACGCCGCAGATGCGGCAGCGCATCGAGCTGTTGGCGATGACCAAGCTCGAGCTGACGGACATGGTTACGACGGAGCTCTCGGCCAATCCCATCCTCGAAGAGGTAATGCCGGGAGAAGGCGGAGACGACCAGTCACCGGCAGATGACGTCGCTTCGATCGATGCCACAACCGCCGATTACGTCCCGCAGGATAGCACGAGCAACGAGGCATCGCCGCCTGACGCAACATCCCAGATGAGTGAGGTCCGCACACAGGACCTGGGCCTGAGCGAGGTCCGCACGCAAGACTCAGGCCCGCTCGACGGCTCGGGGCCGCTCGATGGGGAGTCCGAGCCCGATCGGGAACGCGACTCATTTCAAGAGATAGATTTCGGCTCCACGTTTGAAGAATACCTGGATCCCGGCTACAAGACCCACGAATACGAAGCGAAGGACGACGTGTCGTTTGAGAACATGTTGACGCGTTCGCCCTCGCTATACGACCAGCTCATCTGGCAACTTCATCTGACCGACGTGCCGGAAGAAGTCCTTCTGGTGGGCGAGGCGATCATTGGCAATCTGGATGAGAACACCGGATTCCTCGATGCGACTATCGAAGAGATCGCCGCGATGGGACCGTGGTCGATCGAAATGGTCGAAGAAGCGCTTGGTGTAGTCCAGCGGCTCGATCCGGTCGGAGTCGCCGCTCGGGACGTCCGCGAGTCATTGCTCATCCAGCTCGTACATTACGGATACGGTGACCGGCTCGCGGTCTGCATGGTGCGCGACCACCTGGAGAGTCTCCAGACTCACAAGCTGCCTGAACTTGCCAAGACCCTTGGAGTTCCGATCGAGCAGCTTCTCGAAGAGATGGAGATCATCAAGAAGCTCGATCCAAAGCCGGGCCGCAGGTACTCGGCAGAAGATGCTCAGCCGGTTGTCCCCGAGGTGACGATCGAGAAGGTCGGGGACGATTATGTCATGCGCTTTGAAGACGACGGGATGCCGCACCTGCGCATCAACAGAACCTACCGCCAGATGATGGAGTCAAAGGATTCGTCGAAGGAGACGCGGGACTACATCAAGGAACGGTTCCGGTCGGCAGTCGATCTGCTCAAGAACATCGAACACCGCCGCCAGACCATTTATCGAGTCTGCCAATCGATAGTCGAACGGCAGCGCGACTTCCTGGACCATGGCGTCGAGCACTTGAGGCCTATGATGCTCAAGGATGTCGCCGAAGACATAGGAATGCACCTGAGCACGGTCTCCCGCGTCGTGAATCGGAAGTACGTGAACACGCCGCAGGGCGTATACGAGCTTCGTCGCTTCTTCACCGAAGGCATGAAGTCAGACACGGGCGAGGATGTGTCCACTCGCGTGCTGAAGCTGAAGATAAAGAGGATGATCGAGGCTGAGGACCCACACCGCCCCATTACCGACGATGAGATCGCGAAACGCCTGGCCAGAGAGGGCGTTAAGATGAGCCGCCGCACGGTCGCAAAGTACCGCGACCAGATGCGCATACCCGGTTCCCGCGAACGCCGCGCCATAGTATGAACAATCAATAGGCCAATTACACGATTTCGGATCTTAGACTGCAGGAAGCAGCCCCGCTCCGCAATCCGCTTGCCCCGAGACGGGTTCCCACTCTCTAATCCGAAGCCTCTCAGGAGACTGCAATGGAATTCGAGTTCACCGGACGTCACATCGACATCACCCCGTCAATCGAGCGACTTGTGCGAAAGGAGCTAAACAAGCTCAACCGCGTGCTCGACTCTGCCCCGATGCGGGCGCACGTCATTCTGTCGTCCGAGAAACACCGCCAGCGCAGCGAGATTGTCGTTCACTGGCGCGATAGCGTCTTCACTGGAGTGGCCGAAAACACCGATCTCAAGCAGTCTATCGCGACCGCCGCCAGTAAGGTCGAGAAGCAGGTCCTGCGGCTCAAGGAGAAGTTTCATGCAAAGAAGCGCGGCCGCACCTCAATGAGCGAGGTGGCGCCCGTACCCGGGGGCGCGATAGAAGCAGCGCCGGCCGCGCCCCGGATAGTTCCGGCTCGCCGCTATCGCGTGAAGCCAATGACGCCGGAAGAAGCGGCAATCATGTTGGCGGACTCGGACGATCAGTTCATCGTGTTTCGGGATGCGGAGACCAACAGGGTCGGGGTCCTGTACCATCGTCAGGACGGCAACTATGGATTGATCGAACCGTGAAACAGAGGTCAGAGATCAGAGGTCAGAGATCAGGAACGAGAGACCAACTACTGACGTCTGACCTCTGATCTCTGACCTCTTCGTACTTTATGGCAGTTTCGGTCGTCATCATCACCGGCGTGAGCGGGTCTGGGATGTCATCGGCGCTGAAGACATTCGAAGACCTGGGCTACTTCGCCATAGACAATCTGCCCGTTCAACTCATTCCTACCTTCGTGCATCTGTGTGACGAGTCGGCGGAGATAGATCGTACCGCGCTTGTGGTCGATGTTCGCTCCCGCGAATTTCTGGACATGTTCCCGCGCATTCACGATGAGCTGGAGCGACAGGGTGTGCAGCTTTCCGTCCTCTTCCTTGAAGCCGATGACGAGGTCCTGCTCCGCCGTTATAGCGAAACGCGCCGGCCACACCCGCTGCCGGAGGAGGATATGGTTGCGGCAGTCCGCCACGAGCGCGAGCTGGTGTCCGAAATCCGAGACCTCGCCGATATCGTTATCGATACGTCCGAGCACAACGTGCACACGCTGCGCGCCGCGATCAAGGAGCGCTTTGCCGATAAGAGCAGCGCGCCCGAGATGAACGTGACGATTTCATCGTTCGGATTCAAACACGGGCCGCCGCGCGGTCTGGACATGTTGTTCGACGTCCGGTTTCTTCCCAACCCGCACTTCGTCCCGGAGCTCCGCCCGTTCACGGGGCGCGACCAGCCGGTCATCGACTTCCTCCGGTCGGAAGGCGAGGTAGAAGAGACTATCCGGCGGTTTGTCGATCTGCTCGATTACCTGCTGCCGCTGTTCCGGCGCGAGGGCAAGAGCTACCTGACCGTCGGAGTCGGGTGCACCGGCGGACGGCATCGATCCGTGATGGTTGCCGAAGCAATAAAGAATAGCCTGGCCCTGCGCGGGTTCAAGGGAAAGGTAGTTCATCGCGACATCGATAAAGATCCGCAACGATATAGAGTATGAACACGTTTCTCGTTTCTCGTTTCTCGTTCCGGATCGCAACCGACATACATTGAAGCGTACAACGAGAAACGAGGAACGAGAAACGCTTCTGCGGTTCGACAATCTGACCTCGGAAACTTAGAATCCTAATATGATTGGCGGCGTGATCGTAACCCATGGGCAGTTGGCCAACGAACTCGTTTCGGCTGCCGAGATGATCGTGGGTGAGATAACCCATATCACCGCGGTCTCAATCGGCTGGCACGACGATGTGGATGTCGCGCGGGAAGAGATAGAGCGGGCCATACAACACGTCGACGATGGCAGCGGAGTACTGTTGCTGACAGACATGTTCGGCGGCACTCCGACCAACATCGCGGCCAGCTTTCTCGGTCAGACGTCCGTTGAAGTCGTGACGGGGGTGAACCTCCCGATGGTTATAAAGCTGGCTACCCAGGACAATGACGCCAGGCGTGAGGATCTTGCCCGCCTCGTCCGAGACGAAGGACAGCAACAGATACGACTTGCAGGAGACATACTTGCTCCTCAAAAGCGTTGAGGATGTCACTTGTCAGTGGTCCGTTGCCCTTGTCAGGTGGTTGGTACGCGTTGTGGCTGATGCAACGGACCACGGACAAATGACAAAAAAAGGAATTCGTGATCCCAGAATCTGAACTCCAAAATCCCAGGTCCGAAGTCCTCAGTCTCCTCGAAATCTCTGATCTGCGCGTTTATTTCAATACCGATGACGGCGTGTTGAAGGCCGTCGACGGCGTGAGCTTCGGCATTCGAGCCGGTGAGACTCTGGGTCTGGTCGGCGAGAGCGGATGCGGTAAGTCGGTAACCGCCTTCTCGATTCTTCGGCTGTTGCCCGTCCCCCCCGCGGAGTTCGCGGGGGGCCGCATAGAATTTCGCGGCGAGAATCTGCTGGACCTTTCGGATAACCAGATGCGCCGGGTCCGCGGGAACATGATCTCTATGATCTTCCAGGAACCGATGTCCTCGCTCAACCCGATAATGAGCATCGGCGGGCAGATCTCCGAAGCAAGCCGCGAGCACCGGAGAATGTCGAAACGGGAGGCTCGCGAGGTCGGCGTCGAGATGCTCAACCGTGTAGGTATTCCTTCGCCCGAAGCGCGGTTCGATGAATATCCGCATCAACTGTCCGGCGGGATGAGGCAGCGAGCCATGATAGCGATGGCGCTGGTCTGCCGGCCCCAGTTGTTGATTGCTGACGAACCGACGACGGCTCTTGACGTGACCATTCAGGCCCAAATCCTGGAGCTGTTAGGGGAACTGCGCCGCGAGTTCGGCATGGCTGTGTTGCTGATCACCCACGATCTGGGCGTGGTGGCGGAAACCTGCGACCGGGTAGCCGTCATGTACGCAGGCAAGATCGTTGAATATGCGCCAGTGTTCGAGTTATTCGAGCGGCCGAAGCACCCATACACTCACGGATTGTTTAGAGCGCTGCCGACGCTGACCGAGAGAAAGAAGTCTCTTGAAGCAATCCCCGGCACTGTGCCGAGCCCGCTCGAGTTCCCCTCCGGCTGTCGCTTCAGGACGCGTTGCGCTCTCGCTCAGGAGATATGCGAGCAAGAACCGGTGCTGCGCCCGATCGCTGCCGGCCATCTGGCTGCCTGTCACTTCGCGGAACAAGTCGGCGAGATGGCTCGGGGATGGCCCTCCCAGGGGAATGCATGAGTTCGTCGAGCGACGACATCCTCATCGTCGAAAATCTGGTCAAGCACTACCCGATCCGCAAAGGTGTTGTTCCCAGGACCGTAGGCCGCGTACGTGCCGTCGACGGGATATCGTTCTCTATTCCTCGCGGAAAGACGCTGGGGCTGGTGGGCGAGTCAGGCTGCGGCAAGACGACGACGGGGCGGGTAGTACTGCGGCTGATCGAGGCTACAAGCGGTCGAGTGATCTTCGACGGCCACGACGTCTTCAGTATGAACCCGAGGGAGATGAGAGCGCTGCGCCGCGACATGCAGATCATCTTCCAGGATCCATTTGGCTCTCTTAACCCTCGAATGACCGTGCGGGCGATGCTGGAGGAGCCGCTGCTGGTCCACGGAATCGAACCCAACCTGCCTCCTTCGAGATCACGCTTATCGTCAGCAGTCAGGCGGCAGGTTGGGGAGCGCATCGAAGAACTTCTGAGAGTAGTCGGACTTGCGCCGGAGTGGGCGAATCGTTACCCCCACGAATTCTCCGGCGGCCAGCGACAGCGCATCGGAATAGCCCGCGCGCTGGCGCTGAAACCTAAGTTCATAGTCTGCGACGAAGCCGTATCGGCGCTGGATGTCTCGATTCAAGCTCAGATCCTCAATCTGCTCAAAGAACTCCAACAGAAATTCGAGCTGACGTATCTGTTCATCGGACATGACCTGGCGGTGGTCAAACACATCGCGGATCGGGTCGCGGTCATGTATCTTGGTGAGATCGTCGAAGAGGCCGAGACTGAAGAGCTATTCGCCCACCCGCTGCACCCTTACACGCAAGCGTTGCTGGCATCGATCCCCGTGCCGATTCCTCGTGCCAGGCGCCCACTCGATCGGCTGGAAGGCGACGTGCCGACACCCATTAACCCTCCCCTGGGTTGCAGGTTTCACACCCGGTGTCCGATTGCTATAGAGGAATGCAAGGCGGAGAAGCCTCCGCTGGTTGAGAAGCGGCCGGAGCACCGAGCCGCCTGTATCCGGACTGAGGTGGCAGCCGCCTTGGAGGGCGAGGCCGAGACGTGAGAGTTTTCAGTTCGCTTCTGAAATCTCACTCTCGTCATCTGATTCGTCCCGCAATCGGGTCAGGGCTCCCGAATCGCGGGTGAGTGGTCCAGAATCGCGGGTGAGGGGCCCAGAATGACGCAGCGGCCCGCTGGGAGAGTGGTAATGATTATGAGTTCCGTATCGGCTGTCGGCCTTGGTGATCTCATCGATGTGGGCGTCGAGTTCGATGAACTGATCGGCCACGTCGATCAAACGCGGGCTGGTGTTGCTTCGGAAACCTGCCAGTTCAACCCGCACACCTTTGTAAGCGACAGCATTTATCGCATACGCGAAATCCTCATCGCCTGAGACCAGCACCGCCGTTTCATACTTGTCTGCGAGCGAAAGCATGTCGACCGCGATCTCCACATCGAGGTTTGCCTTCTTGGTGCCATCGGCGTAGGTTTTCAGCTCCTTCTCAACGACCCTATATCCGTTCCGCCGCATCCACAGAAGAAATCCCTGCTGGCGCTCGGCCTTCTCATCGACTCCGGTGTAAAAGAAAGCCCGGAGAAGCGGGGCGTCACCTCGGAGGAAGTTCAAAAACTTTGCGTAATCGATCTCGACGCCAACCGATCTCGCTGCATGAAATAAGTTGTTCCCATCAATGAATATTGCAATCTTGCCGCGCATAAAGTTCCTCTTATTTTCATTTATGAGCCCGAGTAGAAACTATGGATTCAAATACACTCAATGTCTAACACACAGCCTATTAGCTTGCAAGCATAGGATCGTTCGGCGTTTTACGTTTTACGTCTTACGTTTCGAGAACGCCAAAACGCAAAACGCAAACGCAAAACGCGAAACGTCTCCTTGAAGCCCCTGCCCGCTCGTAGTAGCATACTGACTGTCTTCATCATCTCCCCCGATTCGTCCAGTGATTGGAAGTGGATTTCACACCGGGTATCAACGAATGCACCCTGTCATAACGCTATCAGCGATCTTTCTGTCGACCATGCTGCTCGGACATTCGCCGCAAAGCGGAACGAAGAGCGGGTCTCCGGGCGCCCCTTCCCAGAACGCGGGAGCGCGACAACTGCTCGCAGTTCGGGGCGAGGTCGTTAAGATCAAGGCTCCGAGCAAAGGCATGCTGTTGATCACGGTCAAACCCGCAAAGGAGTTTGGCGAGGTGACGGTGCTGGCCAGAGATAACGACCTGGTCGGGCACGCTACCGCGCGGTCGGGGGGCGTAGACCTGTTGGGCTTGCTATCAGGTGATTCGAGCGATGATGAGATGATTACAGCCGCTGAGCTTGACGAAGGCGACGTGATCTCGGTGATCTACGATCCCCAGGTTCAGAATCGGGTGCTTGAGATTTACATACACTGAACGCTGGCGCACCGATTGGTTGTTCCGGATTGTTAATGCGAACTGACGTGGCCGCGACATTGACAGCTACCTGAAGGACGGGATACCTGGTTCGCCTTTGCACGCGTTTGAACCAACCGCTATAATCACAGTTCGTCGCTGTGAAAGAAAAGCAAAGGAGTTCGATAGTATGCGCAAGATTGGAGCAGGTCTATTTCTGTTGATGACGTTTGTCATTGGTGCAATGGTTGCCGCTGCGGGTGACGGCGACAAAAAAGCCGTTACAAACAAGATGTGTCCCGTCATGAATGCCGCAGTAAGCGAGAAATTCCGGAGCGAATACAAAGGCCAGTATGTGTACTTCTGTTGTCAGGGCTGCGTGACCATGTTTGAGAAGGACCCGGACATGTACGTCGCAAAGCTCTCAAAAGAGGACCGGGAAGCAATCACGCCTAACGAGATCTGCCCGATCACCAAGGAGAAGGTACCTGACCAGACCCGCTTCGTAGAGCAGGATGGTCGCAAGATATATTTCTGCTGCGACGGCTGCTTGAGCATGTACAAGGCCAAGATGGCAGAGAAGAAGAACGAATAGCCGGCCTCAGCGAGGTCGGCCCGTTCGCACAACCACGATAGAGCCAGAGTGAGTGAGCGGCAGGCGAGGCGCGCCAGGTTTGGATTGACGCTTCGAGCGCCGCTCATTGTTTGGAGGAACGTTTTGATGCCGCCCAGTTTCATCTCAACACGAAAATGGTCTCTTGGCTTAGTAGTCGCAATCGCGCTTGTTATGGCCGCTTGCAGCAATAAGCAGGAGCCCGCGACTAGCCAGCCTGCAGGGAGCCAGCCAGCCGCGGACAACAGGATCGCAGTAATCGAAACCAACGTCGGCACGATAAAGATTGAACTCCTGGCGAGCGAAGCTCCAAAGACGGCTGAAAACTTTAAGGAGCTCGCTGAGCAAGGGCGCTACGACGGTACGATCTTTCACAGGGTGATTTCCGGCTTCATGATTCAGGGAGGGGATCCCAGGGGCGATGGCAGTGGTGGCCAGACCGCTACTGGCCGGCCTCTCCCAAACGAAGTCAACGCCTCCTCGCCAGTATATCAAGGTGGCTACAAGCGAGGCATTGTGGCGATGGCCAACACAGGCCGACCTGAGACCGGCGGGAGCCAGTTTTTCATTATGCATAAGATGACACCTCTGCAACCCGTGTACACGATATTCGGCCGCGTCATTGAGGGCATGGATACGGTGGACAAGATCGCCGCCGCGCCCAACGGGCCAGGGGACCGCCCTCTCTCCCCGGTGAAGATGACTAAGGTTTACATCCAGTGATGCCACTCTGGGGTCAGGCCCTCGATTCTGCGATTCGCAGGTCTGAGGGTCTGAGGAAGTAATAAGGCACGGCCCTAACGTTTGGTCTGAGCGGTTCATTTCCTGACCTCGCCCCTCTCGCCTGACTTTGGGATCCCAGAGTCCACGGAGCCCCGGAGACTCGAACTCGACTCGCTTGACCTGCAAATCGCAGAATCGAGGGCCTGACCCCGTAATCTTGGAAAACCGTACTCATTAGGTCTTTTCATCAAGGGATACTGTTTGACTGGCGTCTCTTGAAGGGCGCCAAAGATCCTGATTCATCGCTCGCGTTGCTCCAGTAATCATGTTGATCGCCCCCGTCATTATGATTCTGCTGACTATCCCGCCCCAGGCCGACCGCGCCGGCCTCGGCAAAGAAGAGATCAGCACGTGGAAGCCCGGACCGAGGGTCTCGCAAGAGATCGCTCGCGTCGAGCGCGACGGCCGACAGATGTATCGCTTATTTCGCGATGGCAAGCTCGCTCAATTGACCCTGATTCGGGAACTTGCCCGGATGAAAACCACGATGGAAGCGCTGAGAGCATGGTCGTTTGCGAATCACTCTGATGAGGTGCCGCGTCTTGTAGTCGTGATCGATTCGGATGAGTACCTGCAAGTATTTCCTAGAGGGATCAAACATCTGCCGACTGATCTCATAGCTGGTGAGATCTACCCTGCAACACCACAGGGCCCAAAGCAATGGCAGTATCTGGGCGATCGTCGCGTCACGGGCATGCACCTGGCCGTGTTTCGATACGCGTCAGGTGAAGTCGGCGCCTCGCCCCTGCCGCCGCATTGAGTCGTCTCCGCATCGGTGGATTCAGCCGCGAACCCTTCACTGAGCGAGGTGTCGAAGAGAGGTGGAACGAAGGAGCCTGGTGCGCAACCGCGCAGCTAGTCTGATTTTAATGGCCCGCCTTTGACAGGGACTTCTACTTCCTCACCGAGTTTTCATATCGCCGCTTAAGTATGTAGGCCTGAATCGCGTCCACATCTTCTACATTGAGCCACTGCTGGAATGAGGGCATACCCGCGCTGGAATTCGCCCCCTGAAGCACGATCTGCCGATACCTGCCGAAGACGGCCGGCTGCGAGTATCGGAGATCCGGAAGAACTCCCCCTCCGCCCGAAGCCAGCAGCCCATGACAGACGCCGCACCATCGCGCGTACAAGCCGGCGCCTTTGTCGATTCGCTCAGGCGAGGCATCGAAGTCGATGAGCGTAGCGGAAGGTCTTCGAGCCGTCGCCACCGGCAGTGGTTGAGTAGCGTTCAGCGCGAAGGTAAGCAGTCTGCCCGGCGCCGTCGCGCCTCCGGTTGCGGAGCCGCCGGTGAGTGCGAACGCGCCTCCCCAGCCGGCCATAACCGACACAAATTGCACGCCGTCCAATTCATATGTCACCGGCGATGCAATCACGCCCGTCCCGACGGCAACCTCCCACAACTTCTCTCCTTTGTCAGCGCTGTATGCAACGAAGCGCCCATCGGCTGTTCCCTGGAACACCAGATTGCCGGCCGTCGCGAGCGTGCCGCCGTTCCAGATGCTGTTGTACTGAACCCTCCATCGTTCCGTCTGGTTGACCGGATCCCAGGCAAGGAGATGCCCGACGATTGGGATTGGAGGCGGGGCCTCTTTGAAGAGAGTGAAGTCGATGCCTGTGTTCCATGCCCCCGGCTTGAATTCGAACTTTCGATCCTGGGCGTAGACAAAGAATGGATCCTGTGCCGGGATGTAGACCAGCCCGGTTTGAGGGCTGAACGACATCGGCTGCCAGTTATGACCTCCAAAGGGTCCCGGCTTAACGAGCGCCAGCGACTTTTCGTAACGCGCGGCAGGATCCTCTATCGGGCGTCCGGTGGTCTTTTCGATCCCCTTCGCCCATGTCATGGGAACGTACGCTTCAGCCGAGATTAACTCTCCGGTCTTTCTGTCCAGAACATAGAAGAAGCCGTTCTTGGGGGCCTGGATCAACACCTTTCTTTGCCGGCCTCCAATTTCGAGATCAGCCAGAATCATGTGTTGCGTTGCGGTATAGTCCCATGAGTCGCCGGGAGTAGTCTGGTAGTGCCATACCAACTCGCCAGTGTCAGGTCTCAGGGCCAGAATGGAGGAGAGGTAGAGATTGTCGCCCCCGCCCGGGCTGCGAATCTCCCGATTCCAGGGCGAGCCGTTGCCCGTACCAACATATAAGAGATCGAGCTCGGGATCATAAGCCAGGGAATCCCACACCGTGCCGCCGCCGCCCATCTTCCACCACTCGCCCTTCCATGTTTTCGCTGCGCGTTCCATCGCAGGAGACTCGAAGGGTTTCGAGGGGTCAGATGGCACGGTGTAGAACCGCCATGCGAGCTTGCCCGACTCTGCATCGTAAGCTGAGACGTAGCCGCGCACTCCGTACTCCGCGCCGCCGTTGCCGATGATGACTCTCCCTTTAACGACGCGCGGCGCGCCGGTGATGGTATAAGGTTGCTTCTGATCTACCGTGGTCGCCTGCCAGATCAACTTACCGTTTCTTGCGTCCAGAGCGGCCAGCCGTCCATCAAGTGTGCCGGTGTAGACCTTGCCTTTATAGAGGGCCACGCCTCGGTTCACCACATCGCAGCAAGCCTTCTGCCCGAAAGCGCGGGGCACGGCAGGATCCCACGTCCAGAGTTGCCTTCCGGTGCGCGCGTCGATGGCAAACACGATGCTCCAGCTGCCGGTTGTATAGATCACTCCATCCGCGACTATGGGCGTGGCTTCGAGCCCGCGCGTGGTCTGGGTGTCGAACGCCCACGCAAGTCCGAGGTTCTTCACATTGGCGGCAGTGATTCGGCTGAGGGGGCTGAAACGCGTCTCCGCATAGTTGCGTCCGTGGGTAAGCCAGTCAGCGGGGCGGGCATCCGCATTACTAAGAGTCGCGTCGTCGATCGTCTTTGCGGGCGAGGTCTTTTTCTGAGCCTCGCTCAATTGAAGGCAAACAACGCAACCGAAAACGAACAGAAGGAGGGCAGTCTTTATTTGTCTCATGTGAGAAGGATCTGGGATTTAGGATCTAGGATCCAGGATCTAGGATCTAGTTTTGGGATCTAGGATTTCAAGCTTCAGGATCCAGAGTTCAGGATCTGATTAAAATCCTAGATCCTAGATCCTAAATCCTAAATCCTAAATCGTAGATCCTAGATCCTAAATCCTAGATCCTAGATCCTCTTCCACTGGGACCCACAGCAGCGACCGACGAATGATCTGTATGTTATCCGGCTGCAGGCCTATCTCGAAGACATCGTATTCGTTTGCGACGACAAGATACTCACTGTAGAGCGCGTGGAGAGCTTCGCTTGCTTCCTGTTCCACGCGGTCCAGGTCCTCGCGCAGTTCCACCTCGCCCGCCTGATGTGTTTCGACAAACGGAGGGCGCGGCTCTGTGGTTCCAAAGACCGAACCGGCCAGAGTAGAGAACATTGCGGCCATGCGATTCTCGCTCTCGAACAGCCGAATCTTGTGAGAGATAAAGCTCTCGAAGCTGAGTTCTTCTGTGAGCTTGCCTCGGGCCAGATGTGTTTCTCTGACCTGCTCGAGGTGTAACTCGAACCGATTTCGTAGCCGCTTCAATTCGGGCTCGACGCGGCCCAGTGCTGCCTCGGCCACCCTGGACAGGAAGTCCTTCAGATCATCCTCGGGCGCCGAGAAGAGCCCAAACACCGGATTGAAATAGACGCGAAGCCGCTCATTGCGCACCAACCGATCGATAAACTCTGCTTCATACTGCTCGAGGTCGGCGCGGGTAACTTGATAGTTCGCGAGTCGGTGGGGTATGTCGCCCTCCGGCTGGTTTGTGAGTTGAGGCCGCGGTTCGAAAACGACAGCGGGCGAGTCCCAGTCGATTGCCAGGTCTCCTTCGGGCAGCCACGCCGTATAGCTTCGCTCTTCCGAGTGGTTAAGTCCTGCCCGCAGGCTGCGAAAATTCACCGAGCACTCGACGAACACGGCTGGGCGGTAGGAAACCGGGCCGGCATCCTGGCTCGGTTCCGCGTGTCGAAACCAAAGTTCGGATACGCCATCTATCTTTAGCTTCTTGAGTGCTTGTCCGATCATAAAAGAATGGAGCGAGAGTATGCCTGTCGACGTTCTGTTTGATGATTAGGCCGAAC
Organism: Blastocatellia bacterium; assembly: GCA_036003885.1. GTDB lineage: Bacteria > Acidobacteriota > Blastocatellia > UBA7656 > UBA7656 > DASYSA01. The sequence goes on along the minus strand of DASYSA010000706.1, from coordinate 530 downwards.
GTGAGATTCAGCGTATCTCACGCCGCCTCGAGTCGGGTCGAACGGCAACCGGGTTAAACAGTGAGGAGAAACAACGATGATCAGTCTTGCAGGACCGCTTCTGCTGATTGAGAATTCTCCGGGCGATAGTAGAGAATCCGGCCGCAACTCTCACACGTGACCATCTGGTCGCCTTTTCTAACATCGCTGAATACTTTAGGCCGAACCTTCATCCTGCACGCCGTGCAAATACCGTTGCGAACCTGGGCAAGGGCCTGTCCACGTCTGGTGCGCGACATCCGGTCGTAGGTTGAAAAGAGCGAGATCGGAAGCTGTCCGCTGAGTTGTCTGCGGCGCTGGTTCAGCGAGTCGAACAGCTTGCCCGCTTCATCTCGTTCCTTGTCCAATGTCACGAGCAGCAGGTCTACCTCCCCTCGCTTGCGTTCGATGTCGGGAGCTCCCACGCTAAGGTCAGCCTCAAGCTTCTCGGTCTCCTCCATCCGCTTGAGTATCTCGCCCTCCAGGGCGCTCGCCTGCTTCCTGGTAGCGTC
>DASYSA010000705.1:0-8482 GCA_036003885.1 Blastocatellia bacterium | reverse complement strand
CGTCGATGCTGATTTCCGCAAGAGACTGGCTGCCGCTCGTGATCGATTGCCGAAACTCATGATCGGCAAGCACGGCCAGTTGCAAGAGTGGCTTGAAGACTACGACGAACCCGACCCCGGACACCGTCACATCTCGCATTTGTTCGCGCTGCATCCGGGCAATCAAATCACATTGCGCGGCACGCCGGAGCTTGCGCGAGCCGCTCGAGTTTCACTCGAGCGGCGGCTCAAAGCAGGAAGCGGTCACACTGGATGGAGTCGCGCCTGGATCATCAACTTCTGGGCGCGCCTTGAAGAGGGCGACCGGGCACATGAAAACATTGTCGCCCTCCTGGCTAAATCGACCCTTCCGAATCTCCTCGACAATCATCCGCCGTTTCAGATCGACGGGAATTTCGGCGGCACAGCGGGGATGGCTGAGATGTTGCTGCAAAGCCACGCCGGTGAAATCAGCCTTCTGCCCGCGCTTCCAAAGGCGTGGTCTGAAGGGTCGGTCAAAGGACTTCGGGCGCGCGGCGCGATTCAAGTCGATCTGAGCTGGGCAGCGGCTAGAGCCGCTGAAGCCGTCTTAAGGCCCGAGGTTGATGGCGAACAAACGCTCAGGCCTCCCCGTGGGCAGAAAATCACGGCTGTGAGGGAGAATGGAAAAGATCTACCTCTTTCAACACTCGGCGATGGCCTTATCCGGCTAAAGATGAAGGCTGGAAAGGAGTATCGGATTCACTTCCGGTGAGAAGGCAAAGGAAACCATGATGATCAGAATATTTAGAAAGCAGTTGCTGATTCTGGCGGCCGCCGCGACGCTCGGTCTGTCTTCGCTGCTCGTCGCTCAGCAGCTCGCGCGCGAGCAATGGGGGGCGCCTGCAGTGACCGTGTCGCATTCCCCGGGCAAGTGGATCATCGCCGGCAAGAAGAACAGAGTCTCGATCAACGAAACGGACCTCGCCCTGAAGGTGGAAGCTGGACCTGCCACCTGGGCGATGGCGCCCTCTTCGGCCAAAGACGTCCTGGTGAAATCGAGAGGCGAAGAGTTTTATCTTCCGCTCCTCGGCGCTCAGAAGATCACGATTACACCCTACGACACCGGATTCAAGACGGGCGTCAAGATCGGCTTAGGTCAGTGGCGCCGCAATGCCGCCGACCTGGATCTGCGGTTGTTTCTGACTGTTTGTCTCGAAGGTAAGGATGAGGAACTCGTCTTTGATATAGCCGCCGACGAGCGGGAGGCCGTTGTAAGGCAACTCGATTGGCCGACCGCGCTGGACGCGAGCGAGGTCGACTACACGCTCTTGAGCAATGGCCGTGGCAATCTGTTGCCGCGCACCTGGCCAAAGGAGTTCAGCCCGATCCGCGGCACGACCGCTGAAGGGAAGCTCGTGGCCACGGATAACAGCGTTGTGCAAAGCAACGTTATTGAGTCGTGGTCCATGTCGTGGTGGGGATTTCAAAAGGGCAGAGCGGCGATGATGGTCATCGTGGAGACCGCCAGCGACGCCGCATACCAGTTTCAGCATCCTGCCGGCGGCCCCACCGTCATAGGCCCTCGGTGGCGGGCTACGCTTGGTAGATTCGGTTACCCTCGGACGGTTCGCATGTGCTTCTTTACCGAAGGTGGTTACGTGGACCTTGCCAGGCGCTATCGCCGATACGTAATGGATAAGGGACTGTTCGTCTCGCTTAAGGAGAAGATCGCGCGGACGCCGGCGGTGGCAACGCTGATTGGAACGCCGCAGACTCGGGCGAGCATCTTGAGAAACATGAAACCGGAGAGCGATCGTTACGACACGAAGGAGCCGACAAAGAACTACAGTCTGACAACATTCGATGAACGAGCCCATCAGCTTCGCGAACTCAAGGCCAAAGGGGTTGATCGGGTTTTGGTCTTCGTGTCCGGCTGGCCTCACCTTGGGTATGACCGCCAGCATCCGGATTCGCTGCCTCCGCCTGAACGGGCCGGCGGTTGGGAGGGCATGAAGAGATTGGCAGATACGTGCCGAGAGCTCGGCTATCCGTATATACTGCACGACCAGTATCGCGACTACTACATTGACGCTCCTTCCTACGATTCCCAGTTCGCGATTCATGAAGAGGACACCCAGAGCCGGCCGAAAGCTTTCCCGGGCACCCGGTTCGGTGACTCGAAAGAGGGATATATTCCTTTCATGCGCCACTGGGATGGCGGAATCCAGACCTTTCTCAATGCGCGATTCATGCTGGGGCATCTGCTCAAGAACAACCAATTGCTCTTCGACCACGGCATCAAGCCGCAAGGCATCTACATCGACGTAGTTGGTTACGTACCCCCCGACGAGGACTTCAACGTCGAACACCCAACGACGCGGACGGAGGCGATGAACGCACAGGCCGCATGCCTGAATTGGTCTCGTCACAATCTGGGCATTGTGGCTACGGAAGCGGGGGCTGATTGGGTGATTCCTTATGTGGATTGCGTCAATCAGTCCGGCGGTACGGGCAAGGTCATCCCCGTCCCGCTTTACAATCTCGTCTACCACGATGCGGTCATTGTGTCCTACTCGCCACGCGATCAAAAGAGTCTGCTCTACGGCTTGTTGGGCGGCGGCGTACCGGAGATCCCGGTCGTACCGGTTGCCGATGAAAAGATTCAGAACTTGATCCGTCAGATGGCCGCTCTGCACGAGAGGGTGGCGTTGCTCGAGATGACCAGACACGAATTCCTCGATAAGAACTACCGTAAAGAGCGGACTACTTTCGCGGATGGAACCACCGTGACGGTCGATTGGGACGGCGGCACATTCAGGATCGAGCCGGAACTGAGGGGATTCAAAGCGAGCCAATAGGCAGATAGAAGGAGAATAGAATGGTCAAAAGGAGCGACTCGCAGCACAAACAATATTCCCGTCGAACGTTCTTATCTGCCGCTATGGCGGCCCCGATCCTGGCAGCGAAACCCAGTCTCTCCAGCGCGCCTTATGGATCGCCAGGGATTTTGGCGCCAGACAACCTCAGAGTCAGCAGCCCGGACGGCAAGATCACTTTTCAGCTTTGGAGCGCGCAGGGCCGTTTGAATTACCAGCTGTCGTTTAAGAACAAGCCGGTGATCGAGACCTCGCCGATGGGGATCATCATCGACGGCATCGACCTTTGCCTGGGCAGTGAAGTTGGCAGAGTCGAGTCATACCAGGTGAAGGAGCAATACCCCTCGCGAGGCGTTCACTCTCAAGCGATCAATCACTGCAACGGGGCAAAGGTTTCGGTCAAACACTCGAAGAGCGGTACAAGCTACACCGTAGAAGTGCGCGCTTACAATGATGGCATTGCCTTTCGTTATGTTGTGCCAGGCGAGGGCAACAGCGTCAGGATTCCCGACGAAGAGAGCGTTTTCATGATTCCGGCCGAGAGTTCGGCGTGGTATCACGACTTCGAAGGGCACTATGAAGGCGTCCACACCGAAAAGAAGATCTCAGAGGTGCAAGCCGGCGAATGGGCGGCGTTACCGCTGACGATCAAGCTGCCGAACGGTGTCGGGTACGCGGCGATTACGGAAGCCGCCTTGATCGCTTACAGCGGCATGGGATTGCAAGCCGATGGAAAGCGTGGCTTCAAGACGCGTCTGGGTCACGCCCTGCCGGTGAGCTATCCCTTCAGGTTGAGGTATGAAGCCGATCAGGCGCGACTGGCAAGGCCCGCTGCAATCACGGGAACAATCACGACGCCCTGGAGAGTAATGATGGTCGGCCCGGACCTGAACGCGCTGGTCAACAGCGACATCATCGCTAACCTTTCCCCGCCGCCCGATAAGAGACTCTTTCCACAGGGAGTCAATACTGACTGGCTCAAGCCGGGCCGGGCGGTGTGGAAGTACCTGGACGGCGGCGAGAATACACTTGAAGAGATGAAGAACTTTTCGAGACTGGCCGGGCAACTGGGATTTGAGTACAACGTTGTCGAAGGATTCTGGCAAAGGTGGAGTGAAGACCAGATGCGGGAGCTCGTAGATTATTCCAGGCAACAAAGAGTCGGCATCTGGTTCTGGAAGCATAGCCGTGATCTGAGAACTCCGGAGGGTCGCCGGAAGTTTTTCAAGCAGTGTAATGACGTTGGCGTCGTGGGGGCAAAGATCGACTTTTTCGACCACGAGGCAAAAGAGATTATCGATCTGTATCAGATCCTGCTCAAAGAGGCGGCGGAATCGAAGGTGATGGTTGACTTTCATGGCGCAAACAAGCCGGCTGGGGAGGCGCGCACCTGGCCCAACGAAATGACTCGCGAAGGGATTTACGGTCTCGAACATAAGAAGGGGGAATCGTGGTCCAGACATAACACGACCCTTCCTTTTACTCGAATGCTTGCGGGCCACGCCGATTACACAGGAATGCATTTCGGCGAGCGCCGCCGGGAAACGTCGTGGGCACATCAGATTGCCAGCGTCGCCATCCTTACCTCTCCGGTGCTCATCTTTGGGGCGCACCCGAAGAACATTCTGGAGAACCCTGCGGTCGAGATGATCAAGAGCCTGCCCAGTACCTGGGATGAAACAATTGCGCTGCCGATGTGCGAGATAGGCGAGCTTGCGGTCTTTGCCCGGCGCCATGGCGAGACGTGGTTCCTGGCAATAATGAACGGCCCAAACTCCCGAAAGGAATCGATCCCTCTTTCATTCCTTGGCGGTGGCAAGTATGAAGCGATGGTTGTACGGGATGAGCTCGACAATGCGGCTGCGGTTCGGATTGAAAAGACTACACTGAACCAGAGAGACTCAATCAAGATGGATCTACGGGTCGGTGGCGGTTTCATAGCCAGGTTTTCCAAGGGCGCAAACGCAGGCCCCTGAAGCCGAATCCAACTTCCAGTTGGCTGTTTCCACACACCGTGGGTGGGATTCAGAGAGACCATTCCTGGTCTGTAACAATCACGTTGACTGAGTATTGGCTCACGGCTTCAGATTAGTTAACCGGCTTGCGAAGGATGCCTATCGTGCCGTCGGGTTATTCGACTTCCAGGCCGCTCCGTCAGGGAAGCTGTAGGTCTCGAGCGACTCAGGCTTCATAGTGATGCTGTAGCCCGGCGCTTGCGGGACCATATAGCGGCCGCCACGCAGCACTACCGGATGCACGAAGTGCTCGTGCAGGTGATCGACGTATTCGAGCATGCGCCCCTCGAGCGACTCGGCAACCGAGATGTAGTCGAAAATTGACAGGTGCTGCACATATTCGCAGAGTCCGACGCCTCCTGCATGCGGGCAGACGGGTATGTTGAACTTGGCTGCCAACAAGAGCACGGCCAGGACCTCGTTAACGCCTCCCAGTCTGCAGCTATCGATCTGACAGAACTTGATGGCATCAGCCTGAAAGAACTGCTTGAACATTACGCGGTTATGACAATGTTCTCCTGTTGCTACGGCTATCGGGGAGATCGCTCTTGCAATAGTGGCATGTCCCAACACGTCGTCGGGACTGGTCGGCTCTTCGATCCAGTAAGGATCAAACCGGGCGAGCTCTTTCATCCAAGAGACGGCCTGACTCACATCCCAGACCTGATTTGCATCCATCATGAGTTTCCGCGTGCTGCCTATCTCCTCGCGAATGATGGCGGCCCGGCGGATATCCTCTTCGAGGTCCCTGCCCACCTTCATCTTGAAGTACGACCACCCGCTGGCGACCGCCTCACGCAGGAGCCGGCGCAGCTTCTCGTCTGAATATCCGAGCCACCCGGCAGAAGTGGTGTAGGCGGGAAACCCCAGGGACAACATCTCCGCCTCGCGTTCCGCTCTCAATGGCTGGTTCCTGCGAAGGATTTCCAGCGCTTCATCCGGAGTAAGAGCATCGGTGATGTATCGAAACGGAATGCAGGCGACCAACTGTTCCGGGGTCATATCGACCAGCAGCTTCCAGAGCGGCTTGCCCTCTGTTTTGGCGTAGAGGTCCCACACCGCATTGACGACTGCGCCGGTTGCGAGGTGGATGATGCCCTTCTCAGGTCCCAACCAGCGAAGCTGGCTGTCTCCGGTTATTGTGCTCCAGAAGGCGCCGAAGTCGGCAGTAATGGACTCGAGTGTTTTACCGACGACGAGTGGCCTGAGTGTTTCGATTGCCGCTGCGCAGAGATCATTCCCCCGGCCGATCGTAAAAGTGAGTGCGTGCCCTTCGAACGCGTTCGGACTATCGGTGCGAAGGACGAGGTAGGCAGCCGAATAGTCCGGATTGGGATTCATTGCGTCAGAGCCATCGAGTGACCGCGAGGTGGGAAACCTGATATCGCTGGTCACCAGGTCTGTAATAGTGATCGGCAAGCTATCCCCTTCCGGCAATCGTTTCTCCGTGAATTGTTCATTGCGCCCTGAGGTATCGGCCTCGTCCGTTATAGCAACGACGACGTATTCTACTGACTGGCCATGGTTGCGTCAACGACGCAGGATCCAGGATCTAGGATTTAGGATCTAGGGTTTAGGATTGGACGCGCACGTCCTAAATCAGACCTCGCACCTCGTACTTTCTAGATCCTAAAATCCTGAATCGCAGAATCCTAAATCCTGGATCCCAAATCCTGGATCCTGTCTTATGTTAGCGGTAAAAATTCGGTTGTTATCGTTAACAGGATCAAATATAATTCGGGCGCCTTCGTGAATGCTCAGCAACCTGGCAGGGGATTTGAAAGCACTCAGTGTCCCTGTCTGACTCTTCACTTGAAGGCGAATGTGACCTCACATCATCGGATGAACCGAACAGACAGCTAAGGAGTAAGGAGGCACGGTCATGCGGTTGCTAAGAACGATAACATTGCTGCTTGTGACGCTGATGGCATCGGGTGCGTCGATCCTGGGTCAGACCTCCACGGGCGAGGTGAACGGAACCGTCACAGACCCGACCGGCGCTTTCGTCGACGGCACGACGATAAAGCTCATCAACCAGGCCACCAGAATCGAAAGTCTGGCATCGGCCAATAAAGATGGATACTTCACCTTTGTGAATGTAGTACCCGGGCGCTATGTCCTCAAGGTCGAGGCACAAGGGTTTAAGACGGCGGTGACTCCGCCGTTCGAAGTGGGGGTCAGTCAAACGGTCAGGCAGGCCGTGACCCTCACGGTGGGCGAAGTCTCTCAGATGGTGGAGGTGGCCGCAGGCGGAAGCGGCGAGATGATTCAGCCTTCGTCGTCCGAACTCGGCACCGTCATTCCAGAAAAGGCGGTACAAGACCTGCCGTTGAATGGAAGGAACTTCACACAGCTCCTGACCCTCACGCCTGGTGTGACTCCGGTCTCCACTGCTCAGAACAGAAGCGTCGGGTGCTGCGAAGGTAACGTAGGGCTTCCAGGGTCGGGCTTTTCCGATGCTTCGTTTCACGGCCAGGAAAACCGTTCGAAACTGTACTTCTACGACGGCATCATCAACACGAACATCCGCGGTCCGACGTACATCGTGATCCCGAACATCGATCTGGTCCAGGAGTTCAAGGTGGTTGGGCATGATGCGAAGGCCGAATTTGGCGGCGCGACGGGCGGCGTTGTGAACATGGTCTCGAAGTCCGGAGGCAACAGCCTGCACGGCTCGGCTTTCGAGTATCTGCGCAATGACTTCTTCGACGCTCGCGATACCTTCAAAGACGTAACGCGAAAGGGGCCGGCCGCTTTCCGGCAGAACCAGTTTGGTGCGATCCTCAGCGGCCCGATCTTCAAGAACCGGACGTTCTTCTCCGGGGGATACGACGGCTGGCGCTTCAGCCAGCCGGGACAGGGCTTGTCCTACGTTCCGACCGCCGCAGAGATCAACGGAGACTTCTCCAACTACAAGTTCGTCACGCGGGCAGCAGGAACACTGTACAATCCCTACTCAACTCGACGGGTCGGCACCAGTATCGTTCGCGACCCGTTCCGATGCGACGCGTCAGGCAATCCATTGCCAGTTGATTCGCAGAAGCGGCAGAGTCAGGCAACGGGCTCGCCCTGCAATAAACTACCGCCTGCTCTGATCTTTGGGCCGATGCAGCAGTTCTTTCAGGCGTATGCTGCTACGTCCAACCTCGCTGTTGCCGGGATCCCCCAGAACTTCATCCAGAGCCGGCCCACGGTCAACAATTCGAACAGCTTTCAGTGGAGGATCGATCACCGTTTTGGTGATAGAGACAATATCTTCTTCCGCTACACCGAACACCGGGTTTCGGTGCTCAATCCAATTGGCAACGTCGGATCCACGGGAGGCGGCTCTCAGGGCCGGAACTACGGCGGGGCATGGACGCACATCTTTCGACCCAATCTGATCCTGGACCTGCGCGCCGGATATGCCGGCCGCCCGGGCGTGGACGCGGGACAGCAGAACACTCATCCTGCCGGACTCGAGCCGATGAAGCAGTCGGGCTTCAAAGACATCGACAAGTATGGAGGCATGCTCGTCAATCTCACTGCGGGCGAGTGGACCAACGGCGGGAACAACTCCTTTAGAGTTCGCGGACCCGCTCCGCGTGAAAACCCCAGCAAGAGTGTCACGCCGAATTTGATCTGGCTGAA
>DASYSA010000704.1:0-13899 GCA_036003885.1 Blastocatellia bacterium | reverse complement strand
GAAGCCTTGTTGAGAAACGTCCTTACAGAGGACTCGTATGTGGGACCCGGGATCACTCAAATGCCCGGGCCGGAGCCTCCAACAATTGAACTTTGTTTGGGCCGGCAATCACCTTCTCTGCGCGCTGCCGAATTGCCGGGTCCCCGCGGTAGATACTCAGCGCGGAGATCGCCGCGGTAACGAGGTTGAGTTCGCCGGATTCAAGGATCGAAATCACGAATTCGCAAGCTGCTTCAGATCTTGTCAGGGCAATTGGGAGCAACAAAGCCTGCCGGAACTCGCGGCTGAACGTACTACTCCACTTTTCCTTCAAGACGGCGAAGGCTTCGGGCAGCCGCGACTCCGAAAGCGCGAGCGCGGCATGCTCGTAGACCGATGGGTAGCTCGGATCGACGAACCGGGCCACGAACGCGAATGACCCGCTCGGCGAGAGCATCATCAACCCGTTCAAGCACTCGGCAAGCACTGCCGGTTCGGCATCGCCCGACAACATCTTGAATCTCAGAAGCGGCGCCCCCGCCGGTCCACAATGAGCGAGCGCTCGCGCAGCCCCGATGCGTGCATCGGCCTCTGCGTCGGCGAGCAGTGCGGCCAGTTCGTTCATGCAGTCCGGCGCCCCTGACTGCACCAGTCCCAGAGCCGAGAGGGCCCTTAGTTGCGCGGCCGTGTCAGCGCGCCCGCCCCAGGTTGGTTCAAGCTGCACGTGTCGGATCCCCGCAAGATAGATCTCTTCTTCATCGGATTCGGCGGCAAGCAGCGCTTTGACGACGGCAATCTTGGCGACGCAGCCCTTGTCAGTCTTGACCGGATCTATCATGAAGCGATGAAACGCTGCGACCAGATCGGGAACAGAATCGTGGTCCTCGATCCGGCGAACTACGTCCGCCGCCCTGGCTGCGACGAGGCTGACTTTACTCGCAAGGTGATTGCGCAGTTGTGCGCGAGCTTCGGGGCTATTGGGTGACTTACCGAGTCTTGCGAGGTCGGCGAGTCGATCCTCTACTGAGGGACCCTTGGCCATACTAGAAGTTATACTTCAATGCCATCTGAATCTTGCGCGAGCTGCTTGTGGTGTTGCCACGCGCACGGCCGAACAGCGTGTTCGTGATGATGGCACTTTCGGGCAGTCCGAAAGATGGCGAATTGGTTGCGTTCTGCATCTCCAGCCGGTACTCGAGATTCTGATTCTCGGTGATGCGCATTCTCTTTCCGATTGCCAGGTTGAGATTGAAGAACGAGGGCATCGTGAAGAAGTTTCTCCCTGTGTTTCCGAGCTTGCCGGGCGCCGGAATCGAGAAAATGCCCCGAGTGTTGGTTGCTGCATCAAAGGCGGTGCCCCGCTTGAGAACGTCGAAGTAGAATTCCGTACCAGAGGCGGCTTCGAACATCCGCTTTATCATGTCGGGGCTGCAGCCATTGCAATCCGCCGGAGATTGGACAACGCTACTGAAGGTGTTCGAGCCGGCATAGATCGTGAAGGGCCGGCCGGAGGTCAATACGACGGACCCTGTCAAGGCCCAGCCGCCAACGATTTGGTTGAGCGCCGGGTGCCAGTCGCTTCCCCATCGCCTCCCTTTTCCAAACGGCAGATCGTATACCGCACTTCCCTGGAACGAATGCCTGCGATCAAAATCCGAACGAGCATAGTTCAAATTGCGGTTGCGTACGTCGAATGGCGAACTCGATGCCTGCTGATTTGCTCCTGTAGAGACCGTCGTGAACGCGGGATCGAACGAGCGTGTGTCGAGCGATTTCGCGAAAGTGTAGCTGAACTGGAAGCTCAATCCGCCCGAGAATCGTCTTTGAAGCTGCGCCTCAAATGCGTGATAGGTCGAGATGTCATTGCTGTCCAGTACGTTTAATCCGCCGGCAAACTGAGGATATGGGAAGAAGAAGAACGGACCGAGGCCGCTCAGCTCTGCGAGCGGTCGACCGCCGGCTCCGGTGCGCCTTCCGAGCGTCGCCGCAAGCTCGGCCACGGAATTAAGGCTCAACTGAGTGGGGAACAGTCGCCGCACTTCCTGTGAGCCTGTCTCATTTGCGCGACGGCTTGGGTCAGGCTGCATCAGTTGATTGATCACCGCGCTTTCGCCGCCCGCCTTCACGCTATTGAACTCATCGAGGAATCGGTTGCTGAAGATCTCCGCTTGATTCACATTGTAGGCGCCAAAAAGGTCGACTCCCCGGCGTCCGATATAATTCAACTCAACCACCGTCTGGCGTCCGAGTTCACGCTGAATGCTCAAGCTCCACTGGTAGGTCTTTGGCGCCTGCCAATTCGGGTCAACCACGTGGAAGGTATTGGTCGAAAATGAGGCGGGCTGGCGTAACTGGGTGGGCGTCAACCCCGCGGGCGGCACTATCGCCGGGAGACCTTCTCGAAGGCGTCCGCCGTTCTGGCCGAACTGCGTGTTGATTACTCCCAGCGTCAACCCCGGCTCGCTCTGATAAATGGTCGAAGAGACCACGAATGTGTTCATTCGATCATAAGCTATACGGAAGTTGGCGCGAACCGAAGTCTTACCTGAGTGGAAGGGGTCCCACGCGATGCCGATGGATGGACCGAAGTTATTCAGATCGCTGTTGAACAGCTCTCCCTCGCTCCATTTCAGCGTGCTGCTGGGATCCGAACCTGCGACGAACGGTTCTCCGGGCCGAAGGATAGGATTGCCGCTGGACCGCGGCGAACGTTTCACTTCCCACCTGAGTCCAAAATCCAACGTCAGGTTAGGGCGGACTCTCCAATTGTCCTGGCCGAAGAAATCATATTCTCCGTAGCGAGCGTCGAAATTGAAATTAGTTCCGGGCGGCGCATACTGATCTCCGGCGGCGACGAAGCCCCGGTTGACCTGGCCGATACGGCCAAGCAGGTTGTTGATGGTGCGCTGCAATCTTGGCCGATCACTCGATGTATTGATGTCGGTCGGAATCCTGAATGCCGTCAGGTCAACAGTGTTGATCGTAGTGCTGAAGTTCACGGTCGGCTGTACGTTCATCCCTGCGACGGAGCCGCGCGTATCGACGTGCTGCTGATAGCGAAAGTTGATTCCCGCTTTGAACGTGTGCGCACCTCGAACGTAGGTAGCATTGTCCACAAACTGATAAGTGGAAAACCGGCGAATGTTGCCCAGCTCGTTGTTAAACGGATCGGTGACGTCGTTCAGAATGAAAGGAGGCACATCCGGGAAGCTCGGGTCCGGATTGGCGAAATTGAACGCGAAGCGGCTTATACCAAAAACAAATTCGTTGGTAATTCGTGATGTGGGCGTCCAGCGCCAGTTAGTCGCCAGGTTCTTCGGATTGCGGAAGGTGTCGACGATTCGCGGGGTGTCGGGAAACCTGGCAAGGCCGCCGTTGGCATTGTCTCCAACGGTATTCTGATGGCCCTGGGCGTATCGTCCAAAAACGCTGTGTCGCGAATTGATGACGTGGTCGATCTTAACAACCGCATCCTGCTGCTGCTCACGCTGGATCGGCGAGAAAGTATAGCCCGCGATGTTCAGCCCATCCCCAGTCGTGAAGTTGTTCGGTAAGGGGGTCACGCCGATCAATGCTGTGATGGTAGGATCGAGGCCCAGACTCGCCGGATCATTCGCGGCAACGCTGTACGTTCCGATATTCAGGCCGGGCAGCGGGTTTCCTCTGGCGTCAACTGAAGCGCTGGGTGTGCCTGCCGCGCCGTTCTGCCCTCCTCTGACATATCGAAAAGTGCCTTGCCGGGCAAGCTGCGTATATACACTTCTTGTCACGGTAACGGTCTGTCGCGTTCGAAGCCACTGGAAGTTGGTAAAGAAGAAGGTCTTGTTGCGTCCATCGTATACTCTTGGAATCCAGACCGGTGCGCCGACGCTAAAGCCGGCAATGTGCTGCACGAATTGAGGCTTTGGTGCGTTGTTCAAATTATTGGAGAACTCATTGGCGTGAAATCGTGGCGTCTGGTAGAACTCGAATGCATTTCCATGAAGGGCATTGGAGCCGGTTCGCGTGACCATGGCGACCTGGGCGCCGCTGTTGCGCCCGTACTCGGCGGTGCCATTGCTGGTTATGACCCGGAACTCAGCCAGGGTGTCCGGGTTGGCTCTTGTTGGCGCGAAGTTGGAGCCCCCGGCACTTGGATCGTTGTTATCTATCCCGTCGAGAGTGAAATTCCAGGCTCGATCTCGCGCTCCATGGACGTGAATGCCGCCGCCAGTGTTCGCCCCGTTTACAACGCCCGGTTGAAGCAGAACGAAATCGAGAGGATTCCGCCCCCGAACTCCAACTATCGGCAGTCTCTCGATCATCCGCTGTTCCAGAGTATTGCCGAAATTGCCCGAAGAACTTGTTTGCACCAGCTCGGCTTCGCTACGGACCTCGATAAGCTCAGAAACCTGCCCCAGATCCAAACCGATGTTGACCGTCGTGGGCTGGCCGATCGTGACCACATTACCTGTGGAAATGAACTTCTTGAACCCTTCCCTTTCCACCGCTATGGCATACGTTCCGCTTTGAACCGACTCGAATACATAAGTACCGGCCGAAGTAGTCTTCGTTGAAAAAGAGACCTTCGTTGCCTCGTTAGTGAGAGTCACAGTTGCCTCAGAAATTATTGCGCCGTTCGGGTCGAGGACTGTGCCAACGACACGCGAAGTCGTTCCTTGTGCCATCGCGGGTCCGGCCACAGAGATTACGATCGTAGCGACCGCAAGAAGCGAAGCGATTAGTTGTCTCAGAGATCTCATCTCGGTTTCTCCTCAATGATTCGGAATGATCTGCCAATCAGGCGGACTAATCTGCCTGCCACCTGCGAGCCCGTCTCGTACCTGACTGCCGCTCCTCGACGTCACAGCGACATTCGCCCTTGCTTAAACACATGGCTGGCGCATGCTTGCGGCGAGTGAACTCAGCGCTCCAGGCTGCCTGGGAGTGACTCTCACCAACAAGAATCGCAGGCCCCCAAGCAGGTCTTCTTATAATCTCTGTCGTGTTGCTTGTAAAACGAATAGTTTTTATGGTTACGATAACGATTTGTTGATAGCGGTCTCGTCAGCGTGCGCACAATGCGTCCGAAGAGGCGTTTGAAACGTGGCAGGCCATTGCTGGAAGCAAGCCTCTCGACAGTTGGCTGCGGGTGAACTTCCCCAAAGTCGCTTGACCCGCGGTCCTACCCCCAAAAGGCAAGGCGATAAACCGCGGTGGCTGAGAGTGTAGTGAAGCAGAGACCTCCAATCACAATCCGTCCCGCGATCTTGTGTTTGCGCGAAAAGGCGCCTGGGAGGAGGGAACGATACCGTCGACGAGATAGGAACACCAACCAGCCCCACACCAGGTATGTTGCGACAGCGCCGCAGATGTGCACCGCGGCCACAGCATTCATTAGAGCCGAGCCGGCATGCGGACTGCCCGCGACTAGTTTACCCGCCCCGCCTGCAACCCTGATTCGTATTTCAAGTGCAACCACAGCCAGAGCGCAAACGGCTAGAAGAGCGGTCTGCACGCGCATATGAGCAGCTTGCCGTCCCTGGCGCACGAGTCGCACGCTCAGGAACGCGAACAGCGGCGCAAGAACGGTGACAATGTACGCGAAATCTACAACTGCATCGGCGCGTGTCCCAAACATATAGACCGTTTCGCGTTTCGCGTTTCGCGTTCCGCGTTTAGTACATTGTCCGGTGCTCTCAGAGCGTCTTCAGGAATACGATCAGTTCGCGCTTCTGGTCAGCCGTCAGGTCTAGTCCAAATTCGTGACCGGTTACGGCGCGCGTCTTCACGCCCGGCATTTTCCATCCGCCTGGAACGTAGTCGTTGCGCAGCCGCTTTCTATCGAACCACTCTTCGAGCGACGCTATCGACCCTGAGTGCTCAATCAGACCCCTGTACCACAGCCCTTTCAGCGACGGCACCTTGTAGTAGCCCGTTCCCTTTCTCGTCTTGAGCGCCAGATTCGGATCCGTACCCAATTTGACGCCGCTCAAAACGTGAAGGCGCGCCGTTGCCGGATCGTCCTTTGGCGGAGTGAAGCCGTCAACGGGTATAAGCATGTTGTTGGTGTACAGAGGCGGAGTGTGGCACATGGCGCAGCCTTCGCGTTCGAATGTCTTTTTTCCGCGTCGTGCCGCGGCGTCGAACTTGTTTGGGTTGGGTGGGGGCTCGAGTGAGTACACAAACTTGCCCATCGCATACAATGCTTCATCGCTAAAACGGTGGTTGAGCTTGCGCTGCCCTTCGGTGAAGAATCGGTGAGGGCCGATCGCACCATCATCCGCTAGACTGACGAGGATCGCATATCTGGCGATGTCTTCGGGGCCGCGATTGACGTGCGTTCCGGTGTGGTCGATGTATCGGTGATCCCTTATGCCAATCAGGTCCGGGATCTTCGTTATGAAGTAAGGGCTGCCGTTGAATCGAGCGAAAGTGCTTTGCTGGGGGAACCCGTCTACTTCGCCGATCTGCTCCGGGCTCATAGTCTTGAATCGCTCGTGAATGTCGTCCTTGACCCACGGAGTCCCATAAGAGGCATACTCTGCTTGATTCAAAGACACACCTTTTTTCTCTAAGTCCTTGAGGAAGCCGTCGACAACAACCCCAACTGACGCGGGCTCAAAGGTGAGATTGCCCTGAGCGCCCAGCAGCACCTTGCCATCGGGCAACACTCGACTGTGGCAGCCGGAGCAGTCCGCCAGAGAGACCTTGAGCTTGCCGTCTCTGTCCACAAGCCAGCGAAAGGAAGGAATGATTCCATCTTTCGTAACCATGTCGTGGCCGTTCTTGACAGCCGCCGCATCATCAAGATACTTGAAGATCCTTGGGTCATCAGTTCGGGTGACCGGAAAATCCAGCCCTTCAAAGACACGGCGGCCGGCATCTATCCAATCGCGTTCGGTCTTCAGCTTTTCCGGTTCAATCATGGGCTGAAAGCCCTGCTTGCGCATCCAATCTCGATAGCCCTTTGGCTCCTTCTCAGGCGCATAGACCGGATAGGTTCGCACATTATCGACCGGCGCCGCGTAGTACTCCGCCTCTGAATAAAAGCTCGCTGGAACGCCAATGCCGGCGACCGGTGTGGCCCAGGTGGCCAACTGTTTCGCGTCCCATATCTTCGGCACGATGATTCTGTTTCCCAATTCACGTCGCGACTGGGCACCGGCACCCAGCAGTCCGAACCCTGATAACCACGCTAGCGCCAGAAACAATACCTTTGACCGTTGCTTCATAATGTCTACCTCACAATCTGTTCAGCGTGTTTCTGCTTGTTAGAACCGTTGACAAGCCCAAAAGTCACGCTGCATTCGTCACCGATGTAGTACGGGCCAACAAGCCTTCACATTTGAAGTCTCGGCGATCTTCCGAATATGACTCTTCAGATTGCCCAATTACCCTGGTCCGTTTGCAGAGCTAGAGCTGCTCACGATGCGGTTGACAGTGTACCTGATCAGGGTTTCTGCGCAAAGCCTGAGCCGCCCGTTTGTTTCCGCAAGTAGAACAGCGGAATCCGGGCTTGAATGGACGACAGCGTCCCCTGGTTCCCGAACAGCCAGTCGCTTGCGCAGGCTGCGTAGTACTGTGATAGTCTCACACTGTAAAAGTGAATGGGGAGGAATCTGATTCCATGACTAGGGGATTATTATCGTATGCTGCGCTAGCGCTCACGATCCTCGTTATGACGGCGATTCTCATGGCTGGAACGAGTCCAGCCGCCACGCCGACTTTCTCAAAGGAAGTCGCGCCAATTCTCTACAAGAACTGCGCGAACTGCCACCGGCCGGGCGAAATCGCGCCGATGTCGCTGCTCACTTATGAGAATGCAAGACCCTGGGCAAGGGCGATTCGAGAGCAGGTCGCGCTCGGGAACATGCCGCCCTGGCACGCGGCGGCGCCAAGGGGCACCTTCTCAAACGATCGGCGATTGAGTGACCAGGACAAGGACACCCTGATTCGCTGGGCCGACGCCGGCGCGCCGAAAGGTGACTCGAAAGATCTGCCCCCGATTCCTAAGTTTGTTGAGGGCTGGGAAATCGGTACACCCGACGCAGTCATAAGCATGCCGAAGGAGTTTGAAGTGCCTGCCTCGGGCACGGTCGCATACCAGTTCTTCGAGGCGCCTACCAACTTCACTGAAGACAAATGGGTGCAGGCGATCGAGGTACGGCCGGGCACGCGCAGCGTCGTGCACCACGTGCTGGTATTCTGTCGCGAGCCTGGATCGCGGCGGGCCCCCGCCTCTTTCGCGCCGGTCGGGCCGGGAGTTCCTGGCGCCGCGCAGCAAAATCCGAATAGCCGCACCGCCGCGCCGCGCGATCCGGGAATGCCCGGTGCTCTGATCGCGACGACGGCACCTGGCACCAACGCAATGATCTACAAGCCCGGCACGGCCCTTCTGATTAAGGCCGGCGCGGTCCTCTTCTTTCAGGTGCACTACACCTCGAACGGCGCGGCGGCGAGGGATCGAACCAGCGTCGGTCTTGTCTTTGCGAAGGCACCCCCACAGCAGGAGATCCGGAACAGCGCTTTTATCAACGCGATGTTCGTCATCCCGGCTGGGTCCGGCGACCAGACAGTCGAGTCTGCGATTCAGTTTACCGAAGACGTACACATCTCGGCGCTATTTCCACATACGCATCTGCGCGGCAAGAGCTGGGAGTACCGGCTCGTGTATCCCGACGGCCGCTCCGAAGTTGTCCTGGCGGTTCCGAAGTACGACTTCAACTGGCAGACCTACTACGTATTCACCAAACCGCTGGCAGTGCCCTCGGGCTCCCGGCTCGAGGCCACGGCCCATTACGATAACTCGACCGCGAACAAATGGAATCCCGATCCGACAGTAGCAGTGCGATGGGGCCCTCAAACGTGGGAGGAGATGCAGTATTCGGGTATCACGTACTCGGTTGATGGGGTCCGCCGAGAGTCGACCGCGGCCACTCGTGACCAACAGAAGTGAAGTGCGCCGGAAGTCACGCGCGGACTATCATCTGTTAGACCGCCTTAACGCGTAGCTCGGCAGCCGGGCATGCGAAACGCACCGATTCTGCTCGAGTAGCTCGCCCCGCCCTTCTTGATGTAGTCGCCGACGTACCAGATCGTGCAGTCGTCGCTCGGATCGATAGCTGATTGTGTGTAGTCCTCCCAGCGCATCACATTCTGCACGCCCTCGCCCTCCACCAGAACAGTCTCGCGAAGCGTCAACTGACCGAGCGGGTCCTTGTAGAGCCGCCCCGCGAATCGCTGGCCGGCAAAGTTCGGCGTCCCACCAAAAGAGTAACCGATTCCGATGTTACCCTTCCGGTCGATGGCTGGACTGGCCATCCAGCGGTAGAAGCCATCGGGCGCATACGTGCCTTGCTGATACAGGTTCACGTTGCGCTTCTTGTTGATCCGGAGCTCATACCAGCGCACACCGCCCCCTCCGGCCGACGTGTTGACTGAGTGGACGCCAACAATCGACTCGCGGCCGCCGATCCGGCGATAGACAAGCCGTTGCATGATCTTGTCGCCCTGGGCGTCGAGTCGGCGATCCGTACCCGGCTGCGGCACGCAGTTCGTGAGCTGCCCGTCACACAAATAGTGGTACGGAGCCACCACGATCTTCTCGGGTCCGACGACCTTTGTGTTCTCCGGTTTCTTCCAATCGACGTGAAACTTCCACACGAAGATGCCGTTATCTTCGAGGACCTTCTTCAGTTGCGTGCCGCCGGCCGCCATCATGATGTTTGGCGCACCGGGTGGTGGCAATTGCTTGCCATCAATGTCTGCGTTGTTCAGGAAGTTCACGCCATCGATGATGATGCACTGTTCGGTCGCGGGCTCGCCGTTCAGCATCTTCGCGCGTTCAACGACACAAGCATGCTTTTGGATCACCTCATCGCCGGTACTGGTTGGCACGTAGTAGCCGTCGGGCCAGATCGCCGGGCGGGGATAGTCCGGGAAGAGCGGCCGCAGGAACTCGTAGCGGTAGTATGGACCGAACGGATCCGGGCCGGCGCTGATCGCGTAGCACATCGAGTACGGTCCTGGCTGCTGGGCGCGTTGGCTTCCCTGCCCAGGCGAGCCGGGTGGCGACGGTTGTCCGGTCGGAGCTGGGGTGGCCGGCGGAGGAATGAAGAGCCTGGCGGGAGCGCCAGGCTGACCCGGTCGGCCGGGCACGCTCACCTGAGCGGGGTCACCGGATCGCCCTGCTGTCGGCTGATCTGGCCGGACGGGACCGCGTCTGAAGGTTGGCATCACGACGAGCCAACGATCCGCGAGCTGGTCATAGCGAACGACGGCGTCGCCATTGTTCGTGGCCTCGCACGCGCCGCCGAAGCCTTTGAAGATTGTGTTCGTCGGGACGGGACCGTATAGAGTTTTTCCAGTCCGGTCGAACTGCTCGCCGCTCTTCGTGTAGATAGCCATTCGAGTGTTTACGATCTGGAAGATGTGGTTCGGCCCAACGGCAAGGCTGTTGTCAGACGGGTTGCGCAACGCAGCAGTTCCCTGGGGGCCTTCAAAGCCGACGCCGAGTCCATCGAAACTTTCGACAAGCGAAGCGGCGGGCCGAGTGCCCGGAGACCTCTGTTCAACCAACGCCGCGCCCGGTGGACTTGTCATCACTGGCGGTTTTATGGGTGCTGCAGGAGTCTGCATCTCTACTTGAAGCGTCTCAGCAGCAGTATTGACTCCAGGGCGCGGTGCGGATGTGGCAAATCCGAAAAAGACAATCGTGATGGCGATCGCGGTTGCTCCAGCCTTAGGCGCTTGCACGTTCAAGGTCTCGTGACCTCCTTGATTAGGTTGAATAGCGGGCGCGACTGTATCAGTCCAGGCCCGTGCTCGCAAATGATTACAAGATCCGATAAGTTGCCTGCTCCGAGTTCGACATGAGTTGATTTGTTTCTGAAACATCCTGAAACCACTCCGAGCGCCGAGGGTAACAACAACCCCCGGATACCGGCTCGGCCCTTTGATAGTCTCGAGCTGCTGAGTGCCGCACCTCCGGTAAGCGACTCGTGGTGTGTAGATTTTTCCCCCCTCTCAGTAAGACTTTACGTGGGCATCTTGCTGATCGGAATCAGAGAAGACTGTGTCCCCGCTGTCACATGAAAAAAGTGTAGGTTGGAAAAATCAATTTCAGGGCAGAGCCTCAGGCTTTCGTATTGCCAAGTCTCTCATTCGATTAGCCTCTCTCAACCACTTGAGTACGTTTGTATTGTCGGAGAGGGTTTAACCGGGTGGGTTGTACGCGTTGCGGTACTGATACAGGATCGTAGTGATTGATGGCACAGGGTTCGCTGGAAACAGGCCGGATAGATCTGCCGGTCTGCCTGACCATTCGATTTCAATCAATTGAGGCGCACCACCTGAGATCAGATTTCTCAGTGTTGCACTGCCGGTCGAACCCGAGCCGAGGGCCACGAATACCGGGCTTGCTTGAGAGGCTCAGCCATCACTCAGAGGCCCGGGCCCGAAAGATAGACCAGGGGAGGAGCACAATGAACATACGCACACTTCGCTTTGTGATGTCGCTGCTTGCGCTGCTTAGCCTTGTCGCTGTTTCCGCGGCGACACCTAAAGACAAAGACAGCCGCATCGAATTCGATGGTCTAATCAATGCGCTGCCTGTCATTGGGTTAGTTGGCGACTGGGTGGTGAGCGGACGAACCGTTCACGTTTCGATTACGACACACATTAAGCTGGAAGATGGAGTTCTTGCCGACCTTGACGCGTTCGTGAACGTCAAGGGATCTCTGCTTCCCGATGGTTCGGTTACGGCTACTGAGATCGAGGTCACGGATGGCCCGGGAGTCGTACACGAAGTCGATTTTCACGGCTTTCTCAGGTCACTGCCTGAGGGTGGGTTGAGCGGCGACTGGGTCGTGGGCGGCGTTACTGTGCGGGTGAGCAGCGCCACCAGAATCAGGCTGGAGCGCGGACCCGTGGCACTAAATGCCCTCGTAGAGACGAAGGGTTTCATAGATCAGGACGGTTCTGTGATCGCAGAAGAGGTCGAGGTCGAAGCCGTTCCGGGATCTACTCGTCAAATCGACTTCCGGGGTTTCATAGATACCCTGCCGGCCGGCGGCCTGATCGGCGACTGGATGGTAAACGGAGTACTGGTGCATGCCGACACCGGCACCACATTCAGGATCGAACGAGGCGTGCCCGCAGTCAGAGCACTGGTGGACATCAAAGGCCTCCTGCTGTCTGACGGCTCCCTGAAGGCGGGGGAGATCGAAGTTGAGGTCATTCCCGGCTCTACACGTCAATTCGAATTCAAAGGGTTCGTCGACGCATTGCCGGACGGCACCCTGATCGGCGATTGGAGCGTATCTGGCACGACGGTGCGTGTCAGCACCACCGTCCGGCTACACCAGGAGCACGGCATAGCAGCGCTTCACGCCTTTGTAACCGTGAAAGGAATTCTGGGTGCCGATGGAGTGGTTAGCGCCGCTGATATTCAGGTGGAGGCAAGCCCGGTCCGTGGGGGGCGCATCACGTTACGGGGATTCATCGAAACTTTGCCATCCGCTGGCCTGATCGGCGACTGGTTCGTTAGCGGCCGCACAGTACGCGTCACCGCCGACACTCGGATTAAGAAGAAAAAAGGACTGGTGGCTGCGGTGGGTCGCTTCATCGACGTGAAGGGAGTACTGGGAGCGGATGGCTCGGTCGCGGCGAGCAGCATTAAGCTAAAGTTCTGACCTGATTCTTTGAAATCGGAGGTCAGGCCTGACCTGGTGACATCAGCCTGGTGCAAATGTCACTATCTCAAGCCTGACCTTTCCGATTGATTAATCTGCTCGGTTCGTCAATTCCCGACCCCCACGTATTCCAGGGTGAGAGCTGGACTGCCTGCCTGCGCCACTGTCACACCCGGTGGGGGTGCTGCGCTGCAACAGCCTGCAAAGAGGACATCCACCGTATGGACTCCCGGCTGCACCTCCGCAAAGAAGTTGTAGGAGACCATCCTCGGCAGATTCATCTCGGTTTCTTCGGGGTCCGTCACGGCGGGTGTCGCTATGCCGACGAAGCCTGTGAGGTGTCCTTGCATCGGCACGCCATCGACCCTCACCTGGAAGACCACGTGATTGTCGAGAGGGTCTCCCATCGCGCTGAAGTGCGCGATCAGGCAGCTCGGCCCAGGTCTACCCACCTGTATTGTCGTCGAAAGCAGCGGCACGGGGTCGAAGTGGCCGATGCCATCAGACGGAAAATTAAAGACCGCAGTGGTGAAGTGGTAGTCAGGGGATGTGACGGCTTTAACGTGAGTGGACTTGCTCTCGCATTCGATTTGATTAGTTGATGCTCGGGCTGACCGCGACGAAATCGGGCTTGCGACGCCAATCGAAAGCACCGCTATCACTGCAGTCATCAGTATTCTTCTGGTTTTTCGAGTCTTCATGATGCTCCTCCTATTGAATTCTGACTTCCAAATTCAGCCTTCAGGCCGACGGTTTGGGCCCCGCGCGCCGGGCCAGGCTAAGGCTTGATCTCTGAACTCTCTACCGGCCCGGATCGGCGAGTGCCTTTAGCGACGGCACACAGAGCAGGTTCGCTCTCCTCAAAACAGTAATGCGCTGCTGTTGACCGAACTGGTTCGATATGATCACTTCTCGCTTCTCGAAGTTAGTCGTTCCTCGCGAATCCCTGGTCTCATAACAGACCAGATGGTCATCTTGATTCAGAACCTGTGTGCAGTCTCCATCCACACACTTCACGACCGGGTTGCAGAGCAGGAGCGGCTTCACAACAGTCACCACCTCCGTTTCGAACTGGTCGTGGAGCTCGACCTCAAAAGGTGTGAAGTTCGCGTCGGACCTGACGTCGTAGCACTTGAAGTGATCCAACCCGTCGCACAGCTTCAACACGAAGGCATCATCCATCCCACCGGCAAAATCAGGCTGCAACGGATTCACCGTTGGAAAGTCGTTAGACTCGGTACGGCCG
>DASYSA010000703.1:0-7739 GCA_036003885.1 Blastocatellia bacterium | reverse complement strand
CCTGATCAACGTTCAAAGCGACGGCCTGACGGGTTGGGGCGAAGTCGTGGCCGCCGAAGAACCGCGCTACAGCTATGAGACCGTGGGCACGGCTGTTCACGTCATTCGCGACTATCTGGCGCAATCCTTGATGGCCGCGCCAGTAGCCGGTCTGAGTGATCTGGCGTGGCGCTTCGCCCAGTTCAAGGGCCACAATATGGCCAAAGCGGGCCTCGAGTTGGCCTACCTGGACATCGCGGCTCAAATGCGGAATCAGTCGCTCTCCCACCTAATCGAAGGGACGCGAGAGCGCGTGCCGGTCGGAGTGAGTCTTGGGATTCAGCCCGGGATCAAAGAACTGCTGGAACGTGTGGATCGTTATCTCGCTCTCGGCTATCGACGCATCAAGATCAAGATCAAACCGGGTTGGGATGTGGATATAGTCGCGGAGGTGCGGCGGCGTCACCCGGACATTCTGCTTTCGGTCGATGCGAACTCAGCTTACACGATGAAGGACATGGATCATCTGAAGGCATTGGATGACTTCGGCTTGCTGATGATCGAGCAGCCGCTGGATCACGATGATCTCGTTGACCATGCAAAGTTGCAGGCTGTGCTGAGGACGCCAATCTGTCTTGATGAGAGCATCACGACCCTGCGACGAGCCGAACAGGCTCTGGGCCTCGGGAGTTGCCGTATGATTAATATCAAGGTCGGGCGCGTTGGCGGATATTCACACGCTTTGGCGATTCATGACTTATGTTACGGTCGGGGTGTTCCGGTATGGTGTGGCGGTATGCTGGAATCAGGGATCGGCCGGGCGCACAATCTTGCGTTGGCAAGCCTGCCCGGTTTTACGCTGCCTGGCGACATCTCAGCCAGCTCGCGCTTCTTCGAGCGCGATGTAATCGTTCCGGAGGTGAGTGTGTCTATGGATGGCACAGTGGAGGTGCCACGCGGTGCCGGGCTTGGGTTCAAAGTTGATCTCAACTATATTGAGAGCCGTACCGAATCAGTCGAGCACATCAAGGCAGGGACCTGAAGGAGGAGGCGAGGCGATGAGTAACTCTATGTCGCGCAGGAAAGGCCGGCCTGGTGTCCGCCGCGACGGTATGAAGCCTTCACCAACCGCTCTTCAGTCTCGCTTCGCCGAAGCGCAGCCCCGGCTGGGGCCAACCCGACAGCGATTGATTCGCGACATTCTCGACAATTGCGAAGAGACCTGCTTCCTCTCCTCTCGCGAATTGGCCAAACGCTACGACGTTGACGCAGCCACTGTGGTGCGGACTGTCCAGGCAATAGGCTACAAAGGCTTTGCCGATTTCAGCGCAGACCTGAGGCAGCATTTCGTGACGCGGATCACGCCTTACACGGTGCTCAAGGCCGCGACCCAGGAGAAACGCAGCGTAGCAGATCACATCGATCACAGCCTGGACAAGGCGCTTGAAAACCTCAATGCCGCGAGACGCGACCTGGATCGAAATCGCATCATCGAATTGGCGAAACTCATCCACCGATCCCGGCGCATTCTGATTGTCGGGGTAGACTTTGCCGCGTCGCTCTCCTACTACTTCGCTTACGGACTGACGACCCTGGGATTTGACGCTGAAGCGCCGGTTGGCAGCGAAGGGAATCTGCAACACAAAGTAAAACTATTGGACGCGAAAGACCTTCTGATTGCAATCAGCTTCGGCCAGTGCCTGCGCGTAACGGTAGAAGCGGTGCTGCGAGCCGGCAAACAAGGTGTGGCGAGTTTCGGGATCACCGACAGTGAGAGTTCGCCCATCGCGCGATATTGCGACGGTCATTTGATTGGGGCGGTGGCCAGTCCCTCGTTTCTCAATTCGTACGTAGCTCCGATGGCATTGATAAATGCTATCGAGGTGGCGTGTGCTCATCTCAATCCCAAGCGTTCGCTCAATCGTCTGAGGCCTACTGACAAGGAATACGTATCGGGCCGTCGGTGGTACCGCGAGCCCAAGAGTTTTAACGGAGATACGCCATAAACCTGTTAGGTCAGTCCGTTCGATTCAATTGCTGCAGATTCATTGGGCTCCAGCAGGAACAGTATCTCGGATCCAGTGTCGGCGAGTGCCTGGTGGTATATCTGAACATGCACTCCAATATGGGAATCCGAATCGTGAGAGAATTGACGGCTCTTATTATGCTCGCTTTGATCCTATGCTCGTACGCGTGGGGCCAGGCGCCAAACTTGCGCAAGGTTCCTGCCAAGGGAGGAACCGAGCCATTGCAGGCTGAGAGAATTCCTTCCGGCGGTCACGAGCTGACGGCAACGGATGTGGAGGCTTTTCTTGACGGAGTCGTTCCGCTGCAACTTGCGCAAAATGACATTGCGGGTGCGACCATCGCCATCGTCAAGGATGGAAAGCTCTTGTTTGCCAAAGGATACGGTTACGCAGATATTGAAAAGAAAAAGCCCGTCTCAGCCGAGGAGACATTGTTTCGACCGGGCTCCGTGTCCAAGCTGCTTACCTGGACGGCGGTAATGCAGTTGTTCGAACAGGGCAAGCTCGACCTCGACCGCGACGTGAACGGTTACCTCGACTTCAATATCCCAGATGCCTTTGGGCAGCCGATTTCGCTCAAGAACTTGCTGGCGCACACGCCCGGATTTGAGGAGCAAATAAAAGACCTGTTTAGAACTGATTCCGAAAGCCCCAATCTCGGCGAATACTTGAAGACCCACATCCCGACGCGCATATATCCTCCAGGAACCTTGCCGGCCTACTCAAACTACGGGGCGGCGCTCGCCGGATATATCGTGGAGCGTGTGTCGGGTCTTCCGTTCGATCAATATGTCGAAGAGAACATTTTCAAGCCGCTGGGCATGACTCATTCAACTTTCACTCAGCCCTTACCATCAGCACTGGCTCCAAATATGTCTAACGGTTATCAACTGGCTTCCGATGGGCCGAAGCCGTTTGAAATGATCACACCTTTTCCAGCCGGAAGCCTGAGCAGCACCGCCGCCGATATGACTCGCTTCATGCTCGCGCATCTCCAGGACGGACAACTGGGTGACGCGCGGATTCTTCGCCCGGAGACGGCGCGTCTCATGCACAGCAGACTATTCGCTTTAGACCCGGCCGCAAACGGGATGTGTTACGGCTTCTACGAAGAATCGCGTAACGGACGCCGGATTATCGGACATGGCGGAGATACCGTCTGTTTCCATAGCGACCTGCACCTGATTCCTGACGCGGGCGTTGGTTTTTTTGTTTCGCACAACAGCCTGGGGCGCGGAAACCCATTGCCCCGAACGATGCTGTGGGAAGCGCTCCTTGATCGTTATTTCCCTTACACCGCCCCGGATATGCCGACGCTAGCCAGTGCGAAAGAAAATGCCAAAGCGGTCAGCGGCACATATATGCTAAGCCGCCGGAGTGAAACCTCGTTCTTGAAGGCGTTAACACTGATCGGAGAATTCAGTGTCTCAGCGGTTGAAGACGGAGCGATAGAGATCGCTCAGTTGACAGGCTCGAATGGGAAGCCCAAGCGATGGCGGGAAGTGGCTCCAATGACATTTACCGAGGAGAACGGGCAGGACAAACTGGTCTTCAAACCGGATCAGAATGGCCGCATGCAGTTGATCTTGCCCTACCCGTTTTTTGTCGGTCAACGAGCTGGATTATTCGAGAACAATACGGCTCTTTTGCCGGTAATTGGTATTTCGCTTTTGATCATGCTGCTGACACTTATGCTGTGGCCGGTCGCGTGGTTTGTGCGGAGACATTACGGCCACAGGCTGACGCTGACGCCAATCGAACGGCGCTTGCGTACAACTGTGCGGATCGTTTTTGCGTTGGATCTGGTCTTTATTGTGGCGTTGATCTGTCTCGTCGTTTACGGGGAGTCGCATCTCGAAGTCTTTAGTGATCGCGGAAATATATGGTTTCACCTCATACAGATCATTGGCGTTTTGGGAGCGACTGGAACCCTGGTGGTGCTCTATAACGCGATCCAGTCCTGGGGGAATCGGGAGAGAAGAATCTGGGGCAAGCTACAAGCCACCCTCTTTGTGCTGGTGTGCCTCGGCCTCCTGTGGTTCGCCTTTGCGGGCAATTTATTGCATTTCAGCTCGAGTTATTAGAGCGACATGTACTGATAGCATTGTCGGTCTGATTCTCGTAGATCTCTTTCCCTCAGCCAATGAGCCTACTTGAGCTCTTTGATGTAGATGTTTCTGAACTGCACCAGAGATGGCGGACCGACCCACTTGCCATCTTTCTTCTCGCCATGATGCTGTAAGCCGATCCTTCCGCGCGGAGGGACTCCGGGGAGCTGGGCATTTTCTATTACGGTGTGGCCATTAAGCACCACTGTCAATCGATCACCTCGAAGTGTTATCACAAAACTGTTCCACTCACCGATGTTTTTATCAGCATTCTCTTTAGGTGTGACGGCAGCCCTGACTTCAGGCGACATGTTCTTGTCCATTCGGTAACCATAGACCTCTCCGCTACCAGTGGGCCAATTCCATATATTCACCTGCGATTTAGCCTGGCCGCGCAGTAAAATACCGGAATCAGCGTCCGGCAACGCCATAGTCATCTCCTTCCCCTGGCTGTCCTTTTTATGCAACCCGCTCGAGAGGATGATCGGAACGTTTGGATTGATGTACGGGGTGTCCTTGAGACGCCAGTCTACTTGCAAGACGAAGTCCGAATACTCGCGCTCGGTCCAGAGGTTCTTATTTTGCTGAGCCTCGCTCTCAGCATCGTAGTCTATAACGCCACTCGCAACTTTCCAGTGACCGTTATCTCCTTCAGGAACTTTCCAGCCCGTCAGGTCGCGGCCGTTAAAAATCGAGACGAATCCAGCCGGGGCTTGAACTCCATATGCGCTTCCTTGTGTCCAAACAAATGTGCCGATACTGGTCAAACAAAAGAGTATACTCGCTGCTTTTTTGGCCATAACTGAACTCCTCTTTAGACTCTCAGATTGCGAAGGACCTTGGGGTTCAATCAAGAGTTGTACCACGCGTTCTGAGTTTGTCTCCGGTGTCAGATAGCTTGTGATCTGGAAATGCACCTGTCCGATTGACTTAAGCCTGCAGCCATTCCCCGGACGGCTTATTCCACTTGCGACCTGATGAGGTTGCGCATGAACTCCGCGGCAAGATGAGCATTCTTTTCCGCGAATTCGATTCCAACCGTTTTACCGTTCACCACTGGCAGACTATGACACAACTCGTAGCCGATATAGCCACTATATCCAATCTCGTTCATAGCCCGAATAAAGGGCACGTAGAAATCTGCGCCCGGCTTGTATGTAGGTGAGCACTCTACCTTGCCATCGGCACCGCGCTCATACTCGCCGCCGAAATGAGAGAGAACCTGCAGGGGGCCGACATCAAGCGCCGCCTGGCGTATATACTCCGGCGTCTTGACCGGCATGATGGGCGCGTCTAGCGAAACCTTCAAATGAGGTGAGCTCACTTCGTGCACCATCCGCAACACGTCGTGATGGGTCTTGATGACCGGCTTATGGTTTTGCAAAGCCAGCGTGATGCCCGCGTCGCCCGCATACCGTGCGCATTCCACCAGCCCTTCGCGACACCAATCCCAGACTTGTTGATCTGAAAAACCCTGGCGGAACGCCTCCCACCGGGGGACCGCGATTCCATAAGACGCGACTCCCTGCTCCTCAGTAACGCCCGGCCAGGCCAGGAAGACTCGCAAGGTCCTGGCACCCAGGTCTGAAGTCATGTGAATAAGTTCGCGGACGTAAAGAATCTGACATTCCCGATGTTCAGGAATCGGACTGGTAAAATCATTGTTTGCCGCCACGCCGTAGATCTCGATCCCTTCTCCAGCGGCGATGGACCTTAGCTCGCGGCAACGGCTCCTGGGCATGTCGAGCGGATTACCATGTGGACGCTTGCCGTCAACCTCTACGCCATCGTAGCCATATTTCTTCGCGCGCTTGATCAACTCTTCCAGGGTAAGCGCCTCGCCGCGGTACCATTTCCCTAAGAAGCTAATGCTGTACAAGCCGACCTTCATATTCAACCTCCTCCCAGGCAACACCGGCTTTGCCGACGCCTTTGGGTGTAACAGGCCAGCCGCTGCGCCGAGCGCCCCCACGAATTCTCTTCGGCTCATCACCATGGTTAGCAGACTCCCGTTTGCTTGTTGAATCCTCGTGGTGATCTTGAGTGCCTGCGAGATTACTACCTTGAACGCGATCATGTCAAAATGGATCTCCTACGCGGCTTTTGCTGGTCTGGTCAGGTGCATCGGTTGCAGTATCCTATTGAATAGAGGCAAATAAAGTAGGGGGATAAGGTATGACGAATACAGCGGAGGATTCAGCCCGTTTTCGCAGCTTCGCCGAAGCCTATACCGCCGCGTGGTGTAGCCGGGACGCGGCGCGTGTGGCTTTGTTCTATGCAGTAGAAGGCTCGCTCAGCGTCAACGATGCGGCCCCGGCGGTGGGCCGTGAAGCTATCACGGCCGTCGCGCAGGAATTCATGACCACCTTCCCCGATTTGCAAGTCTTTCTGGATGAGCTGCGCCCTGAAGATGAAGGAGTCATTTATCATTGGACGCTGACGGGTACGAATACCGGGCCGGGTGGGACTGGACGTGCGGTGCGTATCAGCGGCTTCGAGATCTGGCTGATTGGCGCTAACGGTCTCATCGCCCATTCACGAGGCCACTTTGACAGCCTCGACTACCAGCGGCAACTCGCAGGATAGGTATTCAGCAGCATTGGGTTTACCCCTTTAGAGTAACTTTTCGCACGGCTGCTGCCGCTACCCATTCTTCTCGATCAGCGTTCACATTAAAGCGGAAAGTCAGTCATATACTTGCCCGGTCCAAACGACTAATTTCATGGACAGACAGGAAAATGAACGCGCATGCAGATCGAGCTGCTCATTCGCGTCAAGAACAAGTTAACACCGGAGCAGCAAGAGCAGCTGCGAGAGATCGCGGCCAAAACAACGGAGAAATGAGCGTGTCAAAGTTGTTCCCGATGATCCTCGTGATCAGTCTTGTGCTTCCCGCGGCTTGGCTTCCGATCGCGCCCTCTCGCGCGGGCGCCTTGATCATTGATTCCACAGGCGCCGGCCCGACGCCTCAACCGATCAACGAAGGCGCGTGGATGCCCAAACGGATTCCCGCTGGGCCGTCCACTCCAATAGGCGTCATTGGTGGTTTAATCACCCTGACACTGAGGGACCAAAACGGTAAGCTTCAGATTTTCAGCATCACATCCGATGGGACGAACAACAAACAACTCACCTTCGATGGGGACAACGGCCGTCCTGATTGGTCTCCTGATGGGAAACAGATTGCTTTTGACTCCATCAGGAACGGAAAGCTAGCTTCAACCAGTCCTTGTGCGTTCTAATTTACTAGTAGCGGTTCGATTTTCTCCACGTCCTCTGCGCCGAAGCCGAGATCGCGCATGCCGCCGTCTTTCCAGGTGAAGCTGACGGGCTGCAGGCGATTGATGATCGACATGCCTTCGAGGAATGGACGAAGGTCGGTCTTGTAACGCAGCTCGATGAGCAGGGAGCGAGACGATTCTGCTTGTTCAGGCACAACTGCTGATTGCCGGCGACGCCAAGGGTATCCACTTCTAACTTGCCGGGGACGATGACGATCTCCTGATCGGTGCCGAGCACGACCGTGTTACTCGTGGTTGAACTTGCGCCCGACCCGATCGCAGTCGAGTTGCTAACCCCCGACTTGACCTTCGTGTTGTAGCCGAGCAGGGTGTTGTTATCCCCG
>DASYSA010000702.1:0-10004 GCA_036003885.1 Blastocatellia bacterium | reverse complement strand
GGGTTCAGAAATTACTACTGGAAGTGCCGCCCTGTCAGGTAATCAATGTCAGGTAATCAATCGAACTGCGGGCTGGCGGCTAGTCGAGCAATGCGGTAATGAAATGCCAATCGTTCCATTTCAGACGGAACACCGCGGAGGTGTCCTTCGCATCCACGCGCAGACGTTCGAGCCTCTGGACCTCGCAAGTCACTTCTGGCAACCTTGTCAGCAGATCGAGAGCTTAGATCAGGATTGCCCCAGGTTTATTTATCGAGAAGAGATCCTCAACGGTTATGTAGCTGCTTATCGGTTGGACGATTTGCATTTCAGACTGAATCTGATAGTCGATGCTCATCATAGAGGACGGGGGATCGGGTCCCTTCTCCTGGAGAGAATACAATCCGAGACCGAAGCGATGGGCGGTGAGTACCTCCAGGCGCGGCTGCTCGAAAACATGCAAGCGAGCCATGCGTTCGCGGTGTCGAGGGGATTCGCGGAAGTTCACGTGATGCGTGGAATGTCGCTTCATTCAGCCGACTTCATTTTCGATAGGTGGCAACCGCTGGGACCAGAACTATCAGCCAGAGGTCTGCTGGTGACGACTCTGAAGACCGAGCTCGAGAAGGACCGTGATCCTGTTGAGAAATTGGCGAGGTTGCATTGGCATGCTCGGCAAGGCTGGCCATCTCCCGATCCCACCTGGGGAACTGATGCGTCGATCGAGAGTTGCAAATCACTTTTCACGGACATCCCTTGTCCAGAGCACTTCTCCATCATGAAATGTGGAAGTGAGTATGTAGGCTATACAAGCGCAAGAAACCGGCTGTCAGCCACAGCCGTACACCCCGAGTACAGGGGTATTGGAGTGGCAACGTACTTGAAAGCTTACAACCTGAGAGCGTGCATAAGCTCTGGTCACGAACACTTTGAATCGGCTACCGCAAATCCGGCGATGCAGCGAGTGAATGAGAAGCTTGGCTACAGGCTGAATGGAGTTTCTGAAGTGAGGCTTCTGAAGCGCTTGTAGAATGGTCCGAATGTGATGAGTCTATCCCCGCGGGTGCCCTTCTGATAGACTCTCTACATCGATGAATGCACGGCTCAAACGAATTGGAATCTGGTGGCTTGGCTGGACGTTCATAGTTTTGGGAATCCTCGGACTGTTCCTTCCCATACTCCAGGGCATCCTATTTCTGCTCATCGGTCTCTCACTATTGTCACAGAGTTCTCCCTGGGCTGCCCGGCTCCTTCATAGGCTGCGTGAGCGATTCCCCGGCATTGCCGGCAAATACAGCGAGGCGATGGCGAAAGCCAGGGACCTTCAGGTGAAGATGTTCAAGAAGAAGAAGAAGGCGGAGGAGTTCGACTAAGCCCGTGTCCACGTCTTTCAATTTCGACGCCGGGCACAACCTCGAAGAGGAGGGCTTGTGATCCGCAACTCTGCAATCCTCGCTCTGATTCTTTTGACCGCGGGGGCCGCAATGGCACAGTTAGTCTCGAGCGACTCAGTAAAAAAACTTCACGACCTGTTCGAGGAAGACTGGCAGTGGGGTCTCGAACAATACCCCGAGAACGCTACCCTGCTGGGCGACAATCGCTATAACGACCGCCTCACTGATCTTTCATTTGAAGCCATCGAGCGCCGAAAGGTTCATGAGCGCCAGATGCTCGATCGCATCAAGAAGATCGACCGTTCGCAATTTGTCGGGCAGGACCTCATCTCTTACGACCTCTTCCTTCGCGATAAACAACTCGACGTCGAAGGAGAACGATGGCCGACCGAGCTGGCGCCATTGAACCAGATGGAAGGCCCGCAGTTAACCTTCCCTCAACTGGCGGACTCGACTTCCTTCCGCAATGCGAGGGATTACGAAAGCTATCTAGCGCGGCTCAGCGCCTTTCCCAGGCTTATCGACCAGATGATCGCGCTGATGACTCGCGGGATCGAGAAGAAGTGGATACCGCCGGCGGTGCCCCTTCGCTCCGTGCCCTCGCAGCTCGAAGGGCAGATCGTCGATGACCCGGCAAGCAGCCCGCTATTCAAACCATTCGAGCATCTTCCGGCTGAAGTGTCCGCCGGCGACCGGGCACGCCTTGCTGTCGAGGGCCGGCGCCGTATCGCCGAGAATGTTATGCCTGCGCTGAAGAAGCTTGATGCGTTTCTCAAAGATACCTACTTGCCCCATTGCCGCGTGGAGATCGCCGCCAACTCGCTTCCTGACGGCGAGGCTTATTACAGCTATGCAGCGCGCCGGCAAACTACAACCAACCTCACTCCTCGCCAGATACATGACATTGGCAAGCAGGAGGTCGCGCGTATTCGCAAAGAGATGGAAGCTGTCCTTCAACAGGTGGGTTTCAAGGGGTCCTTCGCGGAGTTCATCACATTCCTGCGCAGCGACCCCAGGTTCTACTTCACCAGAGCTGAAGACCTGGTAACCGCCTATCGCGACATTTCAAAGCGGGCGGATGCGCGGCTACCGGAGTTGTTTGCCGAGCTTCCCCGCAATCCCTATGGAGTTCGCGAGATTCCGGCTTACGAGGCTCCGGCGCAGACGACGGCTTATTATCAACCGGGAGCGCCCGACGGCTCGCGCGCCGGTTACTACTGGGTCAATACCTACAAGCTGGAGACTCGGCCGAAGTATGAGATGGAAGCGCTCTCTTTGCATGAAGCAGTGCCCGGGCACCACCTCCAGATTTCGCGGGCGCAGGAACTGAAAGGGCTGCCTGAATTTCGCCGCAACGCGGGCTACACCGCCTACGTCGAGGGTTGGGGCCTGTACGCCGAGAGCCTTGGTACGGAGATGGGTTTCTACGCCGATCCGTATTCGAAGTTCGGTCAATTGACATACGAAATGTGGAGGGCCTGCCGGCTGGTAGTAGACACCGGGATGCACCAGTTTGGCTGGAGCCGCCAGCAGGCGATCGACTTGATGAAGGAGAACACCGCAAAGACCGAGAACGACATCGTCGTCGAGGTCGACCGGTACATCGTCTGGCCCGGTCAGGCTCTCGCTTACAAGATTGGAGAACTGAAGATAAAGGAACTGAAGGCCAGGGCCAGGCGTGAGCTTAAAGAGAGGTTCGACGTGCGCAGGTTCCATAACGCGTTGCTTGACGACGGGCCGCTGCCGCTCGAGCTTCTCGAGAAGCGAATCGGCGACTGGATCTCAGAACAACGGGGGAAGAAGTGATGACGCAAAGGCGTGCTATGAAACCGGCCAATAAGTTAAGGACCAATCGAGGAGTCCTAATCGATCAGCGGCGTGAAGCGGATCTCTCATGCTCTGCGGGTCGATTCGCAAAGAGCAGCTTTCTAATCGGAGCGATGATACTCGTCTCGATCGGATGTTCGAGCGTCACCCACTCCAGCGAGGTTGCGAAAGGTACAGCCATGGAAGAGACCCAAAAGACGCCGGTTGATCCCGGCGTCGCCGGCCGATTGACTTCGGCTAACACCCGATTCGGATTCAAACTCTATCGAGAGATTCTGAAGCAGAGCGGGGATCGCAACGTCTTCGTCTCCGGGTCGAGCGTCGGGCTTGCGCTGGCGATGGCCTACAACGGAGCAGAAGGCCAAACCCGGCAGGCGATGGCCCGAGCACTGGAACTTCAGGGCCTGAGTCTTGACGAAGTGAATCGAGCGAATGCCGCGTTGAAGACTGCGCTCGAGAATCCTGATCCGAAAGTTCAACTCAAGATAGCCAACTCGCTGTGGGCGAAGAAGGGCGTCGATTTCAAACCGGAATTCATCGAGAGAAACAAGAACTTCTATGCGGCGGAAGTTGCTGCGCTGGACTTCGGAAGCCCGAGCGCTCCGGCCACGATCAACTCCTGGGTAAAGAACAACACCGCCGGAAAGATCGACAAGATTGTCGATCAGATCGACGGAGATTCGATCCTGTTCCTGATCAACGCAATCTACTTCAAGGGGCAGTGGACCGAGGCATTCGACAAAGCGAAGACCACGGAACAGCCTTTTACGTCGGGCGCCGGCAAACAGAAGCCTCACCCGATGATGCCTCAGTCGGGAAAGTACAACTACTACGAGAGCGAGAAGTTCCAGGCAGTCAGTCTTCCTTACGGCGGCAAGCGAGTGAGCATGTACATCTTTCTTCCGGCTGAAGGATCGAGACTCTCGGAGTTTCACAACCAGCTGACGGCCGAGAACTGGGAAGCCTGGATGTCCGGCTTTCGGCAGACGGATGGCGATATCGTGGTGCCGCGCTTCAAGGTCGAATACGAAGTTGATCTGAACGAGGCGCTCAAGGCGTTGGGAATGACAGATGCCTTCGCGGCCGATCGCGCGGATTTCTCGGGGATGCTGCAGAGTTACCAGCGGGCTTTCATCAGCAAGGTCAAACACAAGACCTTTGCCGAAGTGAACGAGGAGGGCACAGAGGCAGCGGCGGTAACCTCAGTCGAGATGCGGGCGACATCAATGCAAACTCCGCGCAAGAGATTTCACATGGTGATTGACCGGCCGTTCTTCTGCGCGATCAGAGACAATCAGACCGGCACAGTCTTGTTCATGGGATCGATCACGGACCCGATGTAGAAATGGCAGGCCGTTGATGGCGGGCGCGACCGCATTTCTGAAGCGATGCCCAGCGGGAATTTGGACATGACTACGACGGGTCGAGCAACAATCCAGGATCTATACGAGGCAGCCGGTAAGGCTGAGATCGTCAACGGAGAACTCGTACCGCGGGAACCCACTGGAGATGAGCCGGGCTACGCGGGTGATGAGGTCTTTGCCAGCCTTCGTGAACATGCAAAACGGACGAAGAGCGGACGAGCGGTCGGCGACAACAAGGGATTTCGTGTCGATCTGCCGAACCGGGATTCGTTCAGTCCCGATGCCGCCTTCTATTTAGGGCCCCGCTCCGGCATGAAGTTCTTCGAGGGCGCCCCACTGTTCGCCGTCGAAGTTAGAAGTGAAAACGACTACGGTACTAACGCCGAAATAAGACTGGCCGAAAAGCGCGCCGACTACTTTGCTGCCGGAACGCTGGTTGTGTGGGACGTTGACCTGCTCAGTCCTGAAGTGATCAGGTCCTATCGGTCAAGCGATCCTGGTAGCCCGGTCATATTACGGCGCGGCGAAGTGGCGGATGCAGAGCCGGCCGTCCCCGGATGGCGAATGAGAGTCGACGATCTTTTTTCCTAGCTTGCCGTCGAGAATTCTTTGCGGCGCGTCCCACTCATCCACTATGGACTGTAGCGGCGCATTCGATTGCGTTTTCTGATTAACGCCCCTTCAGTGGGGTGTTTGGTGGGCGCCGGTGCTGCCTAACCGTTTTAACGGTTTCCATCCTCGTCGACCGTGAGCTAAACCTCCAGTGCGGAATCTGTCGCGGAGCCGATGCCTCGGAACAACGGGGGGAACCGTTAAGAACGGTTCCCGTCCGTCGCCTCGGGACAAGTCACCCCTCTGAAGGGGTGTTAATGAGAGAGGACTCGCATCAAGGTAAATTGAAGAGACTCTGAAATTGAAAGAGACTCTGACAACTCCCGGCGCAACAGATTTCAATGTTACAACTAACCAGTATCCGCTTGCCGAATAAGTGAATAGTTACGGCATCGCTTCGCGTCAATCATGGTGAAGGCACTTGAGCGTCGTTCCCGCGTGCATTACCATATCGCCGCTTGAGCCGAGCTACGGAAAGAGGCACTCTGCAGACCAGACACGTAACTGAAATCGGAATAGCCGGGCTGATGCTCTGTTGCGGAAGTGTGATAGTAATCATGTTGATTGCACAAAAGGTGTGAAGGAGACTTCTAGCGGTAGACTTGAAAAGGCGAAAATGGAAATTGTTCTACATCCTCGAGCGCCGGGCGATGACATCAACTCCGGGGACGATCTCACCTGCTGGGACCGCATCAGAGTCTGGGTTGGCGCATTTCAAGCGACGAGTGCGCCAGCGCTGACGTGGAGGCTCGATGGCCTCGATGCCCAGCCTGAAGCGCTGCTCGACATTGAGAGCGTTCGATCCGAAGGTCTATTGGATGGAAATCCTGACGAGATTCCCAGAACGTTCGCCGGCCTCTACGAATTCAAGGGGCTTCAACCGGACACACGATACGTCGTTTCGGTCGATACCGGCGAGGGCGGAGCTGAATTGGATATCCGAACTCTGCCGAGTGAAGTTCCAAAGGAGATGGACAGATCCTTCAATGTCTTACTGGTGTCGTGCTTTCACGCCGCGGAAGACAAGAACGATCTTGCCGGCAGGATCATCTCGGAACTTGGCGCCTCATCCGACCCGCATTTGACTCTGCTCTCCGGCGACCAGGTTTATCTCGACCTCCCTACACTGGCCGACTTTCCCGACGATCCCAGGAAGCTGGCGGAGAAGTTCGAGCGCGACTATACGACGAACTGGCGCGGACCGGCTGGATTCGCAAAAGTGCTGGATGTCGCGCCGAGCATTTCGATTCCCGATGATCACGAGTACTGGAACAACTATCCCCATCCCAGCCCTTTCATTCAGAACGCCTGGAGCCAGGGGGGCCGGGATAACTGGCGCGAAGCAGCCCAGGCGATGTTCAAAGGATTCCAGGTCCCGCTTCCCAACAAACTGGGCCGGGCATTCATAATTGAAGTGCCGCCACTTTCGTTCTTCGTCGCCGACACTCGAAGCAACAAAGACCCGGACCGCAACTTCACGATGCCGGCAGAAGAACACGAGCAGTTGGAAGGTTGGGTTACCCGGGTTGTCCAGAGGGAGCAGTTTGGAATTTTCATTTCAGGACAGTCGGTCTTCCAGGATCCTGTCAGCGAATTTGCCGGCGCGACTGCAGACTACGAGCTTCCGAACTATGCCGACTACGGACAGATCATGCAGACCCTTCAGCGGCTGATCGACGAGGGCGGGCGTCCGATGATGTGCCTGACCGGCGACGTTCATTGGGGCCGTGTTGCGGCGGCTCAGGACCTGGTGACGGGCCGCAGAGCGATCACCGAAGTCATCTCCTCTCCCACGTCGCTCGTATCGACGCTGGGCGTTGATACGGTGCACAAAATTGGCGGATTCTTCAGCGGTATTTTTGGAAAATCAAATCCCTGGCCGCGCCATCCGGATCCCGCCCAGCCTCCGGCCTTCCTCGCTTCCGATGCCCTTGGAAATCGATTCCCACTCGAGATGACCCATGGCCAGAAAGGCAATCAAGTCGCCCTGCTGGCGTTTCGGCAAACAGGCGGGGGCCTCGAGTGCCGCATAACCTATTGGCCGATCCACTCCAATGCTGATCTGGCAAGACCGATCGAACTGGAACCTTTTGAACTCTCACGCATGTAGGGGGACTCTTCTATGATGAACATCTTGAGCTCGAATGCAGCGTCGGCGAGCGATTCATTCAAAGAGGACACGCGAATAGAAGGCGAGGACAACCTGGAGTGGCTGAGCAGGAATCTCCCGTCCGGCGACGTAACTCATCTGGCAATGGTGGGTGGGGTGGATCGGACTTCGTTTCGCTTGAGGGTGGCGCAGTCGCATCTGCGTGAAGACCTGTCTCCGGGTCACTGGTCCCACGTCTTCATGCTGGGCGAAATCGGTACGACTATCGGCTCAACGCCCGTGTTTGAGATTTCGTTGGAGCCGCCGGGTGGCTTCGCATTTCCGCCGCCAACCAATGGCGTTCAGGAGGGACGGCTCGACCGTTATAGCGACTCCGCTCAGTATCCGAACATTGCCGTTTGTGGCGTACCGATAGCGCGGTCGGAGGTGGAGAAGGCGCTGAAGCGCTTCAAGAAGCAGCGAGGCGTTCTCGACGCGGTCGATCTGGTGCTGCGCTGGCTTGCCTATGCGTGGGGTGCTTCGCGGAGCGGTAATCCGTTACTGGAAGGACAGGGCATACCTTCGGCGGCGATGCTCGAAGTAGTGGTCGGAGCGGCCGGCTTCGATTTGACGCCGGGGCTTGAGAGTCGAGCTAGTTGTCCGGAAGCCATGTGGCAGGCGGCGAAGTGGTGGCACGAATACTACAAACGCGACAAGCGAGAGCCGTTAAGCGGAGCCTTCTGGATCTCGCATAAGCTCTGATTTAGCCCGCCCTCACCACCTGTCCAGCGAAAAGAGGTCTTCATACGTCTCGGGGCGCCGCACGACTGAGACCTCGCCTGACTCTCTGACCATCACAACCGCTGGCCTCGGACGGCCGTTGTACTGCGAAGACTGATCGAGCGCGTAGGCCCCCGTGTTCAGCAACGCCA
The DNA here is from genome assembly GCA_036003885.1 of Blastocatellia bacterium. GTDB lineage: Bacteria > Acidobacteriota > Blastocatellia > UBA7656 > UBA7656 > DASYSA01. Next base: position 1,807 of record DASYSA010000702.1, on the reverse strand, counting down.
ACACCTCACCCGGCGCCGTTCCTTCGGGCAGCAGTCTGTAATTAGGCAAGCGCGTGCCGTGCTCCATGTCGAAGTAGACATCTCCCGAGTCGCAGAGCGGGCCGGCTACCTTATATGGCGTCAAATGAGGTTCGGTGGCCCGTGAAGCCGATATCAGATGGTAGTACCATTTGTAGGTGCTGAGCGAAATCATCAGCGAGTAGCCGGCGTCGGTCAAAAGCCAGCTGTCGCCCGTCTCCGGCCTGTCTTTGATGTTGCACACGCGAGTGAGTATCAGGCCCGAATCTCCGACGATGCGACGGCCCGGCTCGAGGACGATCGTCAATCCCTCAAGCAATCCGGCTTCGTCTTTCACGATGGCCTCAGCCAGCGCTTCCTTGAGCACCTTGTTCGGGTCGAGGTGAGCCGAGAGCATCGCTCGCTCCTCGGCGTCGATCTGACCTGCCATCGGAGTGTCGGGCAGATAATTGACGGGCAGCCCGCCGCCTATGTTGATGTGGGTGAGGCGATGGCCGGTCTTGTTGTAGAGGCCGACCAGAAAGGACCACATCTCAGCGAATGCTCGAGCAAAAGGGTGCGGGTCGGGAGTCTGGGATCCCAGGTGAATGTGAACACCGGTCAGGTTAATCGCGTCCGAGGCGGCCAGCGCGCGCCGAAACGACTCGTCGATTTGTGACGGCGACAACCCGAACTTCGAAGAGAGCAGTCCTGTCTGAAGGCCGATGTGCGAGCGGGTGACGATCTCCGGAACGATCCGAATCGCCACATTTGCCCGCTTGCCGATCGCGCGGGCCACTCGCGCTACCTGATCGAGTTCATAAAGCGAGTCGACGTTTATGGCCAGTATCTCGTACTCGATGGCATCCCGGAGCTCCCGGTCGGTCTTGGAAACGCCGTTGAAGGTTATTTGATCGGGCTTGAATCCCAGGGTCTTGGCCTTGAAGAGTTCGCCGCCGGAGTTGACCTCGATATCGCCGCCCGCTCGAAGTACGGTTGCAAGGACGGCCATGTTGGAATTCGCCTTCGAGGCGTAGCAGAGTTTGATTCGAGGGAAGACCGATTCGACGGCGCGGCGAAGGCTGCGAGTATTGTCGGCAATGCGTCTTTCGGAGAACACGTAGAGCGGCGACCCATGCTCTTCAACAAGTCCGACCGCGTCAACTCCACTTATCGTCAGTCCTGCGTTGTGTGCTTCCAGGAAGCCCGGGATTTCCCAGGGCTGCGACCCGTCATCATCTGCCATTGATGGCTCCTCGTGCTCTTGATAGTCAGTGGATTGTAAGCGACGCCCGACGCGATGAGCAACTTATTCGAATTGATGCGGTGACGGGGTCAGACCCTCGATTCCACGATTTGTGAGTTGATGGGGGTCAGACACTCGATTCTCGATTCAACCTTATTTGTAAGCACACCTCTTGACTTGCCAGTCAAGAAAAGCAGAAGGAGCGATCTTCTTCACGCGGCCTGCACAATATCGACGGCGGGGATCGTTGGGCCCGAATCCCCCAAAACAAGAGCCTTTGCCGACCGCTGATGCAGCAGAGCGGCGACGAGAAGTGAGACACTTGATCGGATTGACAGAATTCATGAGCCGCTGTATCAAGTGCTTGCTCAATTCAATCTGATCGAAAGGAAGAAACCATGAGCTTGAATCTCGCTGATCGAACGCCCCCTTCCTCGAGCGCGTACCATATCACACCTGCCTTCAACGATGCCGTCAATGATGCTCAGTTCGTGCGAACATTCGGCATCGCCGCATTGGTCTGCTCAATACTGACCTTGTTTCTACCTGCGCTCGCAATAGGAG
>DASYSA010000701.1:0-14114 GCA_036003885.1 Blastocatellia bacterium | reverse complement strand
TAGGATCTAGGATTTAGGATCTAGCACAGATCCTGCCTAGATCCTAGACCCTAAATCCTAGATCCTTCTTCTTATGATTGTTCAGAAATTCGGTGGAACCTCAGTCAAGTCGCTAGCGCGAATCAAGAACGTTGCAGGAATCGTGGCCCGCGCCGCCAGAGAGGGACCTGTCGTCGTGGTGGTCTCCGCTATGGGAGACACGACCGACTACCTTCTCAAACTTGCCGCACAGGTGGGACCGGCGCCGAACCAGCGCGAGCTGGATGCGCTGCTTGCTACAGGTGAACAAATATCGATAGCCCTGGTCGCAATGGCCGTTAATGAAATAGGCATGCGTGCGGTGTCTCTGACCGGCGCCCAGTTGGGAATAATAACCGAGAGCGTCCACAACGCGGCCCGCATCGTCGACATAAAGACCGAACGGATAAAGGGCTACTTGAATGACGGCTTCGTCGTCGTCGCCGCAGGCTTCCAGGGCACAACGCCCGAGGGTGATACAACTACGCTCGGTCGGGGAGGATCGGACACGACCGCGGTTGCAATCGCCGCGGCGCTCGAAGCTGAAACCTGTGACATCTACACCGACGTGAGCGGCGTCTACACGGCTGACCCTAATCTCGTGCCGTCGGCAAGGCTTCTTCCTGAGATCTCTTATGAAGAGATGCTGGAGATGGCGAGAGTTGGCGCTCAGGTATTGCACCCCAGAGCGGTTGAGCTTGCGCGCAAACACAGGCTCCCGCTTCGGGTCAGAAACACCTTTGACCCCGACCACGAGGGAACGATTCTAAGAGGAGCAGACGAAATGGAGATTTACCGGCCGGTCAGCGGCGTGACTGTCGACAACGATCAAGCGCGACTCGTGATTCTCAAAGTTCCGGACCGGCCCGGAGTGGCGGGTGAGATTTTCGGCGCGCTGGCCGCCAAACGCATCAGCGTCGATATGATCATCCAGGCCTTTCATCAGGGCGGAGCAGTCAACGACATAACCTTCACCGTCAAGCGAGTCGACTTGAACTCAGCTCGAGCGACGCTTGAAGAGATCGCGGAACGAATCGGAGCGGCGGGTGTTGAGGCCGACCCCGACGTCGCCAAAGTGAGCATCATCGGAGCGAGCCTGATGGATCAGCCCGATATCGCCGCTCGCATGTTCGGCGCGCTCGGCAAAGCCGGCGTCAATATCAAAATGATCTCCACCTCGGAGATACGAATAAGCTGCGCCGTCAGTGCGAAAGATGCTGAACGCGCCGTAAGAGTGGTGCACGACCTGTTTCACCTTGATGATGCTGAAGCCGGCGCGTGACATGTTTGTGCTAAGTGTGCCCGTCCCGATACCGAATCGCGGGCGGAGATCCCTGTGGATATACGGGAGAGGCCATACAATGAAGACCATACGCTCTATTGCTCTCTTATCACTGTTATCCATCTCCGCTGCCTTCGTCCACGCCGAGGCCTGGAGTCAAACAGATACTATTGAGCTTACCCCCGGCAGACCCCTGGAAAAGGAGTTGGCTCGCAATGACAAGCACGCATATCGCGTTGATCTCAAAGCTGGCCAGGTTCTATATGCCGTAGTGGATCAAAGAGGCGTTGATGTAGTCGTCACTGTCTTCGGTCCCGATGGAAAGCAGCTTTCAGAGATTGACAGTCCGAATGGAGATCAGGGGCCGGAACCGATAGTGATAAACGCTGAAGCGTCTGGCAAATATCGCATCGAGGTGCGTGCCCTTGACGGTACAAAGACCGGCCGCTATGAAATCAGGATCGAAAACCTGCTTCATGCCGCAGTCTCGCTAACAGAGAAGTTAGACCGATTATTCATTGCATGGGATAGACCGGATTCGCCCGGTTGCGCGCTGGCTGTGATCAAGGATGGGAAAATCATTTACAAGCGCGGGTATGGTATTGCGAATCTTGAATACAACGTTCCGATAACGCCTTCCACCGTGTTTCACGTAGCTTCGGTGTCGAAGCAGTTCACCGCCTTTGCCGTTGCCATGCTGGCTGCACAAGGCAAGCTATCGCTGGATGACGACATTCACAAATATTTGCCTGAGGTCCCTGATTTCGGGAAAACCATTACGATTCGACACCTGATTCACCACATCAGCGGGTTGCGTGATCAGTGGGAGCTCCTGGCCATGGCCGGTTGGCGACTCGACGATGTGATCACCATGGAACACATTCTAAAAATGGTCAGACATCAGAAGGAACTCAACTTCGCACCCGGCCAGGAACACCTCTACTGCAACACGGGCTACACGCTACTGGCGGTCATCGTAGAACGCGTGACAGGCCAGTCATTTCGCCAGTTTACTGACGCAAACATCTTCAAACCTCTTGATATGAACCATACTCACTTTCACGATGACCACCGGATGATCGTGAAGGACAGGGCTTATTCTTATGGCTCCGCAGCGGGCGGGGGTTTTGGATTGATCGCGCTGAATTATGCCAACGTCGGTGCGACGAGCCTCTTTACCACCGTGGAAGATATGGCCAAGTGGTTGAACAACTTTGATGACGGACGCGTGGGTGGTGTGCAAGTAATACAGCAGATGTTCCAGCAGGGCGTGCTCAACAGCGGAGAGAGACTCGACTACGCCTTCGGATTAGTGATCGGAAAGTACAAAGGTCTCAAAGTGATTGAACATGGAGGAGGAGATGCCGGGTACCGCAGTCAAGTAATGCGATTCCCGGATCAGAAGTTTGCTGTTGTCATCTTGAGTAATCTGGGTTCCTTCAATCCGTCTGGAATGGCCCGTCAGGTTGCCGACCTTTATCTCGCAGACCAACTGAAACCCGAAGCACCAAAGGCCAAACCCGCGGAACGAATGGCAGTAAAGGTCAATCCGGCTATTTACGATGCTTACGTTGGCAGGTATGAGCTTCAAGGGCCAGCAACGATGATCGTCGATATCACGAAGGAAAATGGCACATTGATGGCGCAGGCGACAGGACAACCAAAGGCTGAACTGTTTCCTGAGTCAGAAACCAGGTTTTTCTTGAGGGCCGTAAATGCGGAAGTAATCTTTCAACGAGATGAAAAGGGGAACGTCGCGCAGTTTACGTTGCAGCAGGGCAGTCAAAACATCGCTGCAAAAAGAATCCAGCCTTTCACGCCGGACGCAGCGGCGCTGGCGGAATACACAGGTGATTACTACAGCGGCGAGCTGGGCACGGTTTATACGATCGTCGTGAAAGAGGGAAGGTTGCTCGCGGAGCACCGGCGAAACGACGACGTCAGATTGACTCCGACTGTTGCCGATCAGTTCTCGGGGAGTGCGTGGTTTTTTTCAAAGGTCAGTTTCACGCGCGATAAGGAGCGGCGAGTGACAGGGTTCAGGTTGACGGGCGGGCGCGTCAGAAACCTGCGGTTCGACAAACAGGCGCGCCAATAGAGATCCCGCCGGCGCTGCGAGCCGCGATGTGACGGTCACTGTGTACGAGTAACAATTTGAAAGCCGACTGCGGTTCGATACGATCAGATGTAGTCGACGGTTCGAGCGCTGACCCTCAGACTCCGGTAGCTTATCCCTCATTCCAACTCCTTCACCTTTCCATTCACCCTTGCGGTCTAAGTCGCTGTCTCTGCTGAGCTTTTCTAAAGCTAAATCATTGACACCCGCTCTTGAAATGCATAACATGACCATCGCGGACGAAGCTGCCTGACCACGAGACCGTCTTCTGCCACGCGGCTGTAATGCGAAGTGGGAGGCACCAGCGGTATGACCAAAGCCGATCTCGCGCGCGCGATTTATGATCGACACGGCGGCCTCACAAATCAAGAAGCGCTGAGAGTGGTCGATATTCTCCTGGACGCAGTTAAGACGCGTCTCTTGAGAGGTGAGAGCGTCTACATTGTGGGATTCGGCACTTTCGAGATTGTCGAACGGAAGTCCAGACGCGGGCGAAACCCGATCACCGGTGAGGAGATTCAGTTACGCAGACACCACACTCTGGTCTTCAGGCCCTCTCGCTCGATTCGAGAGGTTTAATCCGGCCGGCGCTGATTTTTTGAGGTGCTTATGGAAGTCTATTCAAGAATCCCTCAGAAGATATTCTTCAGGATCGGCGAAGTCTGCGAGTTGATAAAGGTCCAGCCACACGTTCTGCGATACTGGGAGACCGAGTTTCCGATGCTCACCCCCCAGAAGAACCGCGCCGGTCAACGCGTCTATCGGCGCAAAGACGTCGAGATGGTTATGCGCATTCGCGATCTCCTGTACGAAGAGAAGTTCACCATCGCAGGCGCCAAGAAGAAACTTCTGGACGAGATTCGCAGTAATTCGCCCAGAGCGCGAGCGTCGATCAGAGAACCTGAGCCAGTTGACGTGACCCCGCCGCAGTCCACACCACCGCCGGCACAGGCGGCCGCGCCCGTAGAGCCGGCGCCGCCGGCCCAGACAGGCATTTTGCCCGGCCTCAGCACGACTCCCGCCATCGACGATAAAAAAGTCCCTCCCCAAATGCATCGCGCACTATGGACGTTAAAACGAGATTTGGAGGATTTGTTGACTTTGCTTAAGTCGAATGCTAGCATCAGCCGTTGAAGTCCAGGAGAGAGAAAACCGTGTTTGGAACGGGACGTGGCGCAGCCCGGTAGCGCGCTTCCTTGGGGTGGAAGAGGTCGCTGGTTCGAATCCAGTCGTCCCGACCATTGCTCTCAATACCCAGAGACACAAGACCAGGTTTCGGATCTGCGCGGTAGGCATCATCCGACGTTCGGGTGCGCGACTCGCAGGCTAAAGGTGCAGTAATGCGGCACATTAACGCGCCGCGACTCGGCGGCCTGCGGGGCTTTTCAATTTATGGCGACTATCCTGGTAACCAACGATGACGGCATTCACTCGGCGGGCATTATCGAGCTTGCCAGATCGCTTGAAGCGATCGCGGATGTGTTCGTCGTCGCGCCTGCCCACGAGATGAGCGCGGCGTCGCGTTCACTTACCCTCGCGAGGCCGCTGCGCATCGATAAGATCGACGACCGGCACTACTCGGTCGACGGCACTCCCACTGATTGCGTCACGCTCGCAATGAATTCGATAATGCGAAACAGGCCGCCCGATATGGTCTTTTCGGGTATCAACAAGGGTGGAAACCTTGGGGACGATGTGTCCTACTCAGGGACGGTCGCGGGCGCGCTTGAAGCTTCGATCTACGGACTGCCCGGAGTGGCTATGAGTCTCGTGCAGCGTGTCGACTTCGATTTCGGGAACGCCGCTCAGCTGGCGCTGGAGATCGGACGACGAGTTCTGGACAACGGACTTCCGCGAGGCACGATGCTCAACGTCAACGTTCCCCCAGGGCCGATACACGGGCTGCGTATGACGCGTCAGGGATCGAAGATCATCCGACCCAACATCGTCGAAGGCACTGATCCCCGCCAGCGAAGCTACTACTGGATCGGAGAAGAGGCGCTTACATGGAACGAAGAGGAAGGCACGGACTACGAAGCGTTGCGGCACGGCTTCGCTTCGATCACTCCATTGCGCAGCGACCTCACCGACCATCGAGTTCTTGAACAGATCAAGGCAGAGAACTGGGATACGCTGCTGAATTCACAATCAAAATGAGATCGAACGCGTCAAACGCTCAGACCACGGGCGGACAATTGCATCCGTCACAGCGTTCGCGCATGGTCGATTTGCTGCGCAGTCGCGGCATTCGAGACGAGCGCGTGCTGAAAGCGATGCTCGAAATACCGCGTCATGACTTCGTTCCTGAAGCCCTCAGGTCGAAAGCCTATGGCGATCACGCGTTGCCGATCGGCGATATGCAGACAATTTCGCAGCCTTACATGGTCGCGCGCATGACTGAGTTGCTCGAAGTGGATAAGGACTCGACGGTTCTTGAAATCGGCGCGGGATCCGGTTACCAGACGGCGGTGCTCTCGGCGGTGGCCGGAAGAGTCTTCGCTATTGAGCGCCTAAGCGAACTGGCGCGACGAGCTCAGGCGAACATCCGCCAACTCGGTTGCTACAATGCAACCGTCAAGTGGTTTGACGGCACGATCGGATGGAGTGACCACGCGCCTTACGACGGAATCCTGGTTGCGGCCGGAAGCCCCGAAATACCTGAGCCGCTCATAGCGCAACTCGCCGTGGGAGGACGCCTCGTTATTCCTGTTGGCGATGAAGAGCAACAAACGCTCGTCAGGGTGATCAAAACTGAAGAAGGCCTGATTCGCCAGGAGCAGGGATCGTGCGCGTTCGTTAAGCTAATCGGGCGTCACGGCTGGCCTGGATAAAAAGAGCGTTTCTCGTTTAACGTTGCTCGTTTCTCGTTCTGAGTCTGCGGTTGTACCGTAGCCTGCGGGAGCAGAACGAGAAACGAGGAACGAGAAACGAGAAACGTCTTTTTACTATGGAACTACTGACTCGCCTCATAGATCTGTTTCTGCACCTGGACAAGCATCTCGATGTATTGATCAGGGATTACGGGCTCTGGACTTATCTGTTCCTGTTCCTCGTAGTCTTCTGCGAAACGGGTCTGGTGGTGACGCCATTGCTTCCCGGTGATTCGCTCTTGTTCGCGGCAGGCACGCTAGCGGCAAGACCCGAAAGCCCGCTCAGTGTCGGCTTGCTCTTCTTGCTTCTGGCCACAGCGGCCGTGCTTGGTGACACGGTGAACTACTGGATCGGCGCATACCTCGGTGCGAAGATCTTTCGCAAAGAGAAAGTGCGATTCCTGAATCGGGAGTACCTGGACCGCACGCACCAGTTCTATGAACGCTATGGCGGCAAGACGATCATCATCGCCAGGTTCATTCCGATAGTACGGACCTTTGCTCCATTCGTTGCGGGTATGGGCAAGATGACGTATTGGCGATTCCTGGTCTATAACGTGGTAGGAGGCATCGCATGGGTCGCGATCTGTCTCTTCGCCGGCTTTTGGTTCGGCAACATCGAAATCGTACAGAAAAGATTCTCGCTCGTCATCATCGCGATCCTGTTCATCTCGCTTTTGCCTGGACTGATTGAATACCTGCGACACCGTTCGCGTTCTTCGAAAACCCACCACGCCGGCGACGACCCATCGCCAACAAAGAAGATGGATTAGCCCGCCCGAGTTGATGACATCCGGGAGCACCTTCGACTATAATCGCGCCGGTCCAGAAGCGAGGTCCGGGTTCAACTTTACCCGAAGGAGGTGGAAATCATGGCAGGCGATGCTGACTACGCCAGTGCGATCCCAGACATCGAAATCGAACAGGCGGTGCGACGGCTGAACGACGAATGGGTCAAGGCGTTCCTTGAGCGCGATACCGAATCGCTTGACCGAATCATGGCCTCCGACTTTGTCTTCATCTACCCTCTCGATGGCGACGGCAAAGAGCGGTTCATCGCTGACGTCCGGTCGGGAGATCTCATCGTTGAGTCGCTTGTCCGGGACAACGTCGACATTCGCATCTACGAGAACACAGCTGTAGTCAGCAGCATCGACAACGCGAAGTGGCGCTACAAAGGTCACCAGATACTGGGTTACTACCGAGTGATAAACGTCTACGCCAAACGTCGGGGAGATTGGCAACTCGTAACCATTCAGGCCTGCCCCATCGCCCTCGACCATTGAGGCTTCGGACATTCCTACCACAAGACGTGCAAGCGAGGGCGGACCAGTTCGAGATCCGCGAAAACCTGTTCAGGTTGGGTTTGCTCACTATTCGCGTCGAACAGGGAAGGCAGCAGCAAGTCGGGGAGGATTCTGGCGCTTGTCGTACAGGACGCGCTCGAGGAAGAGACCGGAAGGCGGGGCAGTATGTTTGGCGACATCAAACCGTTTCTCTGATCCCGATTGAGAGGGCCGCATCAGACTCTTGAAGTCACCAGCAGAGAGCGGACCGCGACCGACTTCGACGAGGGCGCCCACCAGCCGCCTCACCATCTTCCACAAGAAATGCGACGCGCCTATGCGAAACAGGATCAAGTCCCCATCCAGTCCAATCTCAACGTGTTGAACAACGACGAGGGTCGAGCGTTCACCGTCAACCTTCTCTGAGAACGCCCCGAAGTCGTGCCTGCCCAGAATCGCCTGGCTGGCCTGTCTCATTCGGGTTACATCGAGCCGGTCCTTGACCCACCAGACGTATCGCTTCGCGAAGGCGCTGCGTCGCGTCGATATCTGGTAGAGATAGTAGCGACTCAGCGCGTCATGGCGCGGGTGAAAGCCCGGCCGGACATCCTCGGCTTTTAGTACGTTGATGTCAGGAGGCAACCTGTCGTTCAGCGCGTGCACGAGATCGACTACTGTAACAGCTCGATCCGCTTTGAGCTTCGCGATCTGGGCAAGCGCATGAACACCGGCGTCGGTCCGGCCTGATCCAGTCAAATCAATCTGACCGCCGAAGAAATCCTCGGCTGCAACGCGAATCTCACCCGCCACGGTGCGAACGTTGTTCTGCTCCTGCCATCCGCGGTAGCGAGTTCCCTCATATTCGATCGTAAGTTTCCAAACAGGCATCTTTTGACCCCTTCCAGCAAAACAAAGAGCTTGACGGAAAATGTAGAAGGCGTCAATGACTGCGATTGACGAAGAAATTGGCTGGTGGTTCTTAAGAGGCGACTAAGTTCGATAGGAGCGGGGCCACGAATTACACGAATTATGCGAATGATCACGAATAATTGGTGTTATGCGGGTAATTCGTGGCCGCCCGTTCAGGTTCCTCGTCTCACAGTTTTGATTTGCACTCGAGGTGCGTCACTCAGTGTCGAAACAAACAAAGAAAACGAGAAACGCCAACTTTATCACTGCTTGGCGCCCGCATTAATGAGCAATTGGACGATATCCGTCTTGTTCAGCGCAGCAGCGAGGCTCAACGGCGTGCGCGTCGCAGGCCCGGCATTTACATCCGCACCTTTAGCTAACAAGATCTTAACCAGATCGGTGTATCCTCCCCTTACTGCGTGGGTCAAAGCGGTATTCTCATCTTTGTCGCTCGCGTTGACATCAGCGCCCTGATCCAACAGGATTCTCACCATATCCACCGCTCCGTTTCCTGCCGCGCTAAGCAAGGCTGTCCTTCCATATTTGTCTTTGGCGTTGACGTCGGCCTTGCTCATCAGAAACATCTGCACAATATCCATTAGTTGCCGCACCGATTCCTCGTTGTGCTGGGTCCTGCTAAAAATCGCAGCTTCGACAGCCATCATTAGCACTGTTCTGCCGTTATAGTCTTTGGCATTCACGTCGGCGCCTCTTTCGAGCAAAAGTTTCAAACGAGCCACATCCCCGGTCCCTGTAGCCGCAGCTAGTGCCGTATGACCACCCAGCCGTCCTATGTTCACATCCGCCCCATGATCCAGAAGGAGTTTCAGAACATCTAAGCGCGTGGCAAGTATGACTGCTGTATTGCCTTTTGGGTTTGCACCTCCGGCTAGCAACACGCTTACCGTTTCGAGGTGACCTCCTCGGGCAGCAGTCATCAACGCGTTACCCCCGGATGCCTCGTCATAAACATTGGGATCCATTCCGGCGGCCAGGAACAACTGCACAGCGATGGTGTCACCTTCCGAGGCTTGTTTGACAAAAGAGCTTTTGCTGTATTCGACACCCAGTTGGCCCAACTCTTTGCGGGCTTTCACACGGGCGGGCGAAATGGCTGGAGTCTGCGCAAGAACGTCCGGCGCTGCGGCGAGTACTAACAACAGGCAAAGACAACCAATGACGAACTCCATTCTGGACATAGTCGGTTCTCCCTGTTCGGAAAACCCCATCTGACTCCCGGCCATTATAGCTGAGTCGATGCCTTACTCGCGAATTATCGAGGATTGAATCCCAACCGGAGCTTACTTGACGATGCGGGTGGCGACCTGGTCGATCCGCTTGCTGAGTTCCTCAAGCTGCCCGATCAGCACCTTGGCCTGATCCGTGTTGGCCGCGCGCAACTCGCCTGCCAGTTGAGTTATCCTGCGGCGGAGCGAATCGACGTCGCGCTGTGCCTCGCCCTTGCTGAACAACCGATAGAAGGCCGACTCCAGGCGACGATCGAGGCTATCGACGTCCGAAGAGATGTTCGAGACGATGGCAGCAAAAGCGATCTGCTGCAGTCGGTCGACCCGTTCCTCGCGTTCCTTTAGCCCTGCGGTCCGCTCCCCGAGCTCCTCGGTCCGAGCTTCAACCTGCCCCGTGCGGCGGTCGAATTCCTTCTCCAGCGACTCCGTTCGCGTTTGAAGCACGGAGGTCCGATCTTCGACCTTCCCGATCTGGTCGCTCGCGCGGGTCGTTCGAGTCTCCACCTCCCCGATCTTGGCGGTCAGCTGCTTTTCGAGGGTATCAGCTCTCTGTTTTGCCGTGCCGGCTTCGCCGAGGCCCTCACCTGCACGCGCTTCGGCGGCTGTCGCGCGCGTCGTCAGTTCGGCAACCTGGGTGGGCAGCCCGGAAGTCGTATCTCTGAGCTGCGAGGACAAACGCTTCAGCGAGTCAATCTCGCTCCTCTGGCCGGCGATAATGCGCGCCTGCTCTTTGAACCTCTTGCCGCTGACGTAGTCCTCGTCCTCCAGCCTGTCCTCGAGCTCGAGGACTCGCGCTGTCAGAACGTCCTTACTCTTCTCACTCCCCGCGGTTGATTGTGCCATGCGGGACGCAGCCGCGACGCCATAAGGCACGGGAGCATTCGCATAGCTCAAGTTGCGTTGATCTCCGTCAACGCGCGCCTGGGCAGCCCCCTCATAGCTGGCGCCATCAGGCGGACCGGCAAACAGCAATTGGCTTCGCATCAATGCCACCTGAGAGGATGCATTCTCATGCCCTGAGGCCAGATCGACGTAACGGACAACGGCCCAGAACGCGAACACGAAGATGCTCGCGGATACAGCAAAGCCCACATAAGATCGATGGATGCGCGAAAGCATTCTGAACGGCCCATCAAAGAACGGCGGCGTGGTTATGTGAGACCGCTCGGGGAATGAGTAGTAGCGCTGCCTCAACTTCGAGGTGAGGCCTGGCGGCGGCACATCTCGTGGGTCGCCGGCTTCGACTCCGAATGGGTCGCCGCGGCCGGCTCGTGTCCGAGACCGCCCGCCGAATGCCTGATCAAGAACAGAAAGACCAGAGCCGATCAGATAGTAGATGAGGAACGCGACCGTATAGAGGCCGAGACCCAGTAACGCCCATCTCTTCATCGATGAATTAATCGACCCCAGGTAAGCCCGGTAGACACGCACGTCTCGCTCCCGGAGATAGGGCTCGACCTGCCAGACGCCGAGGAATCTCTGGTTCGCTTCCCCGGTTATTGCACTCACCTCCTGGGGAATTCGGTCTTCGGAATAGATTCTGTTGCGGCTGAGATAGTCGGTCAGCCATTCGCGGAAGGCGCCTGGGTCCTGTCCTCCGTCAAGGTACTCGCGCATTGTCTTGAGCGAATCGACCCACGCCGCGTCGTCTTTTAAGCCCGAAGTGATCCAGCGGCCCGGGCCCTTTCGCAAATAGCTCTCATAGTCGCGCTGGAACTTCGGATCGTTTATCAGCCAGTTCATTCCAACCCATTCCCGGTAGCTCTTTGGGTTCAGACCTCGGTCTGGATCGCGCGCAAACGTCCCAAGCGAGGAGAGAGTCACCGGATTCTGCTTGATCGGATTGGCCCGGATTACGAGGGTGACTCCCAGAACCGACAGGACCGCCAGGATCAGTGTCGCGGGAACAGTGACGCGCCAGGAGCTGAAATAACGTCCGGCGAATAAAGTCGCTAACGCGAGCATCGGAGTCATGAAGAAGAAGAGAAAGATGAACACAAAAAGAAATCCCGGCTGGTCATTAGGGTACACCGGGTTCCAATTTGCGACGGGAGGCACGAACGAGACGAATAGCATGGTTGCAAGGAGCACAAGCAGCAGCGCGAGTTGTTGTCCCACGACCTGCATCAGGAACACCGCGAGTCGCGCTCCCCATGAGGTGGAAAGACATCGACGCACCAGAGTGCGTTCGAGCCGATCATCCACTTCGCGGCACAGCCTGGCGATATCCTGGTCGGTCGTCTCCAACTGTGAGGCCGCGCGCAACTCCCTGCGCAGTCGAGTCAGCTTTACAATAGCGGCCAGTTTCGCGAACGGCGAGATCCCCCGTTCGCTCGCATCCAGCGCGCTCAGATATTCCCTCAGCACATCGGTGTCCCGCGTTATCAGTGTTTCCATAGTTCAGAATAGCGATCAGGTATTGAAGTTCTGGACGACTCGCAATTCTTCGCCGCTCATTGCGTCTATGTATACGGTCCAGGCGAGCGACGAACCGGCGACGACCTCCCAGGCCAGACGGACTTCTATTGTGTCGCCCTTCTCGACCGGCAGGACGACCAGCTTCTTCACCGTTATTTCATCGGCACTACTGATCTGGAGCTTCTGCTCTCGGCCCGCGATGTCTGAATAAGTGAAAGTCCGGCCGACCACCTTCTGCTTTGCCGCTGCCAGATCGATCAGTGCCTTCGCGGGCATCTCGACAAGCGGAATGAATCTGTCGTCAAGCTGCATCAGCCGCCCATCCTTGCTGACCACGGCCGACATCTCGCCGTAGATGCCAGCGATAGGAAATCCATAGTTGGACTGTCGATATGTGAACCGGTGCAGGGCTCCGGACTCATCTGCGTTTACCAGCGACACGGCCGCGGGATCCGTCCCAATCAACTCGCGCCATCGGTCCAGGAAGCCTTTCATAGCTTCGCGAAGCCTCAGCTTCTCGGTGCCTGGATCGGCCTGGGTTAACAACTTTATGCCTCCGGATATTCCCAGCAGAGAGCGGGGTGTGTAGATAATGGGGTAGAGGTCGGGCGGCGTCTGAGGCACCTTATAGATGTCGAGCATTCGTCGCCACTCTCGTTCAGCTTTTGCCCGACGATCTGTTGCGTCCCGAATTACGCTCGGATAGTTTTGCTTCGCGGTGCTTGGAGTCTGTGGCTGAACGGTGCAGGCGGCTGCGAACACGGCCGCTACGAAAACGGTGAAATGGAATAAGCTCATATCAGCACAGCAGGAAAACACCCTGCGCCTCAGTGCCACTCCACTCAGCGCGCGAGGCAAGATCGAAGCCAAACATTCATTATTCATGTTTTCACATGAGCAGGCAAGCTTCGCTTACTCGCGATGAGAAAGTTCATGCTCAAGATTGAAATCAGGCGTCGATCAAAATTGTTCACGTCCTTGAGACTGGCGGTCACCGGAACTATGCTTCTCAGATCATGCTCCGTTCACTTTGGCGAGGCCTATGCGCGAAGTTACGAAGACGCGAATCGGCTATGTCACTTGATCCCGCCGAGGAAGAGATCTCACTGGACCCCTTCAACCCTTTTCCCGATGGCGTTGTCTTCGAATTCAGAGATGAAATTGATCTTCACTCGATCCCGCCTCGCATGGTCCGCGCAGTCGTCGAAGAGTATCTTGAAGAGGCTCGCCGCCGCCGTGTTAGATGGGTGCGAATAATTCACGGGAGGGGCATCGGCGTCCAGCGCGAGGTCGTCAGAGCGATTCTGAAGCGCACTCCCTTCGTCGTCGAATTCAAGGACGCTCCTCCCGAGGCCGGCGGCTGGGGAGCAACTCTCGTCACGTTAGATCATGGGGAATAAGAGGGGTCAGGCCCTCGATTCTGCGATTCGGACTTTCATTCGTTGCTCCCGCAAGAGTCTCTTTGGGTCATGTTGTCCAGGGCAACATCGTTACGCGGACCCCGAACTCTGTCTTTGGTTGCTTTCCAAGGCCGCTGTTATGTTAAATTATTCTCGCAATGAAAAAAGCCTTGAGGAAAGTCTACATCGCCCCTCTCTTGCTCGCGACGTTGATTGCCGCCTGCTCGAGCCAGCCCGAGAATGCCAATAACAATACAGCGCCAAGCTCGCCCGTCGCGCAGAACGGAACGGTGCCGGCAAATTCGGAAGCTTCTTCCCCTCCCGCCGCCGCGCCACCGGCACAGCCAGCCTTGACGCCGGCTGAAGGCGCAAAGACCGAGACTGACAAAGCTGCACTTCCCAAGGTGTCTCCGGGCCCGCCCGCCGCGCCATCCGGACCCTCTCCGAAGCTCGTTCTGCCAACGATGAAGATAGACTTCGGCAAGCAGCCTCAGAGCAAGAGTATCGCTCGAACGATCACCATACGAAATGCCGGTAAGGCTCCGCTCAACATCGACGCAGTCGA
>DASYSA010000700.1:0-8495 GCA_036003885.1 Blastocatellia bacterium | reverse complement strand
CTCCTTTCATCTGCTCTATACGCGCCGTAACTCGATTTAGTTTTTGTCGGCCCGCTTTCTTCAGATGCCGCAGCGACCGCCAAAGTTGGTTTTTTCCCGCTTAACAAGGAACTGCACTACCGGCCTTGTGCTGCGCAACTGGAGAACGGGTCATCCTAACCAAACTTGCGAGGTGTAAATCTGGTGGCTGAAAGGGGCACGCCGGTATGGTTTCAGCAGCGCAAGAGCAGAGAGTGTGGAACTAGGAGGCCGGTCATACCACCGGCCCTTCTCTGATGGGGCGTACGGCGTTCGTTCACTCAGAGCCGCCAGGGGTAGTTTTTGCCCCTGACGATCCCTCCGATGAAGAGGCGCCTTCAGGTTTTTTTTCTGTCTTCGTCTCTGTTCCCTTTTCCGCTTTCCCGGCGCTCGTCGTCGGCTTGTTCGAGTAGTCGGTCACGTACCAACCGGACCCTTTGAGCTGAAAGCTCGTGCGCGAGAAAATCTTCTCCAGTTTCCCACGGCACTTTTTGCACTTCTTGAGTGGCGCGTCCGAAAGCTTCTGGATTGCCTCGGTGTGGGAGCCGCACTTCTCACAAACGTATTCATAAATCGGCATACGTTTTTGACACCTCCTATACCAAGTCTCTCCACGTGACTCTTAGATACTAACACGCGCTCCAGCGGGCTTCAATAGTCAGCGACCGTGGATTTTGGATTTTGGTTCTTAGATTTTGGTTTGTCTTGAGGATTTGGATTTTGATGGAACAATCCAAAATCCAAAATCTAAAATTATATAGAATCCAAAATCGAGTGAAATCCACGAGTGCGCGTCACGTTTTCGCGCGGGTGATTCCGAGAAACCTTCATACCCACCTCACTCGAAATCCACCGCAATCTTGACTCGAAGCCCGACGAAGACTTAGATTTTCTAGAAGCGCGAGGCAATATCGGCCTGGACGGAAATTGGGCCGGGCGTATGATCTCGACAGGAGAATTGGATCGGTGAAGGCTCTACCCTGCTTCAGTCGAATACAGATGAGGATGGTGCGCAGGTCGAGCCGGCATGCTGCTACGCTTGTATCCGACTACTATAGAGTCGCCCCGCGTGAGTGGAACCGCATGCGCTATGAGGTGAAGACCCTTCGCTCGCTCGACTCGTCCGAGGTGATCGACCAGGCGCTCGCTCACACGCTGTGCTACGGCTTCAGACGTCAGGCGGGCGAGATGGTCCTGGAGGAAGGCGATTTGTATCGAATCTGCCTTCAGGATCATCGCATACTCGATGCCGCCGGCCCTACAGCCGAGGACCTGAATGCCCTGCTCACCTACGTGCTCACCCACGAACTGGTACACGTGGTCAGATTCGGGCAGCGCCTTCAGCGCATCGACTTGCCCTACGATCTCAGGCACCACGAGGAAGGCAAGGTCGAAACCACGACGCGCGCCATCCTGACCAAGGCAAATGATCCCGAAATCACCCGCCTTCTATCGAGCAGGGCGATTTACTAACCCCGCTCACAGATGCTTTCGGAAGTAGTTCACCATTAAATAGGCGGCGTAGTACTTGAAAGGAGACACGCCCATTGTGTAATGCCCCCAGGGTACAAGGCTCCGATCATAATTGATGCCGTGGCTCTCGCATTCATTGAAGAGCAGTCGTGACAGCTCCGGAGGAAAAGTCAGATCGTAACGCGCGGTGATGAAGAGGCCCCTTCTGGGGTTTCGGGCCAGCCGTCCGATGTAGGAGTTCGGGCTGATGGCCAGCCACGCCTGCCTCACCTCGTCGCGACTGATGACCGTCTCAAGTCCGCGCCGCACATGTGCCGTGCTTATGCCTTCCCACACCACGTCGCCGAAATAACTCGACACGTGATTGTAGACCCCCACCCGCAATCGCTCATCGTGGGTGAAGGTCAGGAACGCGATGCACGATCCTATGCTTGTGCCAAGAATGCCGATGCGATCGTAGCCTCGGTCGAGCAGCCACGTAACAGCGGCGCGCACCTCCAAGACTGCCTGGCGACACGACTGAAGCGTGCGCCCCAAATTCGCGCTTATCAAGTAGTCGGCCCGCTCGAGGCCCTGCGGCTTTCGCCGATCGTGATAGGGCAGAGTCAACCTGAGCGCAGCAATTCCCGCGCGATTGAGCAATCTGCAGAGAGCCACGTGCCCTTCGCTGTCGGCATTCCATTGCGGTAACACAACCACAGCGCGACCTTCAGCCCGCGCAACTTCTCCCGACCCAGAGTTCCGCCCTGCGCGCGCCGGCGCCGGAAAAAATCGGCCGAAGCAGGTGTTGTTCTCTTCAAATGCGGTTGGCAACGGGCTCGCAAACGTCAGCCAGTGACCATCGAACGAGAATGCGCCCGCGGCGGGCAACCCAAAGAAGCGGTCACTCCCCGCAATCGCGCGCCGATTGAAGTCCACAATGAAGCTCAGGGCGCTTTCACGATCGCCATTTGGAAGATCGCCGCCTCCATCTGCGGACATCTCGAAATCCCTGACGCACTCTATTCCCCATTCAAAAGGTCTGACCAGCCGGTTGGTGTCCCTACCCACCAGCCTGCGTTCCCACTCGTGGATCAAGAATTCGATCACCTCCAACATCCTCTCCGAAAATCTCAACGAAGGGAAGCGGGGTTTGAAGAGCCCGACGGCTTGCTGAAGAGAACCAGTCAACCTGACCGGAGCAACCGCCAGCACTGTGCTTTTGGGCCTCAAACGCGCACCGCCGGTGCTGGTGGAGCGGCATCGCAACTTTTTCTTAGAGAACTGCAAAGCTGGCTCTCGGTTTGGCGTCTATGTTATTGAGAGGAACCGAAGTAAAAATGACTAGAGAAGATAGAGGCAACTATTCTGATCGAGCGCCATTGGCAGTTTGCGTGAGCGATTGTGAAATAGACTGCGGGCAACCCTCCGAGGACTTGATGAAACTCTGTTTTCAGGTTCACTGCGCCTTCGCCGAGATGCGATGGCAAACCCCGGCGCCGTTGCGGGCAACTGCAGCCACTTCGCAGACCCGAACCGGATGGGGAGTCCTTCCAATCTTATACCCGCGCTAACGGCGCGCCCCTTCCAGCTAAAATATCAATGGGACGAGACATCCGACTGTTTGAAGACCACCCCGGCATTATCGGCCTGATGAACTCGGTCAAAGAAGGCTTTGATGGTTTGGTACTGCTCGACGCTAAAGCTAATGCCGTTGACCACCAGGCGGCGCTCATATAACACCTGGCCGCCATCTCGAGTAAACGCGGCCTGGTAGCTGGCGGCGCCGATGTCTTCAGACACCGGATCCGGCAATTGTTCGAGCGTGAAGCCATCAGGCGTCTTTATCGCAACTCGCTCGACTTCGCTCCAGGGATAGTTGAAGTAGACCCCATTCCAGCGGCGCAGAGCCGGGAGCAGGCCCTGGTCGGGATGGGAAAGACTTGCCGGCCTCACCAACAATCTCCTCTCGGTACGCACCGCAAGCTGGGGCACGGTGTACTTCAATGAAGCCGCAAGCGGCAGGTTTGCGTTAGCCATATTCGACACGGTCACCGACGCTTCGTCGACCGCCGCGGCCGGAACGACCTCGCGCACTTCGCTGATTATTCGCCTGCGCTGCTCATCCGAGGGCAGGTCGATCAGTTCATTGCGGAGCTCGATGGCGCGCTGGCCGGTTCTTTTCAACTCTACCTGTACCCCTACCTGGCCATCCGCTTGTGGCGTCAGTAGCAGTTTCCGATCCTCACAATTATGAACGGCCTCGGCCACGGGTGTTTCAACGAAGCGCCAGTCGCGTTTCCCGTACACCAGGGCCTGCACTGCCTGCTTCTCCCACGACAATACATCTGCCGGACAGAAGGGAGTTCCCGGGTCGTAGAACTGAATCGAGCCGTCGTGCGCAACCACGGCGGTCACTTCGCTGTTGAGCTGAAACGAATCGGGAAACGAGCGGCGAAAGAAGTTCTCATCTCGAGTCGTGAGCTCGGCAACTCGCGCGTCGAACTTTGCGCTCCGGAGCATCGCTATGAACAACCGATTGATCTCGCGCGGTGTGCCATAGCGGCGGCGGATCGTCTCATCAGCCGAACGGTTCCTCTCGGGGGCGGCGCTGGGAGCAGTCGAGTCGTCAGGCTCTCGTTCGTCGCGAAAGCCGGCGTTTCGTATTTCGGTCTGGACATAGTTATATATGCGAGTGATCTTGTCCTGCGGGCTGTTGGACGGCGAGGTTATCGACTCAACCACCCGGCGTATTGCCTGAGTCGGTTTGGTCTCGTCGCCGGCGCGGTCGTGCATGCGTTCCGCGTAGGTTCGCCAGTACTTGTCGGGTTTGGTCTCGGTTTCGTCCGAGTAGTAGAGCCAGCCCCACATCTTGATCGTTAATTCGGGAGGCATAAGCGGCTCTCGCCGGAATGGCGGAATGTTCTCAGCCTTGATGTTGTAGGTGCCGTCCCATACCGGCACGAAGCGCTTGTCATCTCCGGTGTTGAAGGCGGCCCACCTGACGTCGAGCCTGGATGCCGCCTGGGGCTGTATCCGATAGCTGAGTTCCCTGGTAAAGAGCTCGGACTGTAGATCCAGAGCGAAATACTTGAAGCCCTGAGGGTAGGTTTGTCGATATCGATACTCGATGATTGAGCCGGCCTCGACCGCAGGCATGGAGAAAACTTTCGCTCGCCAGACTCCGTGACTCGTCTTCATCAGGAGTCTGTCGAATATGTCGCGCCCCTCCACCTCAACAGGCGAGCCATCGGGACGGATTGTTCGCGCGTGGACATCGGTTATGCGGCCGAGCTCTGTGCGATAGGGGAGCTGCACGTCGACGAACCGGCGGCCTCGCTCATTGAAGATCTTGATTCGGATGTAGATCTTGAGGTTCGTGCCTTCTGAGGTGTTGTCGTTGAGCTCGCCTTCTCGAAAAAGGATAGCGGCATCCGCCTCGGGATCGCCGATCGCAGCGGCGGTCAACTTGAGGTCCTCCGCCGTTACGGGCCTCCAATTCGCCGCGCCGGCCCGCTCAGCCCAATGCAGGAGGGCGAACAGAGTCAGCAACACCACACAACTGCGGAATAAGAGCAATGATTTGACCCTATGTTTGCGATTAGTTCGCCGGCAGTCCAGAGCGGAATGCATTTTACTTCGGACTGCTGAGTACGATCAACCTTCGTTCTCCCTTGAATTATTGTCTCTCTCACGACTAGCGTCAGCTCAAACCGACCTCACGACGATGACCTCTCCTGCTAACGGACATGGTCGCGCGTGGAATTACCTGGTGAAGTTGAATTGTGCCGATAGCATTCCGTTGGAGTTTCTAACACGTATCTCCACAGTCTGGCCGGACTGAATGCCCCTGGCTGCCTTCGGGGCTATCAACACAGTACCTGGGTGCAATTCATCGTTGCTGGATTTCTGCGGCTTGCCGTCCACCAATATCACTGCGCCGAGATCGAAGTCCTTGCCCGAGACGAGAAGCTTCTTGCGGTTGACTGACGCGCTGAGAATCGAGGGCGTATTCCCCCGCGAAGAATCAATCTTGGCGACGAAAGAGCCGAAGTCGCCTCCGGCGAAATCGGGTTGCAAAGCGATTTCCAAAGGAAAGTTCTTTGAGCGAGTGGATCCGGCAACGTAGGCATTGCCGGCTGTGTCAACGGCGATGCCGAGGCCATAGTCTCCTTCGTCGCCTCCCCCGCCCAACAGGGTCAAGTACTCGAGCGCGGCGCCGGCGGTGTTCAACTTTGCAATGAAAACATCTAGTGTCACACTCGTGCCCGCGTAGAGGGCGGAAGGGTTCTTTGGATCGACTGCCAGCGCGGAGACGTAGGACTCCGGCAGGCCCGCGTTGGTCTTGAACCAGCGCGCCCCGCCATCTTCAGTCTTGAAGACTCCCGCTCCGGTGGCGGCATACAGGATCGAGGGAGTCGTGGGGTCAATCACCAGCGAACGAACTTGAGGGTCACGCAAACCGCTGCCCGCGAATACCCAACTCCGAGCGCCGTCGGTGCTCTTGAAGACGCCATAAGAGGTCCCGACATACAGCACTGACGAGTCCCGCGGATCAATCACGAGCGCTGATATGCCGTGGAAGCTTTGCGCAGGCGCCGTCCAGGTTGTTCCTCCGTCCGTGCTCTTGAAAACCCCTCGGTCAAACTCGCCGGCGTAGACAATCGATGATGATCGAGGATCGATGGCAGCGACAAAGAACCGGGAATTCTGAGGGTAGATCAGATCGAAGGTCCAACTGTCGCCGCTATCCGTGCTCTTGTATACTCCTCCGCCTAGGGCGTTGCTTCCGGGCGCATAAAGAGTCTCTGGCCTGGAGGGATCGATGACAACGGAATTGGCGCCGTCCTTCAGGCCTGTAGCTTGCCACGTGCCCCCTCTATCGACGCTCTTGTAGATTCCTGCTGCCGCTGCGTAAACGGTAGTCGGAGATTGCGCGTCGATTGCCAGCCGCCAGCCGAAGCGCTCAGGCAGTCCCTCGTTGATGGCTGCCCAATTGCCGCCGCCATCTGTGCTCTTGTAGACACCCGCGTCGGTGCTTGCATACACTGTGGAGGTGTTGACAGGATCAATCGCCAGGCCGAAGACCTGGGAACTGGCCAAGCCCTTCGTCATCACACGCCATACCTGGCCGCCATCCATTGTCTTAAAGGAAGGCCCGCCCGCATTCATGGGCTGGAACGCGTTTATGACTGGGATGTCAGTGGAGCCTGTTATGCCCGTAACATAGGCATTGCCGAAGGAATCCACGGCGACGCCCCCGGCCATCTCACCTCCGTTACCTCCCAGGTAGGTCGAATAGATCAGTCCATCACCCTCTGCATTCAGCCTGGTCACGAACACATCATAGCTGTACGGATATCGATTTGCCTTTTTGACCTGCACCGCCCCGGCTGTCGTGGGAAAATCCGTGGAACTTGTATATCCAGTCACGATCGCCTTGCCGGAGGGATCTACGGCAATGCCTGCGGCATGGTCGCCTCCTGTGCCGCCCAGATAGGTTGAGTAGATCAGCTGCGAACCGGCAGGATCGAGCTTAGATACTACGACATCAGTGCAGCGGTACTCGACGCAACCCTCGCCTCCCAGGAACTGTCTCTGGAAAGCGCCGGCCGTCGTGGGGAAGTCAGGGGAGTTGGTCTGTCCTGCCACAAATGCGCTGCCCACAGAATCGACCGCGATGGCTACACTCCCGGCGGGTCCGATACACCTGGAGTATACAAGGGCACTTCCGTCCCGGTTGAGCTTCGTTACCGAGCAATTGCCTTGTCCGGCGACGGTACGGCAGCCTCCTTGAGTTGTCGAGCCAGTCACGTACGCAAAGCCTTGCGAGTCCACGGCTATTGCTTTGCCGTCGCCAACGCCCACGCCATCCAGGTATGTTGAATAAACGAGCCCGCCCGTGGAATTCAACTTCGATACAAACCCATCCCGATAGTCGGCGACCTTCTTGAACGCGTTCGGAGTAACCGGAAACCCGGAACCGGCCATTCCGGCAAGGTAAGCGTTGCCCTCGGAATCCGCAGCGATGCTTGTGCCTGTGTCGCCATTGCGTCCCCCCAGATAGGTTGTGTAAACGACGTCCGTGCCTGTTGGATTCAACCTGGTGACGAAGACATCTCCGCTGCCACTGCGAACGATCCGTGGGGGTCCTCCAGCAAATCCGACCGGTTGAGTGTTAGTGCGTCCTACGATGTACGTCGAACCCGTGGAATCCACAGCGACGTCATTGGCGGCCTCGTCGCTCTTGCCGAGGTACGTTGAGTACGCGAGAACCGGATCGATCACCAGCTGCTTGCTTGTGTCATACGCCGCGATTTCGAAGCTCACCTCTCCGCTTGCATCCACTAAGTAGCCAGCTCCGATCTCGGTTCTTATGCCATTCACGTCCTGATAGACGACCGGCTTTCGTTGCCGAATCTCTCCAGCCTCGGCTCTGACTACCAGATCGCGCTCGGCATTCAAACTGATATTGCGAGCGCCGCCAAACCTCAGTCGTATGGCCGCCGGATTGGCTCCTGGAGCTACTACAAAGTCATACTCAAGTTCGCGGTGATTGCCATAGTAGATGAGATCGATTCCGGGATAGATGCTCTGGCATTTCACCTTCGCGAAGTTGACCACGTCCCGGCGCCACAGTGTCGGATCGCTGCCAATGAAGTAGTTGGTCCTCGCTGACAGCTCGCCGGCGCCGCTCATAGACGCCGCTGAATTGGCGCCCAGGAACTCCAACCGCAGCAGGTCGCTGCCTGGAGAGGACTCACTGCCGGCGATTTCATTTTCGCCGTCATTCACTTGACCCGGCTCTCGAGGGATGACAAGCACTGCCTGAGCAGGAGCCAGGTACAGGCCACGCCCGCCGGTGCGCGATAGAAACTTGATCCCGGGCTCCGTCTGTCCCTGGTTGGCTTCGAAGGTGATGGGTAGAGTGCCGTACGAAGGCTTCCTCCGCCCCGCGACGGTGGATGCGCCCGAACTCCGCTCGGTTAGCTTGTGTTCAGCGATCTGTCTGCTATTCGCTTTTG
>DASYSA010000699.1:0-4651 GCA_036003885.1 Blastocatellia bacterium | reverse complement strand
CCTCGAGGTCATTGGGAAATCTCCTATGGGCAAGCCGGGTTTGCGCGAGAGTAGCAACGTTTCGAAGTACCGCCATTAAGCGGTCTTCGCGAAGCCCCTCCTAGAGACGGAACTCTGAATTCTATAGTGACCCTTTGAATTGACCTTGGATTAATGCTAAGTCCACCGCTAAGCTACTCTATTACTAAAACTGAATCCGGGGAGATCCCAAGGCCTGGAAGCTTAGCAACCTAATGCACGAGATGAAACGCGCGCGTATTCTACGGCCACCATCATATCGAGTCAAGCAAATTCCTATTATGAAGATTACTTTTTCTAATCAACGCTGCTGTCCAGCGCGACCGTCCTTTTTCTCACGCGCAGCGGGATTGTGTGAAGCCATTAGTTAGCGACGTTGAAGGTGCGGAGGGAGCCAGAGAGTGAAGAGCTATGCTACGCGAATGGATCGGGAAGGGCAGCCTGCCCCTCGCTTCTCCCCCCAGAGCTCAAGGACAGACGCAAAAGATATCTTTCTTGCCAAGTCCCATAGCGGGGGCAAGCCACCCTTCCCGACCGGGGGATTTTGGATTCGCCCGATTTTGGATTTTGGATTTTGGATTGCCGGACGTTTTAGATTTGGAATTTGCTTTGGAATCGCTACTGTCCGCAATCCAAAATCTAAAATCCAAAATCCAGTCGACCTACCGCGTAATGCTAGCTGCCGTTACCTGCAGGAATTGGCCGCTTCGAACGAGTACTCTGTTCTGATCGAAGATCTCGATGACCGTGATGTTAGCTAAGGGCCCGAGCGTTGTCGGCAACGGCTCATTGGCACCGTAGTTCGTGAACAGCTGGCCTAAGAATCCCGTACTGCTGGCGGTGAACGAGGTGCCAAGAAACACTCCGTCGACCTTGATGATGTATGACCGGCCGCTGCTCAAGCCATCGGTCTGCACCGACAACTCCTCGCGCTGACCGGCCACCTTTACAGTTGCCAATCCAACCCTTGACGCTGTGTTGGGCGGTCCGAAGAGAGGGGCCTGCTTAGTAAGATCCCTGGCTGTGTCGGTGGGGGTCGCATCCACTTTGAATTCGCCTTGAAGTATTAGCGCACCAGTCTCGCTACGAAGCTCAACCTTGCGAATGTTGGTTACAGGCTGCACCGGCACGGGGGAGTCGGTGCCGGTCGATAGCTCGAACCGAAGGGTGCCGAGCCTGGTTGGCAACAGACTCGTTCCGGCAGGAATTGTCCCGTTGACGAAGAGCTTGTAGTGGATCAGTTTGACCGGAATGCCTGAGGCTTCAACGATCAACTCCTGCTTCAAGCCGCTGATTCTGATAGTCGCCGAGCCTCGTCCCTCCTGTATACCCGGTCCGCGACTCAGCTCGATTTTGTCCAGATAGTCGTTTGTAGGAGAGCTGCTGACCGGCGCATTCACCTTCATGAGCGCATCGAGAGGATCGATACGACCCTTGCCCAGCTTTCCGGCCAAGCCCGGGTTGAGACCGTCGATGTTGAGAGCGCTGTCCTCAATCGTCTTTTTTACGTCGTTACTTCGGTCCACGTAGAGGATCAAAGCCGCTTCGGCAGCCGCGAACGGCGCGGCAAACGAAGTCCCGCTCCATTGGGCATAGGCCGCCTGACCCGGGGGGTCCCCGGGAAATGCGCTGATCAACTGCGAACCGGGAGCAGTCACATCGACGTGACTGCCGAAGTTCGAAAATGAGGATTTGTGGCTTGTCAAAACGTCGATGGATGCGACCGCGAGCACCTCGGCGGCGCTGGACGGGTATTGAGGTTCCTTCTCGCTGTTGTCGTTCCCTACCGCGGCCACCAGAAAGACCCCGTGACGACGAGCCTCAACTATCGCATCCTGCATTAGCGGAGAAAACTCCGGAGAGCCGAGACTCAGATTGATCACGTCGGCGCCGTGGTCCGTCGCATACTTGATGGCAGTAGCTACGAGGAACGCGTCTCCGATTCCGTCAGGGCCAAAAGCGCGAATCGGCATGATGCGACAGTCAGGCGCCAGCAGCGTGACGATCCTGGCAATGAAAGTCCCGTGGCCGACGATGGTCGTCTCCGGGTTATTCCTCTCTTCGGTTGGGTCGTTGTCATTGTCGACGAAGTCCCACCCGCGATAGTCATCCCTAAGGCCATCGACATCCTCGTCCTCCCTATTTTCACTAATGTCTCCGCCCGGACGGGTATCCCTCCACATCTTCCCGCTCAGGTCGGGGTGCATCCGGTCGACGCCCGTATCTATCACCGCGACAACTACCCCTCTACCGGTCGACCGCCGACTGACGTCACCGAGCTGGAGCAGGTTGAACAGATCCACCTGAGACATGAAGTTCTGGTTGGTTAAACCAGTCTTGGCGAACCCGTCGGGAAAGCTCATCGTTGACCGGGCGAAGAGACTTGGCGTTGTCACCACGGGGTTGAGATCGGCGCTAATGACATCCGGGTCCCTCTTGAGCCGCTTCCGCCACTTATTCTCCTTCTTCCCGTTCCGAGTCTCGAGCAAGTAGATATTCGTGTTGTAGAGCCTGTGCTTCAGAGTGGTGCCATAGCGCGCGTTGATGGACTCAATCAAAACACCGGGGTTTATTTCAACGATTACTTCACCTCTCTTGAACTGCGGTTCGTCGCCGAATGAGGACGCGCATACGCATAACAAGAAAGCAAGAGCGAACACAATTCTTATTGGTTTCATAGATTCATCCTCACACGCCTGGTCTCAATCGGGATTGCCCATCAAAATGAACGGCGCCCAGTAGTACGGGTGCCCGTACGCATCTTTCACTGCGAGTTGAGCGGCCCTGAGCGCTGCCCGCTTCGTATCGCCCGCCTGAATGCGCGAATACATCGTGCTCATGAACTGGGCAGTCGATGCGTCGTTGGCGGCCCAAAGGCTCGCCACCACCGACGGCGCGCCCGCGTACAGGAATCCGCGCATCAAACCGTGAAGCTCGTCGCCCGGAAAGACCATATTCACCCCGGTATGACACGCTGAGAGTGTAACCATCTCTGCGTTCAGCTTCAGATCGAGCAAGTTGTAAAAGTTTAGAGACGAGTCTGCCAGTTTCAAAAACGAGAACATTGGGTTGTCACGCCGGAAGTATCCGTGCGAGGCAAGGTGTAGAAAGCGAGCTCCCGGAGCGAATTTCATCAGGTTGCTCCGCGTTGCTTCCTGCCCGGTCAGCGTCACTGCATCTGAGAAGATGCCGCGCAGAGCGTTTACTTCGACGTCAATGCTGGGTGTGTCCCCGTCTGCTACACCGAGCGCGACCATCTTTCCATGAGTTCTCCCGATCAGTCGCAAGTCTGAGGCGCCGCCTTTCGACTCCCCGACCTTGCCATTGCCAGGATGTCCGTTTCTCATCTGGGCGCCTCGTTGCCGGCAAAGTTTCAACACGGCCGTGCTCGGCGCATAGGAGACCTCGAACCGGTCGATCAAGTAGCCTCTGCGGTCAAGGAGCGCGTGAAATGGAACATAGTGAAGCGCGCCGTGCGGCATCACAATCAACTTGTCGTTCTCGACGAAGGGCTCGAGCCTGGCGAAGATCAACTCGTAGAGTTGAATCAAGTGCTGATTGGTTGCGCGATTGAGCTGCTCGAAGTGCTCGTCGGCAAATCCAGACCCGTAGTTGAATTTCTCAAGCTGAAACCTCAACCCGGCGAGCAATCGCTCAACGTCGCGTTTCGATGCGATCCCGCGTTCGACTCGAATGCCGTCTCGAGATGCAATGAACGCAGAGACACAATCTCCGGTCGTGAAGTACTCGATGGCAGTCTCACCCGGTTCAAGCACTTCACAGAGGTCCTTCGAGGTTGCCCCTTGCATTCTTTGAATCTCGGCAAACGGGGACCCTGACGCCTCCAATCGGCGAAACAACTGCCCAATCTGCCGCTCACAGTGCTGTACTCTCCCACGATAGCGTTCGGCAACGCCGGCTTTGCGCTGGCCGCCTTTGTCTTCTTCGAGACCTGCCTGCGAGTTGTACCAGTTCAACTCCTCGATCAGCCTGAGCAACCGCGAGCGCGTCTCGCCTTCAACACCCTTCTCTACCCTCCCTGATTTCTTTGCCGGTGTTCCTCGCAAGTAACGTGCGAGGAGATCAGCCAGGGATCGTGACTTCGACGACTCGACCAATCGGAATGCTTCTTCGAGTCGCGCCCGTCCGCCCTGTTCGAGACAAGCAGCGATCGCGTCCTCATAGACCTCGATCTTATCGCGGAGGAATGTGGCTTTGAACTCATCGGCCGCGATGCCTCCTCGCATCTGGTCGACTGTCTCGACTGCTCTGCGGAAACTATCCAATGCGGAATCTCCGCGGCCTCGGTCGCGATCAACCCTGCCGATCAAATGATGGCACTGATAGACGAGTGCAGGCGTGAAACGGCCTTCAGCAGAAGCGAGAGCAGATTTGGCCATTCGCAGGGCGCGAGTCCTGTCGCCGGCCTGATACGCAGCGCGGGCCGCAAGCAAGCGCGAGTGGCCCGCTCTGGTTGCGAGCTTCAACCGGCTGAAGACCCTCAGGGACAACTCCGCGCGCCGGGCCGCTTCCGCCGGGTCGCCACGCCGGAGCGCGAGCTCAGCCAGGTAAGAATCCACAAAGGCGGTGAACGTGGTGTTGCCGTGTGCCGCAAAAACGTCGCGAGCTGACA
>DASYSA010000698.1:0-12059 GCA_036003885.1 Blastocatellia bacterium | reverse complement strand
AAAACGTTCGTCTGTATTGAGAGTTTGACAACAGAAGTCGTCGAGTAATAGACTCGTTCTCAGCATCTTTCCAGGGGGATTGGACGCTACTCTCTGATGCTGGAGAATGTAGCTGTGTCACACACAGGCGCTGTCCCAAATCTCTACCTGCCTGGCTCGCGGCCCCGACACAGGTCCTGTTGCCTGACGGCCAAGCTGTCAATTGAGTCCGAGCTCCGTGAGCAGCTCGGCCTGTCATACATTCACCACGCGCTCGATCAACGGAGGATTTTATGGAAGTCTCGAGGAGAACTTTCATCAAAGCAGGCCTGACTGGAGGCATAGGAGTATCGGCTTTTGGCTTCAACGTCGCGCCGGTTTACGCGCAGGCGCAGGCCCTCAAGATACAGCGCACATCCGAGACGCGCAGCACCTGCCCGTACTGCTCGGTCAGTTGCGGAGTCATCATTCATACGCTCAGCGACAAAGGCAAGAATTCAACCCCCCAAGTGGTGCATGTAGAGGGTGATCCCGATCACCCCATCAACCGCGGCACGCTTTGTCCCAAGGGAGCCTCACTCCAACAGGATATTATGAACGAGCGACGCCTGACCAAACCTCAAGTGCGTCGGCCTGGATCGGACCGTTGGGAGGACATTTCGTGGGATGATGCCATCAATGACATCGCGCGGCTGATTAAGAAGACGCGGGACGAAACATTCATCGAGCGAGATGCTTCCGGAAAAACGGTCAATCGATGTGAAGCCATCTCCTGGGCGGGCGGCTGCACCGACACCAACGAATTCAATTATCTCGCCGTCAAAACGATGCGCAGTATGGGGGTCGTCAACCTTGAAACGCAGGCCCGTGTCTGACATGGACCCACGGTCTCAAGTTTGGGACCAACATTCGGGCGCGGAGCGATGACGAACGGCTGGATCGACATCAAGAACACCGACATGATGTTGATCATGGGTGGCAACCCGGCCGAAAACCATCCTTGCGGCTTCAAGTGGCCGGTCGAAGCGAAGAAGACTCGTAATGCAAGGATGATTGTGGTCGATCCTCGCTTTACGCGAACAGCGGCAGTTGCCGACATCTTCCTGCAGATCCGCGCCGGGACCGACATAGCCTTCCTTGGCGGCTTGATCAACTACGCGCTTCAAAACAATCGCATCGCGCGAGACTACATCAAGAACTACACCAACGCGGCCTTCATCATCAAAGACGGCTTCAAGCTTCCTGAAGATGGACTGTATTCGGGCTTCGACGGCGCTACTCAGATCTACGACAAGTCGACCTGGAACTACCAGGAAGGGGGAGAGATGGCCGCGGCTGCCACACAAGCGGCTGCTGGGGCCTCTTCTGAGGCTCAAAGCCCGGTTGGCGCTTCGAAGGCCCCAGACAGCGGGCAGGGTCCTCTCGGCGGCGGCCATCAGGCTGCAGGCCCGACAGGGGCCCAGGCACAGGGAGGCCCGGCTCCACCGCCGATGCTTCCACCCAACGTCGCATACGACATGTCGCTTCAACATCCCCGAAGCGTATTCCAACTGCTCAAGCAGCACTACTCGCGTTATACGCCCGAGATGGTCGAGCGCATCACAGGCATTCCGAAAGACCAGTTCATGAACGCCGCCGAGCTGTTTACCTCCGTTCGCAAGGACGGGGACATGAAGAAGGCCGCGACGATCATCTACGCGGTAGGCTGGACTCAGCACACATTCGGCACTCAGATCATCCGCACGGCGGCGATGCTTCAGCTGCTGCTCGGAAACGTTGGGCGAGCGGGGGGCGGCGTAAATGCTCTGCGTGGTCACTCCAACATTCAAGGGGCGACCGATATGGGAGGCGTGTTCGACATCCTCCCCGGCTATCTGAAAATGCCGAATCCCGCCGATTCGGATCTCGCGACCTACCTCAAACGGACGGTACCTACTTCTTCCAAGCCTTCGGAGTGGGACTCATATAACTACTGGTCGAACACGCCGAAATTCATGGTCTCATGGCTCAAGGCGGTGTTCGGCGACGCGGCGAAGAAAGAGAACGATTTCGCCTTCCACTACCTGCCGAAGATGGACCGGCGCTATTCCTGGGTCGAGATGTGGGACAGAATGTACAACGGTGAGATAAAGGGCCACATAGCATTCGGCATGAACGGAGTGATGATAGGCCCCAACTCACAGAAGAACATCGAGGCGCTCAAGAAGGCTGACTGGCTGGTAGTCTGTGAACTCTTTCCCGACGAGACCAGCGAATTCTGGAGATCGCCCGGTATCACACCCGAAGCAATGAAAGAGATCAAGACCGCGGTCTATCGTCTACCCGGCGCCGGGTTCGCCGAAAAGGATGGCACCTTTGTAAATTCGGCTCGCTGGCTTCAGTGGAAGTACGTGGCGCTCCCTGCTCCGGGGCAGGCCAGGCTGGATCAGGAGATCCTCGCGCGAATATTCATGAAGGTGCGTGAGCTCTATCAGAAGGAGGGCGGCAAGTTTCCGGATCCGATCATCAATGCAACCTGGTCTTACACGAATCCGCTGAACCCGTCGCTCGCAGAAGTAGCCAAAGAGATCAATGGCCGAGCCCTGGCCGACCTGACCGACGATAAACAGCCGGGCATAACAATCAAGGCCGGTCAGCAGGTGCCGGGCTTCGCGTGGCTCAGGGACGACGGAACGACCGCTTGCGGCAACTGGCTCTACAGCGGGTCGTGGACCGAGGCCGGCGCTATGATGCAGCGCCGAGGAATCGACGACCCGTCGGGGCTTGGCATTTATCCCAACTGGGCCTGGTCATGGCCCGCGAACCGCCGCGTAATGTACAACCGCGCTTCGTGCGATCCATCGGGAAAGCCCTGGGACGCCGATCGCAGACAGGTCTGGTGGAGCGATGCCGCCCAGCGCTGGACGGGAAATGACATTCCCGATTTCAAAGTCGATTCAGCCCCGAAAGACCACATGGGCCCGTTCATCATGAATCCGGAAGGCGTGGGCCGGATATTCGCCCCGCTCGCGGCGTTCGCCGAAGGGCCCTTTCCCGAACACTACGAACCGATCGAGAGCCCCATTTTGAACCCGCTTCACCCGAGCCAGTCGAACAACCCGGTCGTAAAGAAGTTCAAGACCGACATGGACAAGTACGGCACGGCCGAGCAGGGCTTCAACGTTGTCTGCACCACGTACCGGCTGACGGAGCACTACCACTACTGGACCAAGAACAATCCTATGACCGTGCAGCTTGTTCCGGAGCCGTTCGTCGAAATCCCCGCCGAGCTCGCGGATGACCTTGGCATAAGGGGCGGCGAAAAAGTGCGTGTATCGAGCGCTCGCTCGCAGTACGTCGCGAAGGCTATGGTCACGCGTCGAATCAAGCCTATGATGATTGATGGCAAGAAGACATATCAGATCGGGATTCCTATTCACTGGGGCTATCGCGGGATTGCTGAAGATGAAGGCAAGACGGCTCTCAATCCCGTGAACCTGCTCTCGCCAACTGCGATGGATCCAAACGCTTACACACCCGAATATAAAGGGTTCCTGGTGACGGTCGAGAAAGCTTAAGAGGGGGCGCGAGTATGGCTATACTAAGAACACTTGAAATCAAGTCGATCTCGGGCCATCCCGGAACCGTTCCCGGCCGAGGCGCAGTGCGCGGGCTCGAGATCGCCAAGTTAGTCGACGTCACGACCTGCATCGGGTGTAAAGCCTGCGAGGTCGCCTGCGTCGAATGGAACGATCACCCGTTTCGCGAAACAGTGTTCGATAACACATACCAGACGATGCCTACCACGGAGTGGAACTACTACAACCTCATCAAGTTCAACGAGCACCAGCGAGATGACGGAGCCTTGATGTGGCTCATGCGCAAGGATCAGTGCATGCACTGCGAAGACCCGGGCTGTTTGCGCGCGTGCCCGGCCGATGGGGCCATAGTTCAGTACACGAATGGGATTGTTGATTTCAACCAGGACAAATGCATCGGGTGTCAGTACTGCGTGTCGGGATGCCCGTTCGATATTCCGAAGTTTAATCCGACGACCAAGAAGGTCTACAAGTGTACTCTCTGTTCTGATCGAGTCGGACAGGGGCTTGAGCCGGCGTGCATCAAGGCATGTCCGACAGGGTGCCTCCACTTCGGCACGAAAGACGATATGAAGGCGCTGGCGGAGACGCGCGCAGCGCAGTTGCGAAATGACTCTCTGTTCCCCTTGCCGAATGCGGGTGTCTACGATCCCCAATCGATCGGCGGAACGCACGTTCTCTACGTGCTCCACGACATCACCAAACCCGAATTGTATGGCGGACTGCCGGCAAATCCTCAGATAGCTTTTAGCTATACGCTATGGAAGTACGTCGCCAAGCCGATCGGGCTCGTGGTAGCGCTTCTGGCTCTGCTGGGCGTGTTCTTCCATTACATCTTCAACGGGCCGAAACTGCCGCAGCCTGAGCCGCGGGCGAGAGAGGAGGAGCTATGACCACTTCGGTTGAGCGGTTCGATGAGAAGGCGCGGCGCGAGTTCGGAAAGCTGGGCCACACGACCGTACACGAGGGCGAACTCCTGCGCCATCCGGTCTACACGCGCTTTCTTCACTGGACCGTGGCGATCTTCTTCTTCCTCGGGCTGCTATCCGGTTTGGCAATCTATTCGCCTTGGTTGTTCAACTGGCTGACTCCCCTCTTCGGCGGAGGCCCGATGGCGAGACTGCTCCATCCCTGGTTCGGACTGATGTTTGTGATAGCGTACTTACTCCAGTTCTTGAACTGGCTCTCGTTGATGAGATGGACAAGGGGCGATAAAGAGTGGATGCGCCATCTGAAGGATTACGTCAAAGGCGAACAGAAGTTGGAGCCGGAGTATGTAGGCTTTTTCAATGGAGGTCAGAAGCTCCAATTCTGGGAGATCATCGTTGGTGCGGGCGTCCTCCTGATCAGCGGGTTGTGCATGTGGTTACCCGAGCTGTTCGGCCGGCTCGCAGTAGCGATCGGTTATGTGCTGCACGACATATCCGCGCTGATCATGTTGTTCGGCATATGGATTCACATATACTTGAGCACGGTCGGTCAACCTGGCACACTTCAGTCAATGACTCGCGGGGTGGTAACGCGCTCGTGGGCATGGACCCACCATCCTGCGTGGTACCGTGAGAGGACGGGGCGCGACCCTCGTGAGGACTATCAGCGGGCAGTCGAGGGCCAGGCCGGGCGACGGCGCGCGGCCGAAGCAAGGCAGAGTGACGCAAGCGCGGCTGAGCCTGAGTCGGAACAGCTTCCAAAAAATGCCCCAGTGACAAGTGACAAATGACAAATGACGGAGCCTACAGCTTTCTGCTCGAGACATATGAGACTGAGATACTGAAGATTTCAGGCATCTGGAGCGCCTTTCCCGAATCAAAGATGGATTACAGACCACACCCGAAGTCTCGCACCGTGATTGAGCAGATGGAACACCAGATTCAATCCGAAAGCCGATGGATGACGACCATGCTTGGTATAGATGTGGGCGAGCCCAATCCGAGCGAGCGGAACAAACGCAACTTCATAGAAAAATACCGGCGGGATGCCGGCCTCAGGCTTGAGATCATGCGCGGCAAGCCTGACGAGTGGTGGCTTGAAGCAACAAATTTCTTCGACGTGGTTCGTTCGCGCGCCTGGGTGCTTACGCGAAGGATGAATCACTCAACACATCATCGCGGAATGTTGGTTATCTATCTGCGGCTGCTTGATATTCCCCTGCCGTCAGTTTATGGTCCAACGGCAGATACCAGTGGTGCAGTACTCTATGCTTTCAAAGATTGACGATGATCGGAGGACCGGTTTTGGTTTCCCGAGTATGACCGTGAGATGGACACCCTCTATGAGAATGGTGATGGTTGGCGGCCACACGCGAAATGTCGGCAAGACCTCCGTCGTTGAAGGCATTATCGGAGGGCTGCCCGAGATGAACTGGACCGCCGTGAAGATCACCCAGTTTGGGCACGGCGTCTGTTCGATCGATGGGGAATCGTGTGAATGCGCAGTGGCCGAGCATGAATTCTCGATCAGTGAGGAACGAGAAAGAGATTCGGGAACGGATACGGCGCGATTTCTTGCCGCCGGGGCGCGGCGATCACTCTGGGTGCGCACCAGGCAGGGCGATTTGTTCACGGCCCTCGGGGCGCTCAGAAAAGAGATTCAAGAGTGTGAATTCGTGATCGTCGAAAGCAACAGCCTGCGGAGATTCATTGAACCGGCGATCTATTTACAAGTGCTCGACCCGGCGAACCCTGATTTCAAACTCTCGGCTCAGCAGTTCTTCGATCTTGCCGATGCTTACTTGCTGGTTGCCCGAGGCGGCGATGATCCCGCTGGGTTGATGACCGGAACGCAAGGCGTCTTGTTGGCTCGCGAAGTGGAAAGAAAGAAGTCCTGCTTTACAGTCAGCGCAGAAGAACGCTATATGAGCCAATCGGTGATCGACTTTGTCCGCACAGGATTAATGTCGTGAAACGGTTTGTGATTTGCGGTCCCGCGTTTCTGCACCAAAACCAGAATCACAAACCAAACAAAGCGAACGGGGCACCTAGGTGCCCCGTTCGCTTTGGGCGTTTTGGCCTCGGTCGGCTGTGGTCTTATCGCCTATAATAGCCGCCGCCATACTGACGATAACCCTGCTCGTAGCCTCGGCGGAACCCGTCGCGGTACGCAACTCGGTAAGCTTCCTTGTTGCCATACTGAGAATGGTAATCGTGGTCGCCGGATCTAAAGCGACTCTCGTTGTACAAATTGAAGGACCTGTTGTGGCGAGCATCGTCTGCTCCCCGCTCCACGCCGTCTCGATATCCATTCTGTTCAGCTATGTTCCGGGTAGATCCTCCGCCATAGCCGCCGTATCCGTAGTTACCATAGTTACCATAGTTACCGTAGTTACCATAGGACGGATAGTTTCTTGGATACGAGTACCTGTAGCGAGCCCGTTCTCGTTCGAGCTCCAGCGCACGGGCGCGGGCTCGTTCTCGTTCAAGCTCCAGAGCCCGAGCTCGTTCACGTGCTCGCCAATCGTCCCCCCGGTTTCGATCTCGATCCCAATTTCGATCACGCTGTGTCTGATTCTGGGCCTGGTTACGCTGATTTCGATTCCAGTCGCGATTCCCGTCCCGATTGTCATTCCGATCTCGCTGCCCTCGATAATCGCGGTCCCGATCCTGCGCCTGGGCAGTTGTGGTTGAGATCGTTCCTCCGGCTAGTACGAGGATTGATGCGAAAGCGGTCCCCGTCAGCACCTTCCTCAATAGATTCGATTTCATGACTTTCACCCCTCTTATGCTTTCAAGCAAGTCCATCTGGCATTCCAGCCTCGCTTGTACGATTACTATCGTATGCAAAAGGTGGCCCGCAGCTGAAAGAATTGTATTCGTTGATCTTAAGAGTCTTTCCTGCTCCTCAGGCTGCCCCAAAAGCGTCAGTGGACACCCCTTTTGCGTCGCGGAAAGAGGCGCTCACGGACGCACTGAGAGTTTGATCGGGACCTCGGGTTCAGCTCGGCACGGGTCCTTTGATTGCGCACCGGCCCGCCGTCGCGCCTCCTTCGCGCGCTCAGACAGGGTTCGTTCATCCAAACGCAGGATCCCGCATTCCAGCTCTCTTAGCCGCACCTTCAAGGATTCCGATTCACCGCGCAGAAGATCGATTGTGGGGTCGCGTGTGGGCTGACTTGGAGTGGGAGCGGGCACCGCGCGAAGCGCCATGCTCATCTGCTGCTCCAGCCTGTTCATCCTTGATTCCATCGAGTAAAAGCGCTGTTCGAGCATATTGATACGCCGGTCAAGGAAGACTACGTCCTGCGCCATGGAAGGCGCTGTGGGATCGGCTGACGACTTCGCTGTAAGACCATTTGTCGCGGCGCCTATCGCCGCACAGACTACGATCACCAGGGCCCAGTGCCATTTTTCTTTCATCTCGCTGACTCCATTTCTGGTTTGTGGTTTCTGGTTTGTGGTTTATGGTCCAGAGAGTCCAGATCACCATGGAACCATAAACCATAAACCGTAAACCAGAAACCCGCCCAATCCATCCTTGATTTGTTACCGATAACAAAGTAGGATTCTGGTCGATTGTTGTGGCGTGAGGGTTTGTGGGCTGATGGCGTAGTGGTTCGCGGTCCTTGGCGTCCCGGCCATAAACCACAGACCATAGACCGGAGACCATAGACCAGAAACCAGTGGAGGTTTCAATGACGGGCCTGCCATATGCCGATAGAGTGGCGCTAATCACCGGGAGCAGCAGCGGGATTGGGAAGGCGTGCGCGGAGGAGTTTGTGAAAGCGGGCGCCCTCGTGGTCCTCTGCTCGAATCGCGAGGACCAGGGCACAGCCGCCGCCATCTCGGTGCAGGCAATCGCTCGAGCACAGGGATATGGTGGTGCTCGTTTCGTTTACTGCGATGTCAGAAGGGCTGAAGATATCCAGAATCTGATCCAGGCTACCATCTCTCTCCATGGACGGATCGATTGCCTGATCAACAATGCCGGATGGCACCCGCCTCATAAACCGATCGATGAGTTCACCGTCGATGAATTCCGCCAGTTGATCGACCTGAATCTGGTCAGCGTCTTTGCTGCCTGCAAATTCGCACTCCCCTTCTTGCGGCAAAGCAAAGGCAATATCATCAATATCGCGAGCCTGGTGGCAACCATCGGTCAACATCACGCGACTACGTACGTCGCCACGAAAGGCGCGGTCGCGGCGTTCACCAAGGCGTTGGCCATCGACGAAGCGCCTAACGGGGTTCGGGTCAATTCGGTCTCTCCGGGAAACGTCTACACGCCTCTATGGCAGGAAGCCATTGATGCCTCGCCCGATCCGGATCAGTGTCGAGCAGAGGGCGAGGCTGCACAGGTGATGGGTCGAATGGGATCTCCCGAAGAGGTTGCGCGCTTGTGTGTATACATCGCAGCGCAGGCCACATTCACCACGGGCGTCGACCACATCATCTCGGGAGGTGCGGAGCTGGGCTACGGTCGAAAAGGCCGCACTGATACGGCAGGCTGATACGTGATCCAGGCGAGGGACCCTTCCAATACAGGCAAGCGTTCTAACGCCCTGCAGTCCCGGTCCCTGCGCTGCCCGGTGATTTAGCTCCGCATGAAGACCGAACGATGAGTTCAGGCGCGAGGATGATGTTTTGGGCTTTTGCCGACTGCGCCTTGCCATTGATGAGTTGAATCAGCAGTCGGGCCGCCTCCTGTCCCATCTCACTCCGCGACCATGAAACGGTTGTAAGCGGTACCCGAAGCATGTCGCCATAGTGAATGTTCCCGGCGCCGACGAGAGCTACATCTTTGCCGACTCGCAATCCTGCTTCCTCGATCGCTTGCATCGCCCCGATGGCGGCAGGATCGTTGACGACAAAGATCGCCTCAGGCACGTCCCCTTTCGCGAGCCACATGCGCATTGCCAAATAGCCTTCGGATTCCAGGAGGCCGCACGTCCGCACTAACGATTCGTCGATGCGCAGCTTCTGTCTGGCCAGCGCCCGCTCATAACCCTGACGCCGTTCGGCGCTCATAGATGAGCCATCTCCGCACAGGTGCCCAATGCGCCGGTGGCCGAGACTGATCAGGTGTTGCGTCGCCAGAATGCCAACTCGCACATTGTCGGTAGCAACGGCAGGGCACCGCAGTTTCCTCATCGTCCGGTCCACGAGCACGATCCTGGCGCCCTCTTCAAGCATCTTTCGATATGACTTCGTCTCTGTAGGGGCGAGCGCCGAGCTGATGATCAAGCCATCCGTTCTATGCAACAAGGCGTCAACCTGGCCGATCTCTCTCGTGGGGTCCTCGTCCGTGCTGCAAATCAGGAGCTGAAATCCGGCGGGCCGCGCGACCGACTCGATGGCCCGGGTAACTTCGGCAAAGTACAGGTTCATCAAGTCTGGAACGACGATGCCGATCAGGTAGGAGCGGCTCGTTGCCAGTGCCCGCGCGTGCTGGTTGGGCTGATAGTTCATGCGATGTGCAACTTCAAGGACGCGCTCACGCGTATCGGCGTTGATCAACGGATGATTGTTGATGGCTCGCGAGACCGTCATCTTCGACACGCCCAGCTCGCGTGCGATGTCCGCTAGAGTTGTCCGCATATTCGTTCCTCGTTTCTCGTTTCGCGTTCGTCGTTTGTGGTCTGTCCAAACTGAAGGTGAATCTTAGATCCCTCCTCGCTTTTGCGCCAATGATCTCGTTTCGCGTTTCGCGTTCCGCGTCTCGCGTCTTGCGTTCCGCGTTCAGTGTTCAGCTGGCCGGTTTGTACCGAGAAACGAGAAGCATTTCGTAGCCAACGTAAAAGATAGTATCCTGTTATCGGTAACAAGGACCAGGTTGGCTGCACTCGTTCTGAAAACGCGGAACGCGAAACTCTATCCGGGGGGTCTTTAGTGGTAAAACGCGTCAATAGACTCCTGCTGCCGGATCGGTGCTTCGACCCCGAGCCGCGGCAGAAGAGAATTGCACAGGCATTATACGAACAGGTTGCGCACGCCCGCCTGATCTGTCCGCACGGTCACGTTGACCCGCGCATCTTCGCGGACCCGCATTGGAGTCTGGGAACACCCACCGAACTGTTACTCATCCCCGATCACTACGTCTTCAGGATGCTGTACTCTCAGGGCATCTCGCTCCAGAGCCTGGGGATTCCTGCGCTCGATGGCAGCAATTTAGAATCGGACCATCGCCTCATCTGGCAGATGTTCGCCGACAACTTCTATCTTTTTCGTGGCACGCCGACAGGGATGTGGCTGAATCACGAGCTTCACGAACTCTTTGGGGTGGAAGAGAAACTCACAGGTGACTCGGCTCAAGCGATCTACGATCACATCGCCTCGCAGCTCGCGAAGCCGGAATTCCGCCCTCGCCGCTTATTCGAGAGGTTCAACATCGAAGTGCTTGCGACCACGGATGCGGCGACCGATCTGCTCGAGCACCATCGGGTTATTCGCGAATCGGGCTGGAAGGGGCGAGTGGTCCCCACGTTTCGTCCCGACGGGGTCATCAACATTCACAGGCCGGACTGGCGCGTTAACATTACGCGCCTCGGCGAGATTCACGGAAGCGACATCAGCGGGTATCGGCGGCTGATTGAAGCCCTGGAGCAACGCCGGGTCTATTTCAAAGCGATGGGAGCAACGGCTACCGACCACGCTGCGCAAACTCCTTACACGATCGAATTGTCCGATGCCGAAGCGGAAGCGATATTCCAACGCGCACTCAGGGGCCAGTCGACCGAGGACGACGCAGCGCGATTCACGGGGCACATGTTGATCGAGAGTGCGCGCATGAGCATTGAAGATGGGCTGGTGATGCAACTTCACCCGGGATCGTGTCGCAACCACAACCGAGTGATTCTGGAGAGATTCGGGACTGAGATGGGCGCGGACATTCCCATCACGGTGGAATTCACGCGCAACCTCTCACCGTTGCTGAACAAGTACGGCAATGATCCGCGCCTGACGCTAATCCTCTTCACGCTCGATGAGTCTACTTACTCACGGGAGCTTGCCCCGCTTGCAGGGCACTATCCGGCGATCAAGCTGGGACCGCCCTGGTGGTTTCACGACAGTCTGAATGGCATGCGGCGGTATCGCGATCTGGTGATGGAGACGGCTGGGCTATACAACACGGTTGGATTCAATGACGACACGCGGGCCTTTCCGTCAATTCCAGCGCGGCATGATTTGGCGCGTCGGGTAGATGCGAACTGGCTTGCGGGACTGGTAGTGCGCGGCGTGATAGATATGGCCGATGCCGAAGAGATGATTCAGGACGCGGCTCATCGACTTGCCAGACGAGCCTACAAGTTTGACTAAGATGGGGTGCTGCTCTAAAGCCTGGGTATTCTGGCCAGGTCATCGTCCATTGGAACACAGCAGGGCGTCAGCCCATGGCAATGAGTTGATGCTGGCCGTCAGCGAACTCGGCGGCGGATGGGGATTCATTTGCGCTTGGCGGAACTGGAAAACTGAGATCACGCTGGTCACCACCCAGAATCGGAATTGCCTGCGTTCATCGACTCAGTGGTCGCCGAGTAGTGCGGACAGCGAGTTCCCCTATCGTCTTGCC
>DASYSA010000697.1:0-5995 GCA_036003885.1 Blastocatellia bacterium | reverse complement strand
AGTGGAACGGAACGAATACCGTATCTTCGCGAATTCCTGCTGTGACTCTTACCCTGAAACTCGCGACGCCCCGCCGAGTCACCAGAGTTACATCGCCGCCGTTCACTAGGCCGTAACGTTGAGCGGCTCGCGGATGAAATTCTGCAAAGGGCTCGGCTGCCATCTCCATCAGCTTTCCGACTCGCCGCGTCTGCGTGCCCGACTGGTAATGTGCCAGCACGCGCCCGGTGGTTAGGTAGAGAGGATATTCAGCGTCAGGTTCTTCAACCGATGACCGATGACGGACCACATGAAATCGCGCTTTGCCGTTCGGCGTGCCAAATGATTCAGTGAACAGGCGCGGGGTACCGGGATGGTCTTCTTCCGGACAGGGCCAGTGAATTGCGTCACCCGCTTCGAGCCGCGCATAAGTGATTCCTGAGTAG
The DNA here is from genome assembly GCA_036003885.1 of Blastocatellia bacterium. Taxonomy (GTDB): domain Bacteria; phylum Acidobacteriota; class Blastocatellia; order UBA7656; family UBA7656; genus DASYSA01. The sequence goes on along the minus strand of DASYSA010000697.1, from coordinate 5,570 downwards.
TCGGCGACGCCGCCCTTCGTGGCAGCTCTCACTTCGTCAAAGACCTCTTGTGCATTCGCGTAGCTGAAGTGCCGGCCCACCCCGAGCCGGGCAGCCAGGTCGCACAGGATTTCGATGTCCGTGCGAACTTCTGCCGGCGGCATGAAAGCGCGGCGGCGGCGCAGTACGCGACCTTCCAGATTTGTCATCGTGCCGTCTTCTTCGGCCCACTGCGTTGAAGGCAGCACTACATCGGCCAGTCGCGCCGTCTCGGAGAGAAAGAAGTCGGCAACGCAGAAGAAATCGAGCTGTGACACTCTTTCAATCACGCTGATGGCGTCAGGTGATGAGACCGTGAAGTTGAAGGCCAGTGAGAACAACGTCCTGATCTCATTCCCCAATGCGCTCATCAGTTCGTAGGCCGATTTGCCGGCCCCGGGAATATCTTTCTCGGTCACGCCCCAGACTTCGGCAATGTGCCGGCGCGCGGCGGGGTCTTCGATCCCTCGGCAGCCGGGAAGCTGATCCGATTTCTGCCCGAGCTCGCGCCCGCCCTGGCCGTTGCCCTGACCGGTGATCGTGCCAAAGCCGCTGAAAGCTCTTCCCACTTTGCCAAGCGCCAGAGCTATGTTGATGAAGGCCAGTGTGTTGTTGACGCCCTGTGACTGCTGCTCCGAACCGCGAGCGGTCAGTACCATCGCCGTGCGTGCCCTCCCAAGCATCCGTGCCGCGCGAAGGAGATCTGCTTCAGGAATGCCTGTGATCCGTTCGACTCGTTCCGGCCCGTAAGTTGCGACGACACCCTTGACCGTGCTGAATCCTTCGGTGCGAGCGCTGATGTAATCTTTATCAATCAGCCCATCGCAGATCAGCTGTTGCAGAAGCCCGTTGGCCAGCGCCGCGTCTGTGCCGGGGATCAGCCGCAGATGGATATCCGCCAGCTGCGCCGTCGCCGTGAGCCGTGGGTCAACAACAATGAGCCTGCCTCCGTTGTTGCGCTGTGCTTCGAAGTACTGCATCAGTGGCGGCATCGTTTCCGCAGGATTCGCGCCGACCAGCAGGATCACATCCGCACGCGGAATGTCCGCCACCGGAAACGGCAGACCGCGATCAACGCCGAACGCAGCGATCGCGGCAGCGGCGGCGCTCGACATACAGAAGCGGCCGTTGTAGTCAACATTGGCCGTCCGCAAAGCAACCCTCGCGAACTTGCCTAGCAGATAGGCTTTTTCATTCGTTAACGAACCGCCGCCCAGAAGTCCAATTGCGTCACGTCCGTGCTTCGCCTGTGTGGCAAGGAACGCGCTGACGACACTGTCCAGCGCTTCATCCCATGAAACGGGAGCCAGCACACCGCGAGCATTTCGCTTGAGCGGTCTCAGAAGGCGCTCCGGATGGTGCAGCACCTCAGGCGCAGTCCAGCCCTTGATGCACAGCGAACCCTTATTGACCGTGAATGATTCATCGCCCCTCACCTCCTGGTTGTGCGGCTCGCCGCCTACCAGCATGCCGCACTGCAAGGCGCAGTATGGACAATGTGTAGCAACCATCTCGGACCGCAGTAGTGGTAAATGAGTCATTGCCAAAATGTCATCCGATCACGGGCGATCTGTTTCTCGAATCCCAACCGCTTCTTCTCTGCACGCCTGTTCGACCCCTTTGCTGGCAACCGATTCACCGGTGCCTGCGGATTCACCGGGCAATTGCGGGGCCACTGTGAGCAGGCAGCGCGGCCATGACAGGCGAGCAGTCTGTTGTTTCAGCCGGTTAACCCGGGTCGAGCGCGAGTTCGCTGCCTTCCGCGAGCAGCTATGCGACTGAGTTCTTGCGACAAAATTGTCTGGGTGGGTAGGCGATCGGGAAAGAATCTTCTGTTCACTTCGAGGATCGGAATGCTGCGCAGTCAATCTCATACTTCTTCACTTTGTAACTCAGCACTCGCTCGCTGACTTTGAGCAGCTTCGCCGCTTGACTGCGGCTGCCGCGCGTTTTTCTGAGGGCCTCACAAACGAGATCCTTTTCGTAGGCTTCGACTGATTCAAACAGTCCGGTGTTGAGGGCCTTGTGGGCGGTATTGACGGTTTGCAACGCGGGTGGCAGGTGGTAATGCTGAACTACGTCACCGTCTGTCACTACCACGACGTGCTGGATCGTGTTCTCGAGTTCACGCACATTGCCGGGCCAGGGATAGTGCTGGAGCATTTCCTGCGCACGTGGCGCAAAGCTCCGAATACTCTTGCCCTGTTCGCGCGCACACTTTGCCAGGAAGTGTTCTGCCAGCAGCCCGATGTCGTCGCCTCTGTCACGCAGGGGCGGAACGGTGATTGGAAAGACATTCAGGCAGTAGTACAAATCCGCGCGGAATCGTCCCTCGGCGACTTCCTTTTGTAAATTCCGGCTGGTTGCGGCGATCATTCGGACGTCTGCGTTTATCGTTTCCACCCCGCCCACCCGCTCGAACTGTCTGGTCTGCAAGACTCGGGGCAGGCGGACTTGAACTGTCTGGCTGAGTTCTCCGATCTCATCCAGAAACAGCGTGCCGCCCGCCGCCAGATCAAAACGCCCAAGTCTTCTCTGATTCGCCCCGGTGAAGGCTCCGGGTTCGTGTCCGAACATCTCCGCTTCGATGAGGCCCTCCGGCAAGGCCGCGCAGTTGGCCTTGATGAAGGGCTGCGAGGCGCGCCCCGAGTTGATGTGAAGCGCACGCGCAACCAGTTCCTTGCCAGTTCCACTCTCGCCTTCTATCAGTACTGTCGTGTTCGCCGACGCCACCTGTGCGACCTGCTCAAATACCTGCTGCATCCGCCAGTTCTTGCCGATAATGCTCGAGAAGTCATATCGCTCGCTCAATTCGTCCCGGAGGTTGGCATTCTCAGCCATCAGTCGCTCGGTCGCAGTTTCGAGGAGGTTATGCACGGTAAACGCCTGCGCGATCACGGAGGCAATCACCCGCAGCATCTCCTGCGTCCGATTCGCATCGTGGCCGGAGCGAAATGAAAGCTCCACGCTAATCGCGCCCATGGGCGCGCGCTGGTTCGACAGAATGGGCAGGCAGAGAAAGGTTATACCGGCATTTGGCCTGTTGAGAATCGAAGACTGAGACCGCGACTGAAGTCTCAGACCTGAAGCGGGAAAGATCGCAATGCGCCCACTCCTCATCACGTCCTGGATGACCGTTTCTCCTCCGGATTTCAGCAGCCATCGGCGCAGCTTGTTCTCCTGCGAAGGAAGTCCGTGAACTCCCACCACCTTCACCTCGTCCGACTCCGGCTGTCGCATATGTACAGCCGCGCGAACAACGCCCTGCTCCTTCGCGAGTATCTCCAGCACCTCGCGGATTACGTCGCGCAGGCTGCCGGAGGTAGAGAGATGTTGTCGGATCTCAGTCAGGGTTGCCATATTCTGTACCTGGCGCATTCGAGAGAATCCTACAATTCTGCCGCCTTGAAGACCTCCTGCCATAATTTTGTCGGATTCCCTGACCTGACTTTAACGAAACGTCCAACTATTTCAGTGAGATCCGTTCTGATGAGATTGTCGCCCGTTTGGTTCATACAATCACTGTGCCTAAGGGTGAAGATGATAATGTCCGCGTATCAAAAGCCGTTCACGCTCGATTCGCACGTCGGAAAGACGCCGGCGGCCTCTCGGCGGGTTTGCGGTGGAGTCTCGACGGTAGGCTTTGACGTGGAACAGTCCTTGAGTATTATGGGCGTCGTAGTCTCGACAAGATTGCGTGGTGCTATCAGCGGGTGGATGTTCTGAAAAGTGGTCAAGTATCAACCGCCTTCCGGACTGCCCGCTTAGAAGGCCCGCGTGACGGGAGGGCAACAGCACAATGATTGCCGACTGACGTTCGCTGCAGATCCTAACCAGTGGAGTGATCAGCCATGAGAGACAGCTCAAGGCCGTTTTCTGAAAGGACCGTCTCCGATGCTCAAGAGTGTGCTTCGCGTTTTCTTATTCCTTGTGGTTGTGTTGGTTATGACTTCGGCGTCAACGGCACGGACTGCCGCACAAACCGCGCCGCAAGTCGTCTACCTGTGGCCGAGCGGTGCCCCCACTCTGCAGGGAGCAAACGAGAAGGAGATCACTGACCCGCCGGCTCCAACGCCCGGCCAACGGATCGCATCGATCAAGAACGTCCACAACCCTTGCATCCACGTGTATCTGCCGCCGCGCGACAAGGCGACCGGCGCGGCAATGGTCGTCGCTCCCGGCGGCGGACACAGGCAACTCGTTTGGGGCACGGAAGGTACGGATCTGGTTGAATGGCTGAACGGCATGGGCGTCGCCGTGTTCATCCTGAAGTACCGACTGGCCCAGACCCCAAACTACAAGTACACAGTCGAAGGAGAGGCGCTGCAGGATACGCAGCGCGCAATTCGGATCGTCCGCCTACGCGCCAGGGAGTGGGGAGTCAATCCGGGACGTATCGGCATCCTGGGGTTCTCCGCCGGGGGCGCGCTTGGCGCTCTTGCCGATATTCGCTTTGATCGCGGCAATCCGAAAGCGACCGATCCGATCAACCAACAGAGCTGCCGTCCCGACTTTGTTGGTCTCGTGTACCCGGGGTGGGCCCCGATGGACATAACTGCGCCGAAGGATGCGGCTCCAGCCTTCCTAACCAGCGCCGGCAGCGATGACCAATCACACGCGCGGCAGACTGTAGAGTTTTACAACTCCCTCTTCAAAGTAGACGTTCCAGCCGACTTGCATATCTACGCGCACGGCGGACATGGCGGCGGCATCAAGCCGCGCGACGGAATCCCTTTTGGAACCTGGCACACACGTTTCCAGGAATGGCTGGCCGACCTTGGAATGTTGAAGGCCGCGACCGGCGCCGGCGCCAGCTTCAAAGGCCCGATCGGTCTCGAGCTTTACAGCTTGCGAGAACAATTCGCCAGGGATGTTCCGGCAACGCTCGACCGGGTACGCGACTTTGGAATTCGCTATGTTGAGGTGGCCGGCACCTACAACCTCACACCGGAGCGATTCAAGCAACATCTGGACGGGAAGGGGCTCAAGCCCATCAGCGGTCTTTTCTCGTATGAGCAGTTCCGCGACAAGGTCGAAGAGGTCGCGAGCGACGCGAAGGCCCTCGGTCTCGAATACGTCGGCTGTGCCTGGATTCCGCACCAGGCCTCATTCGACGAAAAGACCGCCCGCGAGGCGATTTCGGTCTTCAACCGCGCCGGTGAAGCGCTCTCCAAACTTGGCTTGAAGTTCTTCTACCATACCCACGGCTACGAGTTTCAGCCGCACGGAAACGGCACACTGTTCGACTTGATGATGGCCGAGACGAAGCCCGAGTTTGTGCGGTATGAGATGGATGTTTTCTGGATCATCCATCCCGGGCAGGACCCGGTGAAGCTGCTCGAGAAATACGGCAGCCGCTTTGCGTTGATGCACGTCAAAGACATGAGGAAAGGGACTCCGACCGGACTCCTCACTGGACAATCGGATGTCACCAATGACGTAGCGCTCGGCACTGGAGTCATGAACTGGCCGGCCATTCTGAAGGCCGCGCAACAGGCCGGCGTTAAGTGGTACTTCATCGAAGATGAATCGCCGACTTCAGTCGAACAGAT
>DASYSA010000696.1:0-12445 GCA_036003885.1 Blastocatellia bacterium | reverse complement strand
AGCGGTTACCGGAAGAAGAAATAGCCTGCCGTGATGGAGCACACTCTAGCGTCCTGCCGACTTCCAGGAGTCAGTTTTTTACACCCGCGACCAGATCCATAGCTCGTTGTTGTTCCTTCGTGTAGGTTGCGCTGTGTTCGACTCTCCATTCGCGCCCGTCTTGCTTCAGAATATAGCCCAGATACTCCTTCTGAGGCTGTCCCTCGGCATTAGCGAAACTATGTGTCACGGTGACGCTGGCGTACGCTTTGTCAGGGAAACTTGGGTTGGTACAAAACAGGTCGAGCTTGAGGTCTTGAATCTTTTGATTCTTCAGATGTTGTTCGACGGCCAGCCTCGCTTTTTCGCTGGGATTCGAGCACGCGGAGATACCAGCCAGCGTAGATGCGCATAACGCGAAAACGATGAAGCGCTTCTTCAAATCGGATCCCTTTTTCTTACAAGTCATAGCAGATTTTTTACCCTACGGGTCAATCTTTTTCAAGGATGAACGCGTGATTCGAAGCCGAGGTCGCCGTTGGCCGGTTAGTGAGCCTCGTTCCAGCCGGCTCCAGCCGCCCGTGAGCACTCCGGCCGGTAATATCGACGGGGATCACAGCCCGTTTGTAGCTCGCAGCCGCGGGGACCTTTCAAATCCCCCAAATTAATTGCCTCACCGCCGGAATCAGCAAAAAAGTGTTGTACGACTACTTAGATTAGTATTGACTCTGCTCAAAGTGTAGGCATAATCAAGGTCAATCTGACGTTTTTCGGTGCTCCTAGCTTTGCCCTCAGAGCAAACTTGCCCCTCCCAGTACGGCACTCAGAGTACTAGTTCTATTGCAAAAAAGACGGGTATTGTTGGTGGCGTCAGTCGATTCGAAAGGAACGACCGCTGGCGGTCCTTAATTTGCCTTACGAACTGACTAGCGATCGGTCGCCTGCGAAGATGTCCCCAGGATATGTCTGAACCTCGCCTCAGGTTCTTCACTGTGCAATCAAGCGAGATCCTATGCGGAAGTGGGACTACAGATTATGGATTCTAGCAAAGAGCAAGGCAGAAATGCGCGTTCACATACCTTCGATGTGCTTGTAATCTTAGGCAGGCTCGGTCTCCGGAGCCTTGCAATGAAGTTGTTGGCCGGCATACTGGTCCTCACAGGCCTGTCAATAGCAGTTGCGTGCGTTACATCCTACCTCAGCTTTGTCGGAGTTGTTGAGTCAAAGGAACAACGCCTTCAAGCAGCGGGAACTATTGCCGAGTCGGTCGATCTGCTGATCTCCGAGAACATCCAATTTGTGAGGTCAATCGCAAGCGACGAGGTATTGATCGACTCCGCGGAACGCGCGGCCCGCCAGGCCGAGGCAATTGGCATCAACAGAACCCCAAATATTGTACAGATAGGCGCCCTTGAAGACCGTTACAAGGATACTCGCGTGCTCAAGGCAGACAACGGGGCCAACGCCTTTCTTGAGGACAAAGGGCGCTTGAAGCCCGCCTTTGAACGCATGTTCTTCACAGACCGATACGGTCTGGTTGCCGGGACCACCAGAATGACAGAAGACTTCGTTCAAAGTGATGAGAGCTGGTGGCAAGAGGCGATGAAGTCCGGCGTCCACATTGAAGACGTCACATTCGACAAAGCGAGCGGCAACTTCAGCGTCGAGATATGCGTGGCTATTCCCGCCAGGACAGGTGGGTGGAATGGAGTCCTGAAGGTTAAGTACAACCTAAGAGACGCTCAGGACTATATAGCCCGGTTCAAACAGAATGAGACTGGTTATGCGTATGCCCTCTCCTCAAGCGGGAGAATCGTTCTTCATCCCGATCCCGATGTGCGAAACATCGAGCTGGGCGAAGCCATGCGCAAGATTGGCGTAAGAGGCGTCTCGTCACTCGAGTCCGGCCTGAAGCAGCAGCCGGCGGATGGTCAAGGCAGCATTCTCTACTACGAGGGTGTCAATCCCGAGAACAAGAAGGCCGAAGAACGTATCGCGTGTTACGTGAAATCAAAGGGCTTCAAGAGCGCAAATCTGGATTTCCACGGGTTCGGCTGGACCTTTGTAGTGGATAACAGCAAGAGCGAGGTTTATGCCCCGGCTTACAGTATGCTCAAGTCAATTGCCCTGAGCGGCATCGTGATATTTGTGGTTGTCGCCGGAATCGGCCTGCTGTTCGCAAAGGGCTTTTCCAACAAAGTCGAGGAGTTGTTGCGCGCCACTCAGGAGGTGAGTGCAGGTAATCTGGATGCCAGGGTGGACATCTCGACAAGCGATGAGTTAGAGAAGGTTGGTGTCGGATTCAACGAGATGATGACCAGGCTTGGGGATATGGTGCGGAATGCACAGAAGCAGAGAGAAGCGCTGGAAGAAGGCGAGGCGAACTTCAGGAAGCTGTTTGATGATGCACCCGTTGGCTACCACGAGGTGGACTCGGAGGACCGCATTACTCGAGTAAACCAAACCGAACTCGCAATGCTTGGGTACTCTGTTGACGAGATGATAGGGCACGTTGTTTGGGATTTCGTTGCCGAACAGGGTTCGAGACAGGGCGGCTCAAAGAAGGTCGCGGCCGCCGACCGCCTGGCCACCGTAGAACGAGTCTTCAGGCGCAAAGATGGTTCTTTGATCCCGGTGATCGTAGAAGACAGGCTCATAACAGACGCAGACGGAACGATCGTGGGCGTCCGATCCACTATTCAAGACATAAGCGACCGGAAGCGCACTGAACTGGCTCTTCGTGACTCGCAGGCTCTGTTCAATTCGATCGTTAACAGCCTGCCGCAGAACATTCTCTGTAAGGACACCGATCTGAGGTTCACCTTCGGCAACAAGCAGTTCTGCACCACGATGGGAAAGCCGCTGGAGGAGATCATAGGGAAGACCGACCTCGATTTTTTCCCGAGAGACCTGGCAGAAAAGTACCGCGAGGATGACAAGAGAGTGCTGGAGCGCGGCACTGTGTTGGATATGGTGGAAGAGCACGTTTCGCCTGACGGTAAGAGATTCTTTGTGCAGGTGCTGAAGATGCCCCGTTACGATTTCGACGGCAATGTCGCCGGGTTGCAGGGAATATTCTGGGACGTCACCGAGAGAAAGGTCGCCGAGGCATCCCTGCGAGAGAGCGAAGAGAAATACCGTACAATACTCGAATCAATCGAGGATGGATACTACGAAGTCGACCTCTCCGGGAGCCTTCAATTCTTCAATGACGCGGTCCCCAAGATTCTCGGTTACTCGATTGAGGAACTTGTTGGTATGAACTACCGCCTCTATGTAGACCAGGAGGTCGCCCAGGACGTGAGCGAAGCCTTCAACGTCGTCTTGAAGAGCGGAGAATCGAAGCGCGAATTCTCTTATCAAATCAGCCGGAAGGACGGCGCCAAGAGGTTTATCGAGAGCTCGATATCGCCCAAGCGCGATTCGGCCGGACAGACGGTCGGTTTCCTTGGCATAATGCGCGACGTTACTGTGCGCCGTGAGGCCGCGGATTCGCTGGAGAGGAACCTGAATGAGTTTCTGAGCACAGTTTACAAGGTGTCTGAGGGAGACCTTACCAGGCGCGGCAACGAAGGGAGCGATACCCTTGGCGGCGTCATCCAGTCCATTAACAAGATGCTTGACAACTTCAGCTCGATGCTCACCCAGGTGAAGCAGATCGGCCTATCCGTCTCCTCGAGCGCGACAGAGATACTCGCCGCGGCAGAGCAAATAGCAGTCGGGTCCCAACGCCAGGCTGACGAGATCACCAACACTTCGAGCGCCGTCGAAGAGATGGCAGCCTCGATGAATCAGGTCTCCAGAAACGCTGAAAGCTCGGCGGAGGCCGCTCGACGCGCGCTCGAGATGGCTGAACAGGGAGACAAGTCGGTGCGTGACACCTCTGAAGCGATGACGAGAATAGACTCAGCGGTTCAAAAGACGTCGGAGAAGATGAGGCTCCTGGGAGAGCGAAGCTCAGAGATATCAGAGATCATCGATCTGATAGATGAGATCGCCGCCCAGACTAATCTGCTCGCGCTCAACGCCGCCATCGAGGCAGCCCACGCAGGCGAGGCGGGACTCGGCTTCAGCGTGGTCGCCGAGGAGATCAGAAAACTTGCCGAAAGGTCGGCGCGGGCCACTAAGGATGTTGGAAACCTCATTAAGGCTATCCAGAATGAAACATCTGAAGCCCTTGCAGCCATGGAGAAGGGAATGGCCGAAGTCAAAGGCGGCAGTTCGCTTGCTGAAGAGGCGAGCAAGTCCCTTCAGTACGTCTCTACAGCAGTTCGACAATCAACCGAGTTGATAGAGGAGATTTCGGCCGCCAGCGAGGAGCAGGCACGCGTAACGCGAAACCTGGCCAGCGCCATGCAGACCATCTCGAGCATCACGTTGGAGACCTCTGCAGGAGCCCATGAGACCGCTCAGACGATCCAGGGAATGGTTGGGCTATCCGAACAGCTAAACAAAGCCATCTCACAGTTCAAGGTTAAGGACGACTTCGTGCACTCATTCTCATATGACGTGCCGGGATCTCCTTCGATGAATCGCGGTGGCTTCAGGGGTCTGTCCCAGGGCGATTGATCACACGACCTGAGCCAGACATACTCAAGGGAGCGACAAATAGATGGCAGTGAAACGACAATTGGTGGTCTTCAGGGTGGGCGCGGAGGAGTTTGCAGTCGACATCCTTCTCACGAAGGAGGTCGTCAGTATGTGTGACATAACTCCGGTGCCCGAGACACAGGATTATGTCGAAGGGGTGATGAACCTGAGAGGTAACCTGGTGCCCGTAGTGGATCTGCGGAAGCGATTGAGGGCGCGAACGAAGGCCGGACACGAGGAGCGGCGAATCATCATCGCCAATTGCGAGGAACGGCTGACGGGCTTGATAGTTGACGGCGCGTCGGAGGTGATAAGGGTGTCTGAAGAAATGATAGAGCCGCCGCCCGACTTGATCTCTGAGATAGGGGCCGACTATGTCGAAGGAGTAATAAACCTCGACAGCAGGTTCATTACACTCATTGACCTGAAGAATGTGCTTACTGAGGATGTAAACTGCGAGCTGGATCAGGTGCTGGAGATCCTTGTGGGGTCCGGAAGACAAGACTCAACACCGGCTCAGGTCGGGTAGGACCGAACTCAATGCGCAAAGTGGGAGAGGAAAGAATGTACGAGGCCGGATCTGTATTCAGACAACCGGACATTCTTTCCGAGAACGAATTCAGGTTATTTCGTGAACTCATCTACGATGAGTGCGGGTTCAGCTTTGGCCCTGAGAAGCAGACGCTTCTGGAATCAAGGCTTAGAAGGCGGATGGACGAGCTTGGCATCTCAAACGCATTCGACTACTACAACCTTCTGAAGAACCCAGCCGGAAAATCCCAGGAGTTGCCCGCCCTCCTTGATATTCTGATGATATGCGAGACGTCCTTCTTCAGAAACATGCCTCAATTCCAACTGCTAAAGGAGACCGTGCTGCCGGAGATCATAGCGAGGAAGGAGAAGAGCGGAGGCCGAGTCATCAGAGTGTGGAGCGCCGGTTGTTCTACCGGGCAGGAGCCTTATAGCGCAGCGATGGCCATACTTGGCGGCTTGCCCGATCGAGCCGGCTGGTCGGTGCGTGTGTTTGCCTCAGATCTCTCGTTCACCGCGCTCGAACGCGCACAGTGTGGCATATATCGGGAAGACCAGTTGAAGGGTGTCGATGCGGGCGACGTGCAAAGGTACTTTAGACAAGAGAATGGACACTACGTGATTACCGACCAGGTCAAGCGGCTTGTGATCTTCGACTATCACAACCTCAAGAATGACAACGGGCTGAGGGGGTTGGACATTATCTTTTGCCGCAATGTCTTAATCTATCTGGATCAGGATGAGCAGCGCAGGCTGATAAACAGATTCGCGAACTGTATTCTGCCGGGAAGTTATCTGTTTCTGGGGCACGCCGAAAGCTTGCAGGGTCTCTCTACTCGATTCACGATGGTTCATCGCAACAAGGGCATTGCATACCGGCTGGAAGGATAAGAGCAGCTCAGGGAAACGCAGAATGGACGATTTCACAAGAGAAGAACTTGACCAGCTGTTTGCGGTATTCCGCGACCAGTCGCTGACCATTCTCGATGAGATGAGTCAGGATTTGCTCTTGCTCGAGTCCAAAGGGTCCGACGAGGAAGCTATGGTTCGGCTGAGGCGAGCGGCTCATACAATAAAAGGAGACTCGGCCTGCATTGGACTGGACGGGGTAACTGAACTCGCTCACAGGATCGAAGACATTCTGGACAGGGTGTTAAACAATCAAGCCGCCTTTGACAAGCAGACAGTCGATCTCTTCCTGGAGAGTCTGGACACAATCCACGCGGCTATCGGCGGCGACGAAGTAGGTGACGTTCCTGCAGATGTACTCGAAAGGCTGGTAGCTCGCATATCCGCCGGCGCCGAATTCGATTCCGGTGAGACGCCGTTCGAAGTTGAGGTCGAACCGGAGGCGGTGGTCTTGGCGGAATCGCCGGATCCAGCATCGACAGAAAGCCGAGACCCTGCGAGGAAGTCCAATCGTGAATACGTCCGCGTCGAAGCGAATCGCATCGACGCGCTGCTGAACCTGGCGGGCGAGATGGTGATAGCTCGCTCCATATTGAACGAGCTGGGCCCTGAATTCGAGCTGGCCTTGCCTAAGAACGATTTGGTACCGAGGTTCGGAGGAGTCAGCTTACAGATGGGCAAGCTGATTGCCGAGCTGCAGAAGAGTGTCCTGAAGATGCGAATGGTCACGATAGACACCGTCTTCCGACGTTTTGGACGGCCAATGCGAGAGCTGGCGGCCGAGCGCGGCAAGGCAGTTGATCTCGAAGTTCGCGGAGGGGCGACCGAACTGGACCGCACGCTGGTCGATCTGCTCTATGAACCTCTGCTGCATCTGCTCAGAAACGCAGTCGACCACGGGATAGAGACCAGAGAGGAGAGAGAAGGCGCCGGAAAGCCGCCGACCGGGAAGATAAAGCTTCGCGCCTATCACGAAGGCAACCAGGTAGTCGTGGAGGTCAGCGATGATGGGCGTGGCATCGATGCAGAGGCGCTTAAGAGGAAAGCCACTGAGGCTGGCGCCATTACGGGTGCCGACGCTGACCGCTTGAGTACTGAGGAGGCCCAGGAACTGATCTTTCTGCCTGGCCTCTCCACCGCTCGGGAAATCACGCTGGTGTCGGGGCGGGGCATCGGGGCGGCGACAGCCAAGGCGGCGCTCGAGCACCTGCGCGGAAGCATAACCGTAAGGAGCGAGTTGGGGGCCGGAACCGAATTCATACTGAGGATGCCGCTCACGCTGGCGATCATCAAGGCTCTCTTATTCACGGCTGCCGGCCAGCTTTTTGCTTTGCCGTTGCTTGCCGTCAGCGAGATCGCCCGGGCGACGGTCGACGACATAGTCTATCTCGACGGACTCGAGAGCTTCCGATTGAGGGACCGGTTCATATCAATGGTGAGGCCTGGAGTCATTCTCGGATTCGACAGACGAAAAGGAGGAAGCGGAGCGTCGCTTCGAAAGGACGCGGCACACTTTTTCGTTATTGTGCTTACAGTAGGGAACAAGAGATACGGAGTGGTTGCGGACACGCTAATGGGTGAACAGGAGTTGTTGATCAAGCCGTTGGACAGCAAATGGGTTCAGAACGACTCCCTTGCCGGAGCGTCCGTGTTGGGGGACGGGCGAGTCGTTTTGATAATGGATGCCGGGATGGTCTTCCGCAAGGCTATAAGATACGAGCGCAGTAAGGGATCTACGAAAGGTGCGTATGCAGTCTGAGAAGAGAAAGATAAGGGTCTTGGTAGTTGATGATTCTGCGGTGATGCGGAAGATGATCCCCAGCCTGCTGGAAAAGGATGGTGAGCTCGAGGTAGTGGCGACCGCCATTGACGGCGACTTTGCCCTCAACAAGATAGATCAATTAAAACCGGATGTGGTAACCCTGGACATCGATATGCCGAGGATGGACGGACTTACTGCTCTAAGCCACATCGTTTCAAAGCACGCGATACCCGTGATCATGCTGAGTTCGCTCACGACACGCGGTGCGGCACTAACGATGAAGGCGCTCGAGATTGGCGCGGTCGATTTCATATGCAAACCCAAGGCGATCGCGCAGGTCGGGGAAATGGCCGGAGAGCTCGTCTCAAAGATCAAGGCTGCCGCGCGACACAAGATTGTTCCGCTGAGTGTTGTGCCTGCTGTGAAGCGCACTGCGAGAAAGAAGGCTCTGGCGGTGCCCGGCATTTCGTCCGGTGGGATCGTCGCGATAGGAGCCTCATCCGGAGGACCACATGCGCTTCGGTATATGCTGCCCCGCATCCCCACCGATTTCGGCGCGGGGATAGTAATTGTGCAGCATATGCCGGAGAGCTTCACGGCAATGTTCGCACAGTGGCTTGACGAGATTTGCGACGTAGAGGTCAAAGAAGCTCGAGATGGAGATGTGATCAGCCCAGGTACCGTACTGATAGCTCCAGGCAATGCCCACTTGAGAGTAAGGAAGCGACTGAATGGCGGCGACGTAACCCTGGAGAAGGGAAGGCTGGTTAACGGCCATATGCCCTCGGTGGACGTGCTGTTCAAGTCGGTCGCGGATGAATATGGCGCTCAGGCGATTGCCGTTCTGATGACGGGAATGGGAAGCGATGGAGCGGACGGTTTGGGTCTGATCAAACAGTCCGGCGGCCGCACTATCGCTCAGGACAAGGATAGTTGTGCGATCTTCGGAATGCCCAGGGTGGCGATCGAAAAGGGGTATGCCGAGAAGGTGGTCCCGCTGGCGGACCTAGCATCCTACTTAATATCTGCGGTTGGGAAGTCCGACTGCCTGGAGGTAACTGGTTATGGCGAGCGCCGATAAGCAGCTAGCGCTTAATGAATCGCCGCTGACATGCCTGATAGTTGATGATTCAGCATTTGCGCGATTTCATCTCAGGCGGTTGATGGATTCGTTTGACAACGTGGTAGCAAGCGAGGCGGCCAACGGAAACGAAGCTATCTCCGAGTATCGGCGGCTGAAACCCGATATTGTCCTGATGGATATCGTTATGCCCGGATTGGAAGGAGTTGAAACCGTGCGCCGAATATGCGAAAGCGATCCGAAGGCCCGGGTAATAATGATTAGTTCGGTGAGCTATAAGGACAAGGTGCAGGAGGCTCTTGCCGCGGGGGCAAAATACTTCATTCCCAAGCCGGTCACGACAGAAGAACTGCGGAAGGGGATTGAACGAGTGTTGGAGTGCGACGATTAACATAGGAGTTCCATGAGGCTTGATTTTGTGAAATTCTTCGTCGATTCGACGACTGACATCTTTCGCCAGATTCTTGGTCCGGCGGTTGACGTCCGCAAAGTTCGGATGAGGCCCAGTCCGGTGGCAGGAAAGGAAGTGATGGCCATAATCGGGCTGACAGGCGAAGCACACGGACGAGTCATATTGGATATGGACTTGTTCACGGCCGTACAACTGGCAGGCTGCATGTTGGGAGAGCCCTCGCCGGGGATGACCCCGCTTGTTCGCTCGTCGATAGCAGAGCTGGCATCTATGGCGATGGGGTGCGCAATTTCGAGAATTAATGATGAGGGCTCGAGGCTGGAGATGAGCCCTCCCACAGTATTGACCGGATCGAATCTCGTTAGCTACGACCACTGCTTTGAGACGCTGTTTGCTGCAATATCGACGCCCTATGGCGAAGTTGGACTGAATATCACGATTCAAGACCTGGATTGACGGAGGTGAGTTATGGGCGAGAAGCCTGAGGAGATCATGAAGCTTTTCTCCAAGAGCGAAGAACTGCTGGAGATGTTTCGCAAGGGAAAGGCTTTTACAGAGGAGCTGATGTATGAGAATGAGCGTCTTCGCTATCGCATCGTCCAGTTAGAGAAAGAGAAGATGGATCTGTCAGCGACTCTGATGAGAGAGGTTGAGAGGTTGCGGCTCGAGAACAGCCAGATGGGCCAGAAGCTCGAATTCGTTGATGGCAGGTTCCAGGAGATCGAGGCCGAGAACAAGGACTTCGCCCAGCGGTACGTTGAGGTTGAGGAGCAGAACGAGAGCCTCGCAAACCTCTATGTTGCGAGCTACCGCCTCCATTCAACGCTGGATCCGGATGAAGTCGTTCAGTGCATCAAGGAAATTCTGATGAACATGATCGGCTCCGAAGAATTCGGACTCTATGTGGTTGATGAAGAGACAAGCGAGTTGGTGCTGGCGGGCTATGAAGGCGAAATCGCCCAGCGGTTCGAAAAGGGAAGGGTGGCATTCGGGGAAGGTCTCGAGGGGCTGGTAGCTCAAACAGGCGAGCTCTTCTTTACCGAAGACGCCGGAGCCTCGGGGGAAGTCTGTGCGTGTATACCTCTTAAGATCAAAGAGCGCGTTGTAGGTGTGATTGCTATGTACAAGCTCTTGCCGCACAAGAAGGGTCTGAGCAGCCTGGACCATAAGCTTCTGGAACTGCTGGCAGGTCATGCCGCAACGGCGCTGGTCAGTTCGAAGCTCTATGCCGTCGCCGATCGAAAGCTGAAGACCATCGAGGGATTTATGAGTTTACTTCGCGTCAGATGAAAGAGGAGGAGTGCATGGAACGGCCCAAGAAGAACTTACTTGTAGTGGATGATTCGGCGACATTCAGGCAACTGCTGTGTATGAGCCTTGCGAGAGTGGATGGCATTGTCCCGTCAAACATCACAGAAGCAATCGACGGAGAGGATGCGCTGGACAAAGTGAAGAACGGAGCGTTCGACCTCGTCCTGACTGATATACGAATGCCTAATATGGACGGGCTTGAGTTTGTGCGGCGCGTCCGGGGCGACTTGAAATTCGACTTGCCGATAATAATCATCAGCACCAAGGGCGCCGATGAAGATATATCGCTGGGAATGAGCATCGGTGCAAGCGCTTATCTATCAAAGCCAATCTCGATGGTCAAGCTGCGCGAACTGATATTCAAGTTTCTAGGAAAGTAACGGTCAGAGTATGGAATTAACCGGTGATTTAAGCGATTTCCCGTTAACCGACATACTGCAGATATTAGCGCTCAGCCGCAAGACAGGGACCCTGGCGCTTGAGGCTGGTGTTATGAATGGGCGAATCGTGATCGAGCAGGGACGGATCACTCAGGCCTCGCTTCGTCCGGGAGGCACGTTTGCCGACCGTCTGATCCAGGAAAGCGTTGTTACTTCCGATGTGCTCGGCGACTTGAGACGCGTTGGCGGCGGGGAGACCGACGTCTGGACGCTTGAAACTCTTCTTGTAGAGAGCGGCGTAATGACGACGCGAGAAGTCGAACTGGCGGCGAAACGGCATATACAGCACGTAGTAGCGGCTCTGGTCTGCCTGGAGAGAGGTCGCTTCGGTATCGCCCTGAATCAGGCAGGCTTCCAGGACGCGATGACTGATGTCAGACTGGACGAGGGCCTGGATATAGGCGAAGTTCTTCTGGAAGCGGCCACCGAAAGAGATGAAGGTTCCAGGAGTGGAGTCGAGCATCTCGCCATGGGATTGAGGGAACTGCTGGAGTCCGACGAGCGGCCCTCACAGGGATTCGAAGGCGAAATGCATGGGGATCGTTCGGGGGGCGTGATGGCTTCGCCGCCTTCGCCACGAACGTGGAGCCATGGAACGTCGAATGATGATGATCGGTCGCTCTATTCGTTTCTCGCCGAGTTGCGCTCGCATTCGTTCGAGGCCGAGGTCAGTCTGCTGATAATGAGATACGCGAGTGAGGTTGTCAGTCGGGGTGTCCTGTTTGTGGTTAAGGAGGCTGAGATTTGCGGTTTGGGCCAGTTTGGAATTGATATCGATGGTCCGGACCACCGGAACGCGGATGAGAGGGTGCGAGAAATCACGATCCCGTTGGGAGGAAAGAGTCTGTTCGACAATGTGGTGCGCCGGGGCGAACCGTTTATCGGAAGGATAGCCGAGAGTTACTGGCATACGCAGATGTTGAGCCATATCGGTGGGAATGGGCGGGACCTGATCGGGTTTGCGCTTCCGATTATGTGTAATGACAAGCCGGTGTTCATCCTGTATGGGGACAACTATCCCGACATGCGGGAACTGGTAGGGATCGACGCGCTGGTGACGCTGGTTAATCAGGCAAGCATAGTACTGGAGAAGATAGTGCTGGAGCGGGTGGTGCGAGGCTTCCAGGCGAACAACGGCAATCACACCCTGAAAGACGAATAGCCTCGGTGATATCCGATGAGTCTGATAAGAAGTCTTATGTAGCAAATATATAGACTGGAAATCCCTCAAAACCGGCTGGGGTGAACACCGCGGCCAGTCAACTCGTAGTACAACCAGGATGATTAGATCTCAAGAATTACACCCCCGTTGCGGGGTCCGCTGTCTTGCCATAGAGTAAGAGCTGAATGTTGATTCCGTTCTTCTTAACCCTCATCGCCACCTGCTCCGGATTGCTCCTCATTCTGCTGCTGTTCTGGACCGCCTGGCG
>DASYSA010000695.1:0-10479 GCA_036003885.1 Blastocatellia bacterium | reverse complement strand
GTCTCTGTCGGCACTGGCCACGGTCCAGGATCTAGGATCTAGGATCTAGGATCTAGGATTTAGGATCTAGGATTTAGATTCTCTAGACCTAAATCCTAGATCCTAAATCCTAAATCCTAAATCCTAGATCCTCTCTCCTGGCTCCTGGCTCCTAAATCCTATACAATCCCACCGCACCGCACGATCACACTACACACGGAGCCGTCTCTTTAGTCGGGGTCCAGCTCGACGACCGGAAGAATCGAGGGACGATGACCGGACCTTCAGCGAATGGTTATCTTGAATCGGGGTTCTATGGCGGCCTCGCCGGACTGAGCATAGGGTTTGATTCGGTATCGCTCATACCTCTGGGCGCCGCCCTGCTTGCGATTCTGATCAGCGCCATCGTTCTCAACAGGAGGAAGCGGCAGCTGGCGCACAGGATGTTCCTCCTGCTGACGCTGTCCTCTTTCATCTGGGCATTCATTCAGTTTCTCAGGATGAATCTCCTCCTCTGGCTTGACCCGACAGACCCCCGCCACCAATCTCTGTACTGGTTCACACACCTCGCCTTGTTCGCGGGTGTGTCTACGATTTCCACTCACTACCTGTTGTTTGCTGCAGCCTTCACCCGCAGACTGGAGTGGACCCGCGGATATCGGCGAATGCTGGCATACCTGCCCGCATTGCTGTACGCCGTTTTCATGCCCACCAACCCGCTGCACCACCTGTTCTTCGCAACCTATGGTCCCGAGGCCTGGACCTATGGGCCGGCGTTCTGGCTCTTCACCTCGGTCTCTTACATCCTCATCATTTGGCCGATCGGTTGGTATCTTAGAATGGCCTGGGAGGTTCGAGAGAAGATACACAGGAACCAGGTGATGGTCATGGCCATTGCCGCCATTCCACCTCTGGTTGGGAATCTCCTCTGGCTCACGCGACAATGGGGTATCCCCCTGGGCTTCGATCTCACACCCTTGTTCTTCACGATAACCAACGCCGTCTTCGCGTACGCGCTGCTCAAGATGGGCTGGTTGAACATACTGCCCGTTGCGATCAGGGAAGTGTTCCATTCAATGGCCGATGCGGTGGTAGTCCTCGATGCTGAAGGTACGGTTGTGCAGCACAATCCGGCGGCTCTCGGCGTATTCCCGGACATTCGCTCTGGTGAACGGTTCGAAGATTGCGGCGGCGTCATAGCTGAGAGTGCGCAACGGCACCGCGGATCGCAGACCGCGTTTGAGTCGAAGCTTAATCGGGCTGTCTACTGGGGACGGGTGATTGAGATTGGCAGCAGCGAGGAACCGGCCGGGTCGCTGCTGATACTCACCGACATTACGGAGCGCAAGCGCGCCGAAGATGCGCTCCGTTCTTCCGAGGAGCGGTATCGGCTCCTGTTTGAGAGAAACGTTGCAGGTGTCTATCGCGCTGCCCTGGATGGACGGCTGATCGACTGCAACGACGCATGCGCTCGAATCTTCGGCCTGGGCTCGCGGGAAGAGGCGCTGGCTCACAGGCTCTGGGATATCTACGACCTCGCTGACCGCAGAGAGCAGATCATGAGCCGGCTCCTCGAGGAACGGTCGCTTACCAACTTTGAGGTACGCGTCCGAACTCGGGACGGACGTTCACTATGGATTCTCGCCAACGTCACTCTGCTCGATGGGGAGAACGGACGCCCCGAGCTGATAGAAGGAGTCTTAATCGAGATAACCGAGCGCAAGCTGGCCGAGATCGAGATGCGGAAGGCAAAGGAGGCCGCAGAGGCCGCAAGCCGCGCTAAGAGCGAGTTCCTCGCCAATATGAGCCATGAGATCCGCACACCAATGAACGCCATCATCGGGATGACGGAGCTTGCGCTGGATTCGCCGCTCACCGCTCAACAGAGGGAGTATCTGGGGCTGGTCAAATCGTCTGCTGACTCACTGCTGACGGTGATAAACGGTATTCTCGATTTTTCAAAGGTCGAGGCAGGAAAGCTCGAGATCGAACGGATAGAGTTCAGGCTTCGGGAGAGTCTGGACGAAACGGTCATGTTGCTTGGCCTGCGCGCGCACCAGAAGGGGCTTGACCTTTCTTGTCACGTCAAGCCGGACGTGCCCAGCCTGGTGGTTGGCGATCCTGATCGTCTTCGTCAGATACTCGTCAACATCGTTGGAAATGCAATCAAGTTTACGGAGCAGGGCGAAGTCGTGATAGCCGTCGACGCCGAGTCGGGCGAGCGGGCGGTGCTTGTACACTTCAGCGTAACGGACACAGGGATCGGCGTTCCTGCCGAGAAGCAGCGAATGATTTTCGAGGCGTTCGCCCAGGTGGATGGCTCGACCACCAGAAAGTATGGAGGAACAGGCCTGGGTCTGACGATTTCGGCGAAACTGGTTGAGCTGATGGGTGGCAAGATATGGGTTGAGAGTCAGGAAGGGAAGGGCAGTACCTTTCATTTCACAGCGCGACTCGGGCTTCAACAGGAGCGCGCCAGTGAGGCGGGAGCCGAAAGAGTGGCGCCGCCAGTTCGGTCGGCTGGGATGGTCACAAGACCGCTTCATGTACTCGTGGCCGAAGACTGCGCTGCTAATCAGATACTTGTGGTGCGTTTGCTCGAGAAACGCGGCCATACAGCAGTGGTGGCGCAAGACGGGCGAGAGGCGCTGGCTGCTTTTGACTTAAGGCGGTTCGACGTTGTATTGATGGATGTCCAGATGCCGGAGATGAACGGCTTTGAAGTGACCGCTGCAATCCGCGAACGGGAGCGTGCCACCGGCGAGCACACTCCGATCATAGCTATGACGGCCTACGCCATAAGAGGAGACCGCGAACGGTGCCTGGCGGCGGGGATGGATCGTTACCTGCCCAAACCTATCGTGGCTTCGCGTCTGTTCGAAGTCGTTGAAGACCTGGTCTCGGGAAGAGTGGAGCAGCCTGAACCGGATACAAATGGTCAAAGCAGCGAATGGAACGACGGCTCGGATCTGTTACTGCGGTTTGATGGAGATGAGCAGTTGCTGAGGGCGGTGGCGGACGTTTTCTTGAGTGATAGTCCCCGCCTCGTGGCGCAAGTGCGTGAGGCTATAGCGAACAGCGATGCCGGCGCGCTGGAGCGCGCCGCGCACGCGGTCAGGGGTTCGGTGGGCAACTTTGGCGCTCCGCACGCCGTTGAAGCGGCGCGCAGGCTCGAGGCCATGGCTCGAGACCATGACCTCTCGCAGGCTCCCGCAGCAGGAGCGACCCTGGAGGCTGAAATCGCGAGCCTGGTGCGAGTCCTTTCGAACCATCAAGCAAGGATCCAGGATTTAGGTTTTAGGATTATTTAGGATGTCAGGTACATCATGACGCCGTAAACAGAGATGAAGATCTGGCGACCAATAAGCGACAAGACTGGCGGCGGGGAAACGTTCTGCGCGGGCCCTATGTGGGGGATGCTGCCGGCGGTCGCGATTTCCCCATCTCCCCATCTCCCCTTCTGTGCCGGAGGGTCGATACCGCGATCGGGGTTACTTTTCCAGCAGTCTTTCTGGTGGACGCTGGACCAGACGCTCTGGGTATTGGTGCTTATGGCTGCCGTCGTTCTCGCAGTGGTTGTGTGGGTTGCGGTGCTCAAACGGCGTGTCCATGAGCAGACCGAGATCATTCGCGCGCGGCTGCAAAGCGAAGCTGCACTCGAGAGGCGCTACAGGGAACTCGTTGAGAACGCCAACGACATGATCTTTTCACTGGATCAGGACGGGAACTTCACGTCGGTCAATAAGGCTGCTGAACGCATACTTGGCTATTCGTGCGATGAGTTGTTGCGGATGAACCGGGACCAGATAGTGGCAGCGGAGTATGAGGAGCTGGACCTGGACGAGAGCCAGCCCGCCGCCGAAAGCAGACGCGTCTTTCGTGGCGAGATCATCACCAAAGACGGACGCCGAGCTATGATCGAAGCTAACACCCGACTGATATTTGAAGATGGCCGGCCAGTAGGGATCCAGGGCATCGCCCGCGATGTGACGGACCGCGAGCGGATGCAGGCGATGGTGTCGGGCCAGAATCGAGTCCTGGAGATGCTGGCCCTCGGTTCGCCGCTTGCGGAAGTCCTCGATCGACTGACGCAGCTCGTCGAAGAGCACGCGAGTGGGGCACTCTGTTCCGTTTGGCTCGTTGATGACAGCGGCAAGACCCTCCAATTCGGAGCTGGCCGAAGCTTGCCCCCGAGCTACACGAGTGTGTTGAATGGGACGGTCATTGGCCCGCGAGCTGGATCGTGCGGGACCGCCGTCCATCGCCGCGAGCCGGTTATCGTAACCGACGTCGCGTCAGATCCAATCTGCGAAGCCGTCGCAGAATTGACCTTAAGCCATGGACTTCGAGCTTGCTGGTCCACGCCCATCTTCTCTTCAAATGGCGACGCTCTCGGGAGCTTTGGGGTGCACTTTCGCGAGTCTCGCGGTCCGACCTCGAGTGAGATGACATTTGTTGAGATTGCCGCACACGTGGCCAGTATCGCTATCGAGCGCACTCGGGCCGAAAAGGCAATACGCGAGAGCGAGTCACTGTTTCGCTCGTTGACCGAGACGGTTTCGGCAGGGATCTGTATCTACACGGGCCTGACCTTCGCGTATCTGAACTCAGCCGCGGAGGCGATTACCGGATATGCTCGTCAGGAATTGATGTCCATGAACTTTGAGGACATCATCCATCCGGATTGTCGCCAGGACTTAGTCGGGCGGGCCGAAACCCGTGCCCAGAGTGAGCACCTCCTCAATCGATACGAGACCAGAATCCTGACCAAAGGCGGGGAAGAACGCTGGGTCGATATCACCGCAACACGAACCCGCTTTCAGGGTCAGCCTGCGGTCCTGGCAACCGGCTTCGATATTACCGAGCACAAACGCGCAGAGGCCTCGATGCGGGAGTCCGAAGAGCGTTACCGGCTGCTCTTTGAGCGAAACCTTGCGGGAGTCTATCGAAGCACGTTGGATGGCAGGCTTATCGACTGCAACGATGCAGCCGCCCGCATATTCGGATATCAATCGCGAGAGGAGGCGCTGTCTCACTCTCTCTGGGACTTTTATTTCGATCCTGCCGACCGCGAGGCAATCATCCGGCGGCTTCTCGAACAGGGCAGCCTCACCAACTTCGAGGTCTGCTCTCGCCGAAAGGACGGCGGAGGCGTCTGGGTGCTGGCGAACGTGAGTTTGATGAGGGACACCTCGGGCACCCCTTCGATGGTTGAAGGAACACTGATCGATATCACCGCTCGAAAGCTGGCCGAGCAAGCGCTGCAGGAGAGCGAAGTGCGATACCGCTCCATGTTCGACAGCAATCCCCATTCGATGTGGGTCTACGATCCGGAGAGTCTCTCCTTCCTTGCGGTGAATGACGCAGCCGTCGAGAACTACGGGTACTCGCGTGAAGAATTTCTCGCGATGACAATCAAGGATATTCGACCCGCGGAAGATATTCCCGCACTTCTTCGAAGCGTCTCCGAAGCCCCGGTTGCGGAAAATGCGGGCACCTGGCGGCACCGAAGGAAAGACGGAAGCATTATCGACGTCGAGGTCTCTTCTCATGCGCTGGACTTCGGCGGCCGTCCGGCTCGGCTGGTGCTCGCAAGCGATGTGACCGAGCGCAAGCTCGCGCAGGAGGCGCTGGAGAGGAGCGAAGAACAGTTCCGCTCGCTGGTTGAGGACGGCTCAGACCTCATCATGGTGATCGAGGCGGACGGAGTCATCAGCTATGTTAGTCCGTCAGCCGTGCGTGTGCTCGAATATGAAGCCGAGGAGATATTCGGCGCCAACGCCTTTCAGTTCGTTCATCCCGAGGACTTATCCCTGGTAGAAGACTCTTTCTACCGGACGGCGTATGGAGTGAATCGAAACATAGCCATCGAATTCAGAGTACGTCACCGGGACGGATCCTGGCGGACACTCGAGTCGATGAGCCGGCCCATCGCGGACAAGTCGAGGGCCCCGGCAATAGTCGTCAACTGCCGCGATATCACCGAACGTAAGCGGGCGGAGGAAGCGATGCGAGAAAGCGAGAGGAAGTATCGCTCACTCTTCAATCGTATCGCCGATCCCATCTTCATCTTCGACGCGCAGACTCATCGTTTCCTGGATTGCAACGAAGCGGTCCATCGGGTCTACGGCTACTCGATTGACGAGCTGCGGTTAATGACGCCATTCGACCTTCACCCGCCGGAGGACTTCGGCCACGTCGAACGGAACATCGGCGTTCACCTTACGAAGAGCGGCCGAAGGATGGACGTGGAGATTCTCTCAGACGAAATAGACTATCAGGGCTGCCGCGCCTGGGTCAGCATCGTCCGCGACATTACCGAAAGGCAGCGAGTAGCCGCGGAGGTACAGAAGGCGAAAGACGACGCCGAAGCCGCCAGCCGTGCAAAGAGTGAGTTTCTCGCCAATATGAGCCACGAGATTCGCACTCCGATGAACGGGATCATAGGCATGACGGCGCTGGCACTTGATACGCCGCTGACGCAGGAGCAGCGCGAGTACCTGAACATGGTAAGACTCTCCGCTGACTCACTGCTGGATGTTATCAACGACGTCCTCGATTTTTCGAAGATCGAGGCAGGCAAGATGGAGCTCGATCTGGTCGACTTCGAGCTGCAGGAGAGCGTGGGGTATGCAATGAAGGCGCTGGCGGTCAGGGCGAGGCAAAAAGGTCTCGAGTTAGTTTACGCCGCGAACCCTGATGTGCCTGGAAGACTCCGGGGAGACCCGGGCCGGGTTCGGCAGGTGCTGGTCAATCTGGTCGGCAACGCAATCAAGTTCACTGATTGCGGCCGGGTGTCGGTCGACGTGCAGGTTGAGGCCCAGGCAGCAGTCGGCGAAGTCTTGCTGCACTTCTCGGTCAGCGACACCGGAATTGGCATTGCCCCGGAAAAACAGAGAGTCATCTTCGAAGCCTTCGCTCAGGCGGACGGTTCCACCACGCGGAGGTACGGTGGCACGGGGTTGGGTCTTGCGATCTCGACTCAGCTTGTGGAACTGATGGGCGGGCGCATATGGGTTGAAAGCCCAGCCAAATTCGAAATTCGAAATTCGAAATTCGAAATTTCCGGTCCCGGTTCCACGTTTCACTTCACGGCGCGGTTTGGCGCAGGCGCTGCCACAGCGCCGGCTCAGGGTGAATTCGCACCCGGTGTTGAAGGGATGCCCGCGATCAGCCGGCCTTTGACCGTTCTTGTAGCCGAAGACAATGCCGTTAATCAAACTCTTGTGGCGCGACTGCTGGAGAGGCGCGGCCATACAGCAGTAATTGCAAGAACAGGCAGTGAGACGCTGAGAGTCCTGGCGGAAGAGAAGTTCGACGCCGTTCTCATGGACGTTCAGATGCCGGAGATGAATGGCTTTGAAGTCACTGCGGCTATACGCGAAACAGAACGGGCAACCGGGGTTCACATCCCGATCATTGCCATGACTGCTTACGCGATCAAAGGCGATAGGGAGAGGTGCCTAGCCGCGGGTATGGACGATTACATCTCCAAGCCGATCAAGACCGGCGAGCTGTTTCAGGCGCTGCACAACGT
Source organism: Blastocatellia bacterium (assembly GCA_036003885.1). Taxonomy (GTDB): domain Bacteria; phylum Acidobacteriota; class Blastocatellia; order UBA7656; family UBA7656; genus DASYSA01. The sequence goes on along the minus strand of DASYSA010000695.1, from coordinate 2,963 downwards.
GGTCTTGGTGGCGGACCGGCAAGCGGCACAAGGCGGAATTCTGAGGGATGCCGGACTGGCGAACGAGATGGCGAAGGTGTTTCTCGAGGACTACCCGGGCCGGTTGGCGGAGATAGCAGAAGGCATCGCCCGCTCAGACTGCGGAAGGGTTGAACGAGCCGCACACGCCCTGCGGGGCAGCGCGGCGAACTTTCAGGCCCGAGAGGCCGTTGAAGCGGCTTCGATTCTGGAACGTCTGGGAAGCTCCGGCGACCTCTCCGGCGCGGATGAAGCGCTCGCGCTGCTTGAGCTCGAGATGCATCGGCTGCGTGCGTCGCTGGTTGGGGTGGGGGATTTGAGCCGGCGCGGAGAAGAAGGAAGATCTCAGGATCTGCAAGCCTCACGAAGCAAAGGGTAGACTGCCGAACGGTTCCCCCAACCGGGGAGGTTTGGGGATTCCCTCGATGGGGTGTGAATGAGAACACGCGCGGCAGCGACATTGAGTCCGAGTGTTAGTCTATTAGCCTGAACGCTCATCCGCGGGGAACGTTGCCTACCGTAGGGCTCCGTCGAGAAACTGGGCGATTCTCTCTACGTAGAGCTTTGGCGCCGCCTGATAAGCATGCCCATGTACCGCTGTCTCCTCACCATCGACGATTAGGAGGTCGCGCTTCGGGCTCGAGCAGGCGTCAAAGAGCCTCGAGGCGATCTCGGGAGGCATTCGCTTGTCCTTCGCTCCCGCAATAAAAAGGATCGGCCGGTCTCCGATCTGCTTCACTGCCGCAAGGGCGTCGAGCTTCTCTCCAGCAAATCCGGCGCGGTGTTCGATGAAGAACCGGAGCTCGCCGGCGAGCGGGAACGACGATACGCGGAAGAAGAGCTTAACGTGATGATCGGTTGTATCCTTGAACGAAAGAAACGAGCTGTCTGAAATCACGGCTGCGACCTCAGGTGTCTCCGCCGCCGCCAGTAGCGCGGCGGCCGCGCCCATCGATATTCCAAACAGGACCATGCGATCTTCCGTGTGAACTTCCTCTCGCAGGAACTTCACCCCCGCCTCAGCATCGAGCCGTTCGAAATAGCCGAGGCTGACCTTTGCGTGCCCGCTCTCTCCGTGATTGCGTGAGTCGTACAATAGGGCCCCGTATCCCAGCTTCCACAAGTCGACCGCGCGCTTCAACAATTCACGCCGCGAGCGGAATAGTCCGTGCGAGTAGATGATGGTGACCTTCTTGTCCTTGCTCGGCAGCAGCCACGCACTGATCTTCACTCCGTCCGATGTGTGAAACTCCACATCTTTGAACTCGGCCCCGAAGGTGGCGGGAGTCTCGGTGAGTTGCCGGTCCATCGGCCGAGTGCCCGCACTTGTTACCAGGAGCGCGAACAGGTATGGGAAGACGCCGAAGATCAGCACGACGGCCAGCACGATCAACGTGATGGTCAGGCGCTTCAGGATTCGGCGCCATCGGCGCGGCTTCGATTGCGGAGATTTCGAGGTGGACATGCGTTTTCTCCCAATTGAGCTTCAGACCTCTGCCTCTGATCACTGACCACTGTTTACTCATGCGGCTCTTTCATCAGAGCTATACAGACAGTTGCGACAAGTGTCACGGTGCTGCAGAAGAGCCCCACGGCCCAATAACCCTGATGGTCGAAGAGCCAGCCGCTGACCGCTGTAGACACCGCAATGCCGATCTGAGAAGCAGTCGTGCGCATTGCAACCAGGGCTCCGCGTGCGTGAGCCGGCACAAGCTCCGTGGCCAGAGCCTGAACAGGACCCTGGCGAAAGGCGAATGCGAGGCTTGCTACGAGAAAGCTCCCAAACAACGGCACGCCCCACCCAAAGCTCGGGATCAACAAGAGCATCAATGCAAGAACCACGGAACTGATTATCGATATCCGTCGCTTCCCGAACTTGTCTGAAATAGGACCTGCAGCAAACGCACCCATCAACGCGGCGATTCCAACCAGAATGAAGAACAGCCCGATCTGCGGCGTCGTGAATCCGAGGCTGGCTTTTAACCACGAGCCGAGGTAAAAGATGAATCCGACAAACCCACACGAGACGCAGAAGGCGGCGACGATCGACGCGATGCGATCACTCCTCTCGAAGACGATTCTGATGTTGTCAAACCGTCGCGCGATTCTGGCCGCCAGGTTCCGATCAGCCATCGCGTGCTTGTCTTCGGGCAGCAGGGCAACCACCGCGGCGAACGCCACCACAGATAACGCCCCGAAGAATACGAAGCTGGCCCGCCAGCTCTGCTTACTGGCAAGCACGGATGCGATGGGTACGCCGATGGCGAGAGCGGCAAAGTAACCAGCCTGCACTACGCTCATTGCCACTCCGCGACGAGCATAGGGAAAGTAGTCCGCGACGTAAGCCGTCGAGCAGGTCGAGAAGGTTCCGGCGGCAAGCCCGGTGACCAGCCTCACCGCGGCAAGCGCGTGAAGGTCTTTGATGACCGAAACGGACAACAACGATGCGCCGAAGAGGATCGAGGCCCAGAGCAGGAATCGTCTGCGCCCGAACTTGTCTGAGAGAGGGCCGATCAATAATGCCGCTGCCGCGGCTGCCAGGGCATAGGCCGGACCCATCAACGCGCCGGCCGCCCCCACCTCGATACGCAACTCGGCTGCGATGAGCGGCAGCAGAGGCGAGATCATTTGATTGTCGCTTTGACCGAGGAAAAAGATCAGGAACAGAATCCCCATCACCACGCCCGCCCGTGGAATGGGACCTGCCTCCGCGCTCGCCTCAACCTGCTTCGTCTTTGCCGGCATTCTTGCTCTTCTAGAAACTCGTGCGATGCTAGAGGCTCATGGGCACTATGTCAATTCGTTCCGCGTTTTGCGTTTCGCGTTTTGCATTAGATTCCTGACAGCACCACCAGGACCTACGGCGCTAGAACGCCGAAACGCGAAACGCGAAACGCGAAATGAATCCTCAGTGCTCATACTCCAGTTTTTGGAGCCGGGCTGCT
>DASYSA010000694.1:0-6806 GCA_036003885.1 Blastocatellia bacterium | reverse complement strand
AGACCTGAGAGAATCTGCACGCGGTCGCCGGTGCGAATCCCGACCGTGACCTTCGTTTCGTGCGCGATTGATTTCTCATCGACCACCATGACCGTACCTTCCTCCGCGTTGGTGGCCTCGAGCGTAACCGCTGATGCCGGTACGATCACCGCGTCACTCTCGGTGTTTGTAGAAACGACCATTTTCGCGGCTCCGGCAGCACGCAGCCGGCCGTCCTGGTTCTTCAGATTGACCCAGACCTCGACCGTTCGGTTTTGTGGATCGGCAGCCCGGCTGATGAGTGTTATGCGGCCGGTGATCTCTTCGCCCTGCTGGTCCTGAGGCAGGATTTTCGCGGGATCGCCTGGCTTGAGTTGAGCGGCGACATTATCGGCAAACGGAGCCTTCACAATTACTTCGCTCACGTCGGCAATGGTCAACAGCTTTGCGCCGGCGGCAGCGTATTCGCCTTCGAATTGAAACTGCTCCGTAATGATGCCCGAAAGCGGAGCGCGAATGGTCGCATAGCTCAGTTGGGTGTCAAGCGCGGCGAGTCGGTCTTGAGCCTGCTTGACCTTCGAAGCAGCCATCTGGCGATTGCTGGGATTGGCCGTTGCCTCATGCAGCCTGACTGCCGTCTCGGCGACGCGCAGATCGCTCTCTGCCATTGTGAGCGCAAGCTGCGAGGCCTCGAGGTCCTTCTTGGAGATGCCTCCTTTGTCATAAAGCGCGCGACGCCGTTCAAGCGTCGCGAGCGCGTTGGCGACGTTTGCTCGCGCAACCCGTAACGCCTTTTCATCTTGCGAGGCCGTCTCGGGAATTGTACTTCCGCTCACCAGCCGAGAGTTGGCTTCCGCTTCTTCCAGAGCGGCAGCGGCTTCGGCTCGCTGGGCCTGAATGTCACGCGCTTCCAGGGTGGCAATCACGTCACCGGCCCGCACTGCCTTGTTTCTGAGCAGCGCCATTGATTTAATCTGGGCATTTATTTTTGGGCTTATCGTCGCCACTTCTTTGGGTACGATTGTGCCGATCGCGGTGACCTCGGCCGAAATAGGGCCGCGTTCAGCCTTCGCGACGCGCACGCTGACAACTACAGGCTCCTTTTCTTCGGCCTCTGATTTAGCTCGCTGTCCCGAGATCCAAAGCACCAGCAGTAGAACCCCTATGAAAAGCCCGGCGCCGATCAGCCAGGTGCTGCGGGAACGCCAGGAAGACGGCTCGCTTGGCTCCTGGTCTGTCGCCCCTTCATCGAAGGGCGCCGAGCTATCTTTAGCCTTGGCCCTGGTCTTCTCTTCCACTTCGATCCGTTCCTTTCCAATGGGTTCATTGTCCTGCAGCCTGCGCGAGTCTTGCACGAGCCATCTGATAGTCAAACAGAGCCTGATACAGAGCCGCTCTCTGCGTTGCAAGAGTGGTCTGCGAGTCGGTGACTTCAAGTATCGGAGCTTCGCCGGCCCGGTAGCGGGCAATGGAAGCTTGAACGTTGAGATCTGCGTCTGTGAGGCTCGCCCGCAAGACCCGAACTCTGGCCGCCGCTGCAGCAGCCTGAGCTCGGGCAGTATAGAATTGCTGGGTGAAACTGCGAAGGGCCATCGCGCGCTGTGATTCGGCTGACTGCGCGCGTAGCTGCGCCTGATGCTCGCGGCTGCGGCTCGCACCCCAATCAAAGAGCGGGATAGTAACGCTCACGCCTGCCAGCACACCCGTGTGCATTCTGAGCGGCGAAGATCTCAACGAGTCACTATCAAATCCGCCGTTGAAGGAGTAAGAGAATTGCGGCAGCCGCTCACCTCGGGCCGCCTTCACTTCCTGTTCCGCCGCGCGTCGTTCCGCCTCAAATTGAGCAAACTCGGGCCTCCGCGAGATTGTTGCCGAGGTGAAGCGATCGATTTCGCTCACGTCCGGCGGCGTGATTGCGAGCTCGGTTGTGACGATTGGCGCGGTGAAATCGTAGCCGACAAGGACTCGCAGGCTATCGGCGGCCGCGCTCTCCGCTGCGGTCGCCTGTTCGGATTCGTCACGTCGAGTCGCCGTCTGAAGACGGGCGCGCCTCAGATCGACCTCCGCGACTTCGCCTCCATCGAGCAACAATTGAGTGATCTGTTCGAACTCCTCGGCTGCCGTGAGGCTCAATGCTGCCGAACTGCGGCGGGCGGAGGCGAGCGCCAGTCCGTAGTAGGCCTCGTTAACTGCCTGTACGAGTGCGCGGCGGGCCACTTCCGTTCCCGCGCGAGCAGCCTCCAGCAACGCTACGTTTCGGCGGAGCGTTGCGCGGAGTCGGCCCCCAACATCGAGTTCACCGGTGACCCCCGCAAGCGCTTCGTATTTTGTGATCGCGTCCGCACTGATGAAGCTCATCTCACGGGGAGTGCCGGCGGGATGAGGCCCGCGCGCCGGAGAGTTGTAGAGATGCGCAAGCGAACCGGCTGCGCGAGGCAGAAAGGCTGCTCTGGCCTGTCGCACATCTTCAGCCGCGATGAGTTCGGCGAGCTGCGCTTGCTGAAAACTGGAGGCCTGCGCTATGGCCAGTCTAACGGCTTCATCCAGTCCGAGAGTATTGGTGGATTGACCAGAGCGAGCAGCAACCGGTGGCAAGAAAGGCACCGCCGGCGCGGGTGTCACTGGCTTCGGCGGCTGTTGGATGGGCTTCGCTCCTTGAGCCGCTGGTTCCTGTTTCGGCGCCTGTTGAATTGGACCCTCGGCAGTAGGGGGAGCCGGCGGATTCTGCCCGGGCGATTGAACAGGTTCGACTGGCTTTGAAGGCGATTCCTGCGCGCGGCCGATGCTCACTGTGGTAACCACCACCATAGCCGCCATGAGAAGTCGCAAGAGAAAGCTGATACCAACGCTGGCTTCGCGAGATTGATCCATATGCCATCACATGAGTCTTGGATTGTGCCCCAAACCACTTGATCGCCAGGTGCATCGAACGTCCCGACGTGCATTATCGCCAACTCGGCTTGCTAAAGGCAATCCGCCCCGGAGTGTGGGGTGCGCGTCACTATTTTGCGCGAGAAGCCAGAGATGGCGTGACGGGGTCAGGCACTCGATTCCACGATTTTGATGTCATCCGTCGCTGGAATCGAGGAATCGAGTGCCTGACCCCATCAAGATAAGCAGAATCGAGGAATCGAGGTGCCTGACCCCGCGGCAACTCTGCCTTCTGTGACCCCCCCGGGAATTCCGCTACAGGCTGTGAGTGCGCCAAATCGTGACGCGCGCCCCGGAGAGTGTGCCTCAGTCTCTCTCGATTTAGGGCTTCTTTGTTGGCGGCTGCTTCTTAGCGGCGCGCTCGGCCTTTTCTTTTGCTTCGTCTTCTTCGTTCTCAGTATCGATCGACTTACCGTCGGCGCTTACTTTGATTTCAGATCTCTTCCCTGCCCTACTCACTTGTGCCTCGTACTCTACGAGGACGTCATTCTTCGTTATGGACTCGACGATCAATATCTTGCCTTTGCCGGCTTTCCTTACCAGCTCGGCCTTGACTGCAGGCGGTAGAGCATTCAGGGCCATCTGCTCTTCGACTGCGAGGACCGCGCCGGATGGATCTATGAGCACATCTTTGTTGTGGCCATTTACCTTCATCTCAACTTAATATGAGGTCTTCCCGTCTTCTGTCTCCCTGGCAAAACCGCGGATTGTGGCGCCTTTGCTCAGCGGTCTCAGCTTGAAACAGTGTCGCCGTCATTCTGGCGGCTTTGGAGAGCGAACGGTCGAGCCTGGCATACACGTCATTAGAGAGCACGAAGTAGATAGAAAGGCTGAAGCCGGTCAACAACACTTCGAAAACCAGCACATACCAGAGCGTAAGTCGTACTCGAACGCTGCTAAACACTATCGCCCTCGATTTCGGTGCAGGGAATGTAACCTTCGCCTCGTCGGGTGTGGATCAAGGGCCTGCTGAACCCGGCGTCAATCTTCTTGCGCAATCGCTTCACGTAGACGTCGATCACATTTGAGAAGGGATCGAAGTTCTCGTCCCACACATGCTCGGCTATTTCGCTTCGACCGACGAGCACGTCTGCTCTGGAGACAAAAAACTCCAAGAGCGAGTACTCCTTAGCGGTCAGATTAATGTTGCGGCCGGCTCGACTTACTGCGTGACGTGACCTGTCGATGATCATGTCGGCAACCTGAAGAACTTCGGGTCTCAGTTCTTTTGTGCGGCGTCTGAGGAGTGCGCGGACGCGGGCCAGCAGTTCCTTGAAGTCAAAAGGTTTGCCTAAGTAATCATCCGCCCCGCAGTCGAGTCCCGTTACGCGGTCCTCAATGGCATCTCGCGCAGTGAGCATCAGCACGGGCTGGGTTACACCTTGAGCGCGAACTTCCTTACAGATCTGGAAGCCGTCCTTCAACGGCAGCATCACGTCGAGTATGATCAAGTCATATTCATTGATGCTGAGCTGATATAGGGCCTCTTCACCGTCGTTGGCAATATCGACAGCATAGCTCTGCTCGCGCAGCCCTTTTGCAATAAAGTGCGCGACTCTCGGCTCATCTTCGACAAGGAGCATTCTCATGGTATTTGTCACTGGTCACTTGTCGTTGGTCACTCGTTTGTTGGCCGCAGTTCCTCCCTGATGGCTCCAACCAATCCGAGCGACAGCCTGATCCGACAGTATAGCCAATCCAAGATGAGAATTCAGTGACTGAGCGGCGGGGTCGTAAAAGATGCGAATTTTGGAGCTTCCTTGACAGACATGAAAGCGATCCCGTAACATCGAACGTTAGTTTTATGTGGGGCTGTAGCTCAGTTGGCAGAGCGCGTGGCTCGCATTCACGAGGCCAGGGGTTCGAATCCCCTCAGCTCCACCAAGTCATCCAACCCGTCAGTCTCAACCGCGAGTTTAGGAATATCCCTGCGCCGACAAATGACAAGTGTGGTTCCTGGCTACGGGCGATCCAACACGTCGCTCACAGGCTGAGCCGATGGCGGGGCGACGGTCTGGTAGCTGGACTTGCGGCTCTTGACCGAGTACTTCAGGATGCACCACAAAGCCTGAAAACCATCCTTCCATCCGATTTTCTTGCCCTCTTCATACGTGCGTCCCGAGTACGAGATTCCCACCTCGTAGATCCTCAACTTCATCCGGGAGATCTTCACCGTCACCTCCGGCTCGAAGCCAAAGCGGTTCTGCTCGAGCCTGATCGCCTGGATGACATCGCGCCTGAAGACCTTGTAACAGGTCTCCATATCGCTAAGGTTCAGGTTGGTAAACATGTTCGACACGAGCGTCAGCACCTGGTTGCCAACCCAGTGCCAGAAGAAAAGCACCCGGTGTTCTTTAGAGGTGAGAAACCTGGAGCCATAGACTACGTCGGCTTTGCCTTCGAGCAGGGGCTTCAGGAGCACCGGATAATCCTTCGGATCGTACTCGAGGTCCGCGTCCTGCACGAGGACAAAATCTCCGGTTGCTTCTTGAAATCCACGGCGCAGCGCGGCACCCTTACCCCGATTCTTTTCCTGAGTGAAGAGACGCAGGTTGGGATACTGCTGCTCGAGCCCCGCAAGGACCTCGTGAGTGCCATCCGTTGAGCCGTCGTCCACTACTATTATCTCTTTCGGGATGTCGACAGCGTCGACACGGGCGATCAGGTCCGCCACGGTCGCTCGTTCGTCATAGACTGGAATTACTACAGAAAGCTTCATCCAACGTTCTTTCCGGCTCAAGAAGGGCTAAAGGGCTTTGGGGCAACGAACCGTCGCCATAGTAAACACCCGACCTGTGTGAAGTCAACGGGTAGGATCTAGGATTTAGGATTTAGGATCTGGGATTTGGGATCCAGGAATCTGGGATTAGGATTCAGGGATCTGGGATTCAGGGATCTGGGATTCAGGGGTCTGGGATTCAGGGATCTGGGATTTAGGATTCAGGCTCCAGGGAGTCGCCGGGAACGCTAAGAGAGCCCAGAGTCCTCGAATCAGATCTCTGCGCCACCCTTTGCGCTTCCCAACTCCTAAATCCTGGATCCTAAATCCCTAGATCCTAATTCCTTCCCCTGCCATCGGTCTCAGCCGCAGGGAGATCCGACCCTCGCATAAGACGCCTAAACCCTATATACCCTAGCTCGATTCAGCCTTAGCTATGTTTCGAATCCGCCCATGCGGCTGAGAGCGATGGCATTCATTCCGAACCAATATGTGCCCTAGATCCTAGGTCCTAGGCTATCCTAGATCCTAAATCCTAAATCCTAGATCACGGCTGCCTCCCAATAACCTCGTAGACAATCCGCTCAACGGAGGAGAGCGGCATCGGCTTCTGTAGAAACGCATCGATGCCCCGAATGCGGGCCTCCGTTTCTATCTCGGGTGATCCGTAGGCAGTCAGCAGGACAATGCCCGTCCTCGGACATCGCTCCTTTATGTATTCCACTATCTCAAGTCCCTCGATGCCGTTAGTTCCAGTCAACCGCAGATCAACAATCGCTGCGTCGTACTGAACGTTCGCAACTAACGCCTCCGCCTCTTCCATCTCCTGAGCGCAGTCAACCGCAAAGCCCCGGCCCGTGAAATACTCCTTCATCGAAAAGAGAATTGCGTCCTCATCATCGACGATAAGGATGCGCCCATGCACACCAGCCGAAGCGCCATCCCGTCTGACTGCGTTTTCTGCTGAAGCCAAGATTGCTTCCCCAGTCGGCAAATTTACAACCCGGGCCGAAACGAGTGCGCCGGATCCCAATCGCCAGATGGCAAGTGCAATGCCACTCGTGCTGACCGGCGCATGCGATCATTACTATCAGTGAAACTGTCAGTGAAAAGCCGGAGAACCGGGAGGAGGGGGATCAGCACAGGTCGGAATCGTCTGAGATATGGACAGGATTCT
>DASYSA010000693.1:0-27165 GCA_036003885.1 Blastocatellia bacterium | reverse complement strand
ACTCTAACGCGGGTTTGAGACGTAGCAACCCGCGTCTTAGACTCTTCTGTTCCCATTGGGCGTGTATTCCTTCGCGTATCGAAGTTGATCTTCTAGTTGGCAGTCTGAATTTGAAGCATCTGACTGTTGAGCAGTGTGGCGGGAGCGAAATTCCAGCAACCTGCCTTTCCGAGCTGTGTCGAAGCATCCGCACTCAGGACAGCGATATGCGTAGAGAAAGATCTCGGGGTTTTGGGTCTGCATCAGCCCCGTTGCGAGTTGACTGCCGGTTCCTTCCCAGAGGCAGGAGCGGCAGAGTACCTGTTGCTCGCTGATGTAGATTTCCCGTCCGACGGACAGCATAAATAGTCGCAAACCGAGCGGCGCCGACCCCCAACCTCAAGCCTTCTCCCTCTTCTCGGTAGGTGCGACCATCTTAGCGCCTCTCGCATAAGGGACGCATAAAGATTTTATAAAGATTTCATAAGGATAGGGCGGCGGGAGTCGTCTAGCAGAGAATTTTCAAGCAAAACGCTGAGGCCTGGCCAAGTTCAGCAAGCGGGCGGCTATATACTTTGAAGCCTGGCCCCTTCTAACGAAGGCCAGGTGTACCAGGCCTAAATGAGCGTTCCTGCATTAATTAGCTGGCAGCTCTCAAGTCGCGGTACTACTCACACGGATGTTACCGTTTTCTGACGCTGGCATCGCGGATTCCAGTCGGAGAAGTTCGGCCGCCAGGAGTCTCTTCTTTTTTCCCGTTGTGCTCCAATCTGTAGAAGTCGAGCATCACATCGGTCTGGCCGCGCAAGTCGCGATGGAGTCGATCCAGGGCTACTCGCACCACGTCCCGATGATGTACTTTGCGGCGGGCAGGAAGCTTGCTAACGTCGAGCCATATCCTGTGAATCAGGTTAATATCCTCTTCAGTCAGATGGGGCGCGTGAGCTCCAAGATCAAAGGTCACTTCCTGGTTGCCAGGAACTATGACTCTAAAACACACTTTGCGATGACGGTGTCCGACAAGCCGCTCCCAGGCCCGACCCAGATTCTGCGACTGCTCCTGAGCAGTCTCCTTTGCTGAGAGGCCCGCGACGATTTCCGCGGAGTCGAGCTGCAGGGCGGTCTGTGCTATTGCGTCATAGATATTTGTCGATGGAACAACCACCAGGTTCACCGGCTTGCCATGCTTCTCCGCGAGCGCCACAACCTTTGTGAACAATCTCTGCTCGTAGTCCGTGAACAGATTCACGTTGTACAGATTACGCTCGCCGGCGTCGGGACCGGTGATTAATCGCACGGTTACCACAACTATGTCTCGCTCTTCGCTGTTGGTTAGCTCCAGGACGCGATCCAGATGCGACAGCGTATTGTAGTCGCGAACGGCGACGAGGACATTACCGGGCCGCGCATGAACAGCCTCGAGGTTCAGTTCCTGTTCGTAGGTCAGTCTGAACTGGTCAAGCGTCGCTCTGGACCTGTCGAGCTTTCGCTGATTGAGGCGTTCGGAAACCATAAAGAGGATGAAGAACACTGCCGTAAATGCCACACCCCAGATGGTCGCCACCTCTTTCGTTATCAGGTTGATGCCGGCAACAGAGAAGAGGATCAGCGCGATTATGCTCAGCCCAATCGGGATCTCGTACCCATCGAGCCGGATATTGAGCGGCACTTTCCATTCGCGAGTTGATTTGTCTTTGAACCGAAGGACAAGCACCGCTAGAGCCTTGAATGCGAACGACCAGATGACGCCGAAGGCGTAGGCCTCTCCGAGCTTATAGGTGTCACCCCGCGACGAAATGATGGCTACGAGTTGCAGAATCACGATCAGGTTGATCGTGCGATGGCTCGTCCCATATTTCTTGTGAGGCGCACGGAACCAGTCGGTCAGCACTCCGTCTTCCGAGACGCGGTTGAGCACTCCGTTCGATCCGATGATCGACGTATTGATTGCACCGGCAAGCATCAGGAAGCCCACTATGACGATGAATGCCTGGAAAAGCAGCTTCAGCGACATCGGACCGATGAGGTACATTGCGATGCCGCTGATCATGTTGTCGAGATATTTCGGCCTGACATTGTCCGGGATGATCGCGTAAGCGAAGAACGACACGAGCGACGTGAACAGCAGAGAGTAGACGAAGATCACGAGTCCTGCTCGCATCAGATTTTTATGTTTTGGATACTCGAGTTCGCGGTTCACCTGCGCCAGCGACTCCTCGCCGGACATTGCCAGGAATGAGTGACCAAACGCCATCAGAATGCCGATAAGCCCAAGCAGGGCGCCTGCGTTCGGGATAAGGCCATATCTCGGTCCGACGTCCGGCTTGTCTGGAGCCGGCGAATCCTGAGCAGACGCTTCCGGTGCCAACTCTTTCAAGGCGCCGGGGGCGATGTCTGGCAGCCAGCCTACGGCATCGCGGTCGAAGGCAAGATTATGTGGCGCAGGCGCGGGGGGAAGCTTCTGGGCATCCGGCCGCTCCAGCATCGTAAGTCCGGACCAGAAGATCAGAATCACCACCATCACGGTGGTGATGTACATGATCTTCAGGGCATCCCCCGACGACTCATGAAGGCCCTTCGTATTGCGCCACCAAAAATAGACTGTTATCAGCACGGCGACGCCCGCAGCCATCAAGTTCACATTTGCTGGGGACGGATCGCACGGGTATCCAAAGTACGTTGCAGTCTGCGCGACGAGGCGGATGATGTACTGTCCGGCCGAGACTCCTGATATTGGACCGGTCAGCACGTAGTCGAACATCAAAGCCGAGACTGAGAGCTTGGCAAGTGTGCCGCCCATCGCCTCCTTGACGACTCGGTAAACGCCACCGCGCGTGAACATTGCACACGACTCAACGTAGACCGCGCGCACTGCGTATGAGAAGAGCATCACTCCGAGAATGAACCACGGCGCCGCCGGGCCTACTGCCTTCTCGGCGATGCCGCCGACGTAGAAGGCTGAAGAGCCAAGGTCGTTCAGCACTATGGCCGCGGCCCGCCAAAACGAAATGAATGAGAGCATCACCGTAGTTGCGACGACGACTCTGACTCGCGTCTGAGTTGCCCCTGACCGAGCCGCCATCTTGTCTATTTCCATTGGGAGAGTCTTCCTCCGGCGCGCCGGTCCTCAGTTGTAGCAATCTGTTGCTGGTTCGTCAGAGTTTGGGACCCAAAAGACAGCAGCTTGCCCTTACGAGATAACTCGAAGCCCCCACATACCGGACAGCGATATGCGTAGAGATACATTCCCGAACCTTCAATCCTCACCAGTCCGGTTGAAAGCCGGTCTCCAATGCCTTCCCAGGAACAGGCTCGGCAAACAACCTCTTTCCCCCTTATGTTGGTTTCACGCCCGACCGACAAAATAAGTGATCTCCTAACCTGTGATCTGGAGAACTGTTTATCCGCGTTTCCTTGATGATGTATGAGCGGTACGTTCTTAGGGCCTTCGTGGGAACCGTGAACGGCTCTCTCTCGCCTCCGTTCACCCTGCTTACCCAGTGCGTTTGCGCCGATCCATGCGAGGAACAGGATGGCGAGAAACACAATCAGCGAAAGTGGATTCATAACGGATTGCATCCGGTCAGTCGAAGGTGACCTCCCCGCTGATATGAGAGAGTACTGCTCCTTCGGTTGTCGTCGTTCCGAGGTAAAAGGGGTTGCTCGCGCTGAAGAGACAGCCGGGTGGATCGAACGCTTCGCTATCCAAACGGTCTTGTGTTCGCAGCGCTAAGATCCACTGTTGTGCCCGCCTCGTGTCGGCGGAGCACGAGTACAGTGCTGAACTGAATGCGGATGCGGCGGTCTGGGGTATTGTGCAGTTCAGAAGGACCCTCAAACCATTATGTTAAAGCCGGTCGCATAAGAGCGGCATAAAAGCTTTATAAGGAGTTCATAAAGACCGGCAGAAAGGGAGAAAGGGAGAAAGGGAGAAGGGGAGAAAGGGAGAAGGGGAGAAAGGGAGAAGGGGAGAAAAGGAGAAAGGGAGAAAAGGAGCATCGGGTCCCCCTCCCCATCTCCCCTTTCTCCCCTTCTTCCTCTACGGCTCGCCGGGTGGAACGACCTGCACTGTTGCGTCGCGTACTTCGCGGAGAAACCGATTGATCACCGATCCGCGAAGCAGTATGTCCAATCGCGAGCGAGCCGACTGCCCGAAGATGACGTGCGTGATCCCTTCACGGCGGGCAAATTCTATGAGTGCGTCGGCAACACGCCGCGCTTTTAGTCTTACCACTTTGCCCCCAAGCTCTTCAGTTAAGCGAACGCTCTCCCTCAACCTGGCCTGATCCTCCGGCTTGACGCGAGCCGGCTCTTCTTGCGGCGTCTCCACATGAACGGCGTACCAGTCCGTTGCGAGCCTGCCGGCTATTCGCGAAGCTGTCCGAAGCAGTCGTTGGGTGTTTCCGTGTGACGCAATGCAGACCATTACTTTTTCGGGGATCGCTGCCTGCTCCAATCCCTCGCGTTCGCGGTAATCGTGAGATCTTGCCGCCTGATCTTCCGCAACACATCTCAGCGCAAGCTCGCGTAGCGCCGACAGGTTGCCCTTGCGAAAGAAGTTGGTCAACGCCTGCTCGATCTTTTCTATGTTGTAGATCTTGCCCTGACGGAGTCTCGTGCGCAGCGTGTCAACCGACACATCGACGTCTACCACCTCATCGGCACGGCGCAGGAAAAAGTCCGGAATGGTCTCCCGCACGCGAACGCCGGTTATGCGGGCGATGGCGTCGTTGAGCGATTCGATATGCTGCACGTTGACGGCCGTGACCACAGAGATTCCGGCGTCGAGAATCTCAAGGACGTCTTCATAGCGTTTATGATTCTTCGAACCGGGAACGTTGGTGTGGGCAAGCTCGTCGACAACAGCTACTGCGGGATTGCGTCTGATCACCGCGTCAACGTCCAGCTCGCGAAGGGTCACGCTCTTGTATTCTATTTGCTTAAGAGGAAGGCACTCGAGACCGTCGACGAGCGCCTCAGTTTCGACCCTCCCGTGTGGCTCTACAAAGGCGATTACGATGTCGACTCCCTGTCGTTGGAGTTGGTGCGCTTCTTCGAGCATCTGATAGGTCTTACCTACCCCTGGAGCTGCGCCCAGGTAGATGCGCAGGCGCGCGCGGCCCGCCTGCTCTTGCTTGGCGAGCAGAGATTCCGCTCTCGGCCTGATCTCAGCCACTTGGCTCATGTCGTTTGAGTGGCGTACGTTCTTCTAAATGAATCACTGACGTTGCATTATGCTTGCCGGGCCGCCTATGGACAACGTGAATGTAAACGTCGCACCCTCTCCGGCCCGGCTTTCAACACTGACCTGACCGCCCTGGGCCTCCACAAGTCGTTTTACCAGGGCGAGACCTAATCCTGTCCCACCGGGCTTGTCTCCAACCTGAGCGAACCTGCTGAATATGACCGGCAGATACTGCTCGGGTATTCCGTTGCCTGTGTCTTTGACGCTGAAGTGCGTCCGATCACTGTGCTCGCTTGCTTCGATCGACACGCGGCCCTGTCGGCCGGTGTGCCTCAGCGCATTCGTCAGCAGGTTGTCGAAAATGCGGGCAATTGCCTGGCGGTCCCCAAGCACCCACGAGAGGTCCGGCCAAACCTTGTTCTCGAGCGTAATGTCCTTGCTATCGGCTGCGGCACGGTGCCTCTCAAATGCCGCCCGGGCCAGGTCAATGGGGCGCAGGCGTTCGATCGACAGCCTTCGTGCGCCCGATTCAATCTCGGACAAATCAAGCAAGTCGCTCATCAGTTCGTCCAGCCTCGCTGCATCTTCCGTAGCGCTTGTTAGCAGGTCTGTCTGTTGTTCGTTTAACTCGCCGGTGTGGCCCTCGACGACTGCGTGCAGCGCGAGTTGGAGCGAACGAAGAGGCTCACGCAGCTTGCGCGACGCAACGGAGATGAACTCCGTCTTAAGCTTATCCACTTCGGTGATAGCTGTAACGTCTTCGAGCAGTATCACGGCTCCTATGAGGTGGCCATCCGGGTCCCGCATTGGAGTCGCGCGCAGTCGAAAGCTATGTTCTGCGCCGTCGAGCTTGATGGGCACGAGCGCCGCTTCGCCTTCAGCGGCGACCGGCCGCTGCATCGCAACAGCATCCCGCACCGCTTGCACAATGCGTGCCCCTCCAGTGAGACCGGAAAGTGAAAAGTCGAGGTCGCCCCCATTGTGCCCGTTGCCCCCCAGCGGTCTGCCGAATACCTGAGTGGCGGCGCGATTCACCTTTATAACGTGGCCGCTCGCATCTGTTACTATCACCGGCTCATAGATGGCGTCAATCACAGCATCGGACTTCTTTTGCTCGATCAACAGGCGGCCGTAATCCGACTTGCGATGATCGCGCAATCGGGCGAGCATCCGGTTGAACTCGGCTGCAAGCACGCCTATCTCATCTTTGGACGAAACGCTTATGTACTGTTCGAAATCGCCCTCTCCGATACGTTTGGCTTTTTGGGCGAGCATGGAAATGGGGTCGACCACGTAGCGTGTGAATCTCCATGCAAAAATGAGCGCCATCGTGATGGCGAGCACCGCAGTGGCTGCGTTTGAAATCTCCGCGCGTCTGGAGACCGAAATCGCGCGGTCGTTGGCCGCGACCATTGCCTGTTGGTTGAGGTGCAACAGGTCGTCGAGCCTCGTCTTGAGAGCGAGAAACTCCGGCTCGAGCCTCTCAAAGTAGATCTTCGATTGCTCGGCAGGTGTGATTGTAGCAGGCGGCCTGAGGATCTCCTCGAGATGGGTCTTATATGCTCGGTACTTCGAATCTATGTCGGCGATGATCTCAGTTTCGCCAGGTTCGGTGATGTTGTTTGCCGCGATCTCAAACTCCTGATGGAAACTTCTGCTGCTTGCTCCAAACTGCTGACGGGCCTTGTCGCCGTGGCCGGCGATGAAGAACATGGCCGCGGAGTCCTGCCGCTCGAGCGCCTCCTTCATGTTCTCTGCGGCAATGATGCTCTTGTAGTTGTTGATGAGGATTACATCAATCGCTCGCCCCAACTGGACGAGGTGGTGAATGCTCCACGCGCTGACCGCGAAGATAATGATTATCAGCAGACCGTAGCTGAATGCCAGTTTTCGTCTCAGGCTGTTCATCTGCGAATCATTTTGCACCCTTGAGTTGATCGAGCGCCAGATTCAGCTCGAGCACATTGACTCGCGGCTCGCCGAGCAGCCCGAACTGGCGTCCCTGGGTGTGTTCACGAACGAGGCGCCGCATTTCTTCTTCGCTCACTCCTCGCTCTCGAGCAACACGCGGAATCTGAAAGCCGGCCGCTGCCGGCGTAATGTGCGGATCGAGCCCCGACGCGGATGCAGTAACAAGGTCGACTGGAATCGGCACGTTCGGGTTTTCTTCGCGCAGCGCGTCGGCAGCGGTTTTCACATTCGTCTCGAGAAGCTTCTGGCTGGTAGGGCCGAGCTGTGTGCCGGCCGACGCGGCTCCATCGTATCCGCTACCTGCCGCCGACGGCCGTGAATGAAAGTAACCCGGCCTCGTGAAGGCCTGGCCGATCAACCGCGACCCGATTATCTTTCCATCCTTCTCTATCAGGCTGCCCTGTGCCTTCGCCGGAAAGATCACATTCGCCAATCCGGTCACCACAATTGGATATACAACTCCCAGCAACAGTGTGAGCACGGCTGTAATAGCAAAGGCCGGGTAGATCTGCTTCATCAGGTTCATAATCGCCTCCCTGGCTTCACGAGCTTATCACGCAAGACCGAGCGCGTGGATGATCACGTCGATGATCTTGATTCCGATGAAAGGAATAACAATTCCGCCGAAACCGTAGATCCAGAGATTGCGCCTGAGCGCCGCGCCGGCGCCGAGCGGGCGATACCGGATGCCGCGCAACGCGAGCGGGATGAGCGCGACGATAATCAGGGCGTTGAATATCACCGCCGACAGGATTGCCGACTCGGGCGTCTCCAGCCGCATGACGTTGAGCGCCGCCAGCGGTCCGGTCTTCGTCCCTGCTAGGGCGTACAGGGTAGAGAACATCGCCGGAATGATGGCAAAGTACTTGGCAACATCGTTGGCGATCGAGAAAGTGGTCAGCGCGCCTCTGGTCATCAGCAGCTGTTTTCCGATCTCTACTATCTCAATGAGCTTCGTCGGGTTCGAATCGAGGTCGACCATGTTGCCCGCTTCCTTGGCAGCCATCGTCCCGCTATTCATTGCAACTCCCACGTCGGCTTGAGCGAGCGCCGGGGCATCGTTGGTGCCGTCACCGGTCATTGCAACGAGTTTGCCCGCGGTTTGTTCGCGCCTTATCAACGCCATTTTGTCTTCAGGCTTCGCTTCGGCGAGAAAGTCATCCACGCCCGCTTCGCGCGCGATCGCCGCCGCGGTGAGGGGGTTGTCGCCGGTTATCATGATGGTCGCAATGCCCATCCTTCTCAGTTGATCGAAGCGCTCTTTCATTCCACCTTTCACTATGTCCTTCAGGTGGATGATCCCGAGCGCCCGGCTATGATCCGCGACCGCCAGCGGTGTGCCACCCGAGCTGGCAATGCGCTCGACAATTGACTTCATATCGGGTGGGACCATACCTCCCTGGGTGCTGATGAACGCTGCAATTGCGTCGACGGCGCCCTTGCGGATCGCGCGGCTATCCAGATCGACCCCCGACATGCGCGTCTGCGCGGTGAACGGGATGAAATGGGCTTCGAGAGCACCCAGCTCGCGCCCCCTCAGGTTGTACTTTGTTTTTGCCAGCACGACTATCGAGCGGCCCTCGGGGGTTTCATCTGACAGGCTTGATAGCTGCGCGGCATCGGCCAGCTCTCTTTCAGAAACGCCGTTGACGGGAATGAATTCGACAGCCTGCCGGTTGCCGAGGGTAATCGTGCCGGTCTTGTCCAGCAAGAGGGTGTTCACATCGCCCGCAGCTTCGACGGCCCGGCCGGACATCGCCAGCACGTTGTGCTGAATCAGGCGGTCCATTCCGGCGATGCCGATGGCCGAAAGCAATCCGCCAATGGTCGTCGGAATCAAGCAGACCAGCAACGCTACGAGCACGGTGATCGAGGGTGGCAAAGCCGGGGCGAACCCTGCCGCCGGAGCTGCTGCGCCGACACTGTAGATCGCATACGGTAACAGCGTGACCACCGCCAGAAGGAAGATAATCGTGAGTCCAGCCAGCAGAATGTTCAACGCAATCTCGTTTGGAGTCTTTTGGCGTTCGGCTCCCTCGACCAGCGCTATCATTCGATCCAGGAAGGTCTCTCCTGGATTGGAAGTGATACGCACCTTTATCCAGTCTGAGATCACCTTTGTTCCACCGGTGACCGCCGAACGATCGCCCCCGGACTCACGGATAACGGGTGCGCTCTCACCTGTGATGGCTGATTCGTCCACCGAGGCGACGCCTTCGACGATCTCTCCATCTCCTGGTATGAATTCTCCTGCGCGGACCAACACCACATCGTCTTTACGCAGGCTGGGCGCGGGGCACTGCTCGGTCTTGACCCGTTCGACCCCCTCGGAAATAACTCCGACGATGCGATTGGCCATCGTCTCAGTCTTTGCTCTTCGAAGCGCATCGGCCTGGGCTTTGCCGCGTCCTTCCGCCATTGCTTCCGCAAAGTTCGCGAACAGCACTGTGAACCAGAGCCACAGTGTCACCTGTACGGTGAACAGCAAGTGGCTCGTCTCGCCGCGAGCTACGTCTCGGATGACTAGCAAGGTTGTGAGAATGCTGCCGACCTCGACTACAAACATCACCGGGTTTTTCGCAACCTGGCGCGGGTCCAGCTTGACGAATGCATCTTTAATCGCCCGGCTTACAATTGACGGGTCGAACAATGGCCTCTTTTCAGCTCTTTCCGACATAACCCCTCCGATTGCGGATTGCGGAATTCGGATTGCGGATTGAAGAGGTCGGCCTTAATCCGAATTTCCAATTTCCCGCAATCCGCAATCCGAATTCCGCAATCAGAACATTGTTCCCGAGTTCATCAAAAAATGCTCCACGATCGGCCCGAGCGACAGCGCCGGGAAGAACGTCAACGCTCCAATGATCAGGATCACGCCTATGACCAACACGACGAACAGCGGAGTGTGGACTGGGAATGTACCTGCCGAGGGAGGCACGATCTTCTTCGCGGCAAGATTGCCCGCGATTCCCATCATCGGGATGATCATTAGGAAGCGCCCTACCAAGGTAGCGAGTCCCAGCGTCGTGTCGTACCAGTACGTGTTCACCGTGAGCCCGCCAAAGGCAGAGCCGTTGTTGCCGGTGCACGACACAAACGCATAGATGATCTCAGACAAACCATGCGGTCCGCCGTTGTTTGTCTTCGACGTGCCGTCAGGAACAACGCTCGACCACGCCGAGAAACACAGGATCGACAAGGCGAAGATCAATACGTAAAGCATCGCGAGCTTTACATCTTTCGCCTCGATCTTCTTGCCCAGGTATTCAGGGGTGCGGCCGACCATCAACCCGGCTATGAAGACAGTCAGCACGATCATCACCAGCATGCCATACATACCCGATCCGACTCCGCCGAAGATGATCTCCCCAAGCATGATGTTCACCAGTGGGATCATTCCACCCAGCGGAGTGAATGAATCGTGCCATGAATTGATTGCGCCACATGAAGCATCGGTCGTGATCGTGGCAAAAAGAGCGGAGTTCGCAATGCCGAAGCGAACCTCTTTGCCTTCCATGTTGCCGCCGGCCTGCTCGGCTCCGCTGGTTTCCACCGCAGCTTGCGTAACCCCGTACTTATCGAAGTTGGGATTGCCGCGTGCCTCAAAGTAGTAGACTACAAAGAATCCTCCCAGGAACACGATCACCATCGCGGCAAAAACGGCCCAACCGTGTCTCTGATTGCCGGTCATCCTTCCCAACGTGTAAGTCAGGCCTGAGCCGAGCGAAAAGATAGCCACAATCTCCAGGAAGTTTGTAAGAGGCGTCGGGTTCTCGAACGGATGAGCGGAGTTTGCATTGAAGAAACCGCCGCCGTTTGTCCCCAATTCCTTGATTATCTCCTGAGAAGCGACTGGTCCCTGCGCAATCGTCTGGTCGCTTACTGTGTCCGTGGTTTCGTCGCCCGTGTCCGCATCTGTCTTTGTGACCTGCTGGGCCTCAACAAGTGTGGCCTGGGTGTAAGGCTTGAAGTTTTGCACTACTCCCTGCGAGACCAGCGCCAATGCGCCTACCAGGCAGAACGGCAGGAGCACGTATAGCGAGCATCGAGTGAGGTCCACCCAGAAGTTGCCGATCGTTTTTGCTTCGCGTCGCGCTATGCCCCTGATGAATGCGATCGCCAGCGCGATGCCAACTGCCGCGGAAGTGAAGTTGTGGAATGCAAGACCAGCCATCTGCACCAGGTAGCTCATCGTCGACTCGCCGGCGTAGTCTTGCCAATTGGTGTTGGTCGTAAAGCTTGCCGCCGTGTTGAATGCCATGTGCTCGTTGACGCCGGGGAACTGCTGGGGGTTGAGCGGCAGATAGAATTGAATCCGTTGGAGCAGATAAAGAACCAGCAGCGAGACGAGGCTGAACATCAACATTGCTGCCGTGTAGGTGGTCCAGTGCTGCTCCGTAGCGGCATCCACACGGCAAATTCGATAGATCAGTCGTTCTACCGGCCCCAGCACTCGGCTTATGAATGTCTTTTCGCCGGAGAAGACCCGCGTAATGTAGATGCCGAGCGGCTTGGTCACCGCCAGCAAAACCAGAAAGTAGACGATTAGTTGTAAGAATCCGTTGAGTGTCATTTCGTTCCCCTAACGCAGTGACAAGTGACTAGTGCGTGGCGAGGAGCGTTTTGTCCGGTCACGGCATTGGCACTCGCCACGGTGGTCTAACTGGCCACCCGTCACAAGCCGCCAACCACTTCAAAACTTCTCCGGTTTGAGCAGTGCAAAAATCAAGTACCCAAGCAGCAACAGGGCGATGACTCCGGTTACGATGTATTCCGTGTTCATGACTTCCTCCGCCTTTTGGTGCCGAAATGCGCCCTGAAACACGCTGACCACGTAGATCCCAAACAGGGTCGCTCCAATTGTCTAAAGCCCGACATCATCCGAATCCATGCTTGCTGTTTGTTACACGCGCTCGCAAAAGCGCACGTACCAGAATGCAAGACCAAAGAAAACGAGAACCAGCACTATGTAAATTAGATCGAGCATTTCATCACTCCTTTGTTCTCATTGCCTTCTTTCTGCTTTTCTTCGGCGGCGAGTCTCGCGCCAGACTATGAACCGAGCCAGACAGAGGTCCAGGTTTCGATGTAGGTCTTCGATAAACCTGACCGCTGAGCTAATCAACAGCCCTCGCCGCGCGGCGAGGGCGCTACGCCTAGATCTGAATTCATAGGCCCAGTGAGACTCCGAGTCAAGGAATGGGTCGAGCATCAGCGTTCTTAATTTGCGCTCGAGCGCGAGAAGCCGTTTCGCAGTTCCATTCGAGACGACGTTTGGATGAATCTGTTTCATAGGTTCAGCGATCCCACCTCGGTTCAGTTAAAGTTGATACCGAGGGCTACGTAGAAAAAGTGGTTACCCCTTGTGACGTTCTCGTTGCCGATTGAATAGGCTGCATAGCCCGTAACCTTAGGGTGCGGCTTGAAATTTACGCCCGCCGTGACGTAACCGGCCACGCTCTATGGGTGAACCAGTCCGCTGCAAAACCGAACTTCGAATTGACCGGCTGCTCGAATCCGAACTGGCCGCCTGCCCGGTTCTTTGGATGGACCACATCCGGGCTGAAATCATGTACGCCGGCCGTCAATCGCGTTTTGGTCTTGAGCGTTTTGCTGACCTGCCCGTAAACGTAGTTGCCTGCATCGTACGACCTGTTGCGAACGGGAATAAAAAGATGATCCCCGAGCAAGAACGCCCAGCCATTATCGCCCCCATCGTATGCTTTCCATTTGATCGCCGGGACGAAGGTTGTTGCGTCCGGACCCGGCTGAATGTTCCCGTTGATGTTCAATCCGACCTCAACTCTTCTACCCGCGCCCACGACGATGCGTGGCACGAAGGATGAAAACCTCGGAACAACGTTGTCGCCGTCCTTGTTCGGTTTGAATGTGGCGTCCAACTCGAAATAGACCTTGCCCTTATCAAGCACGTCCGAACTCGGGACGTTGAAGATCGTCTGTTGTGCGCGAGCGGTAGTCGAGATCCCCCACAGCAGCATGAAGCCCGCCACAACCAGGCCCGTCGTCCACGGATTGCGCAGAGACCGCAGATGAAGAGCCCTGAAAGGACAACTCGAAACGCCAGGAGGTGGGTCGGCCACCATTGGTCTCACATCTGCGAAATCTGCGACATCTGCGGATAGCTCTTTGGAACCGTCGTTCACCACAAGTCCCCCGTCATTTCCTTCCGGTTGGATTGTGCCCGGCCAATGTTCGTCGAGCCGTTCTTGGTTCGTGAAGAAGGCGATTGCTCTTGTGCCTTGGCGCGTAACTCGGCAAGGAATTCGTCAACTTCAATTGAGCTCGCGTCAGGGCCGGGCTCTTCAAATTCCCTGATTGGATCTGCGCGGAGGTGTTCTTCGCGCTGAAGATCCGAGCCAGAAACGATGGGTCGGCGATCCCGCGCACCGGATGAGTTCCTGTTCTTCTTTCCGACCGATAAGACGAACTCGCGAAGTAACAGCAACAGAGCGGTGCCTACTATCGCCAGAACTGGTCCCAATAGATTGTTCATTTGGAAACCCCCTTGTGTCGTTGGCTTGCTTACCAACCACCTTATCCAAGGTAGCACCGCAGATATAAGTTGGGAGTAAAACGTTAATAAAGAGATCGTAAAGATCCCGGGCTGGAAAGGGATGCGATTTATGTCCCTGGATCGAAACGATAGCCGATCCACGGTTCGGTGAGAACGTAGCGCGGCGACGATGGGTCAGGCTCGATCTTTTTTCTGAGTTGGCCGACGAAAACACGCAGGTATTCGGTCTGCTCGACGTAATTGCCACCCCAGATGGCAGCAAGCAGCGTGCGATGCGTGAGGACTTTGCCGGGATGGCGGATCAGGTAGACCAGGAGGTCGTATTCCTTCGGGGTCAGATGCACTTCGCGGGTTTGAACGGCCACACTGCGAGTTTCGAGGTCGATACGAAAGTCACCTGCCTCTAATACTGTTGAAGCTGGATCGTCAGCCTGTTGCTCAGGCGCGCGCCGCAAAGCGGCCCGGATACGCGCGAGCAGTTCGTCCATGCCGAAGGGCTTGGTGACATAGTCGTCCGCGCCGGCATCCAGCGCCTCGACTTTTATCTGTTCCTCACCCCTCACGGAAAGGACGATTATCGGAATCTTTGAAACGGTCCGCAGCCGTTTGCAGAGTTCGAGCCCGTTCATATTGGGCATTGACAGGTCCGTGACTACCAGATCCGGAGACCAGTCGCCCAGTGTCTCGAGCGCACTCTCACCATCCGCCGCGGTGCGCACATCGTAGCCGTGCGTCGTGAGGCTCCTCCTCAATACGCGCGTGATCTGCGGCTCGTCGTCCACGATGAGAATGCGTTGCTTTTCGGTCATGATTTTGTACAGGTGCAAACGCAGAACATCGGCCGGTTGTTCAGGAACTCTTGCTAACTTCGGACTCCCTGGCGGTCAATTCGGCTGCCTCCTCTTTGTCCCCGACCGGGAGGGTGAGCGCAACCACGGTTCCGCGTCCCGCGCTTCTGTCCTCGACCCAGATCCGCCCCCCGTGCGCTTCGACTATGCCCCGCGCGATGGCCAGCCCCATACCTGTCCCTGACGTGCCTGAGTCGCCGTCCCTCATCGCGCGAAAGAACTTATCAAAGACACGCTCGCGTAATTCGACCGGAATTCCGGCCCCTTCATTTTCAACTGCCAGCCTCACCATGTCGTCCCCTGTGCGGTTAGCCGCGACGCGGATGCGGCTTCCCGGCGGTGAGTACTTCGCAGCGTTGTCGACGAGCGTATAGACAACTTCAGCTACCGCATGTGCGTCGACCCGGACGAGAGGAAGGTCGGGTTCAAGCGAAACCTCGATCGCGTTCTTGCGAGTAAGCGGTTCGGCGCGCGAGAGTGCGGCCAGAACAATTTCATCGACGGCTCCCCATCGGCGTTGCAACTGCATCTCTCCTGCTTCGATGCGGGCAAGCTCGATGAGGCCCTCGACAAAGCGGTTGAGGCGATCGGCCTCTTCATCTATGACCTCCAGCATCTCTGTTCTTCCCTCCGCGTCCAGCGTGGCTGTGTTCCTCCTGCCCCGCAGCTCCTCGAGAAGCGTAGTGACAGATGCCTTGATTGACGTGAGCGGCGTGCGAATATCGTGAGTGACCGCGTCGAGCAATGCCGATTTCAATCGCTCACTCTGTCTCAAGGCCTCGGTGCGGCTGACCTCGGTGAGAAAGCGAGCGCGTTCAAGGGCGAGAGCCACAAGCCCGGCGATGGCCTCGACGGTGTTTCGCTCGAGACTATGAGAGATCAGCACCATCACCCCGACCGATCGGACCCCCACCTTCAGGGGGGCATATGTTGCGCTCATTCCGGGTAGGGCTTCATCAGTAATGACAGCGCCAGGGGTTATCGTGACGTCACCGGAGTTGAACGCCCTGTCGATCTTCGGTTGGGCAGGCTCGAAAGATAGCTCGGTCGCGATGGCCAGTCGCCGCCATTTGCCAGCATCGCTCGGAACATAAACCGCACAGTAGCCGAACCCAAACACTTCCGCCACCTGCCCGGCAACTGAAGCGATCGCAGTTTCGGAATCGGGTGTCGCAATTATCGCTCGGCTCAATTGATAGAGTTTGAGCATTTCTTCGCGACGTCTCTCGGCGTCTCTGGCGCGAGCGCGTGCGGCGGATGACAACTGGCTTGCAGTGACCGCGGTGATTAGAAAAGTAAACAGAGCGATCCAGTCTTGCGGCTCGTGGATTGTCAACGTGCCGACGGGCGCAAGAAAGAAGTAGTTAAAGCAAAACATTCCGGCGACCGAGGCGGCGATGCTGGGACCGAGGCCGTACTTCGAGGCGGCGGCGAGCACGACGAGCAGCAGGCTAAGAGCTACTGTTGTGGGCTTCACATCGGTGAGGAAACGGCTATAGAGAAGGGTTACGCCGATGACGCCGGCGAGGGCAAGGCCGAGCCCGATCCAGTTCTGACGCGAGGCGCTTGTCATTTCGTGATCATTCTACACCGGAACGGGCTGATCGGCAGCACTCAGCGCTCATACGAATGCAGTTCCTTGACCACAGTTAGTGGCCAACTATCATCGCCCAGTGAATGATGATCGAAAAGTTTCATACGGTCGGCTAGGATCCCTCGCGAGGGATGGGAGGAGGGCCTTTGCCCGAATGGCCAAGGATGGTGATGATCGACTCCTGGACGAGCCGTTGTCGTTACAGAGCGCGTGGAACGAGGACGAGTGGCAGTGGTCGTAAGACCTGAGGTCTGACCATTGCGCCATTGCGTTAATGCGCATTCACCAGATATCGATCCAGCCACTCTGACACCACCTTTCGCATCTCGGGCGTCTCCTCGTGGCCGCAGTCGAATAACTCGATCCGGCAGTCTTCCGTGCGGCCATACCTCTTGTACCGCTGCATAAGATGGTCGCGGATGTGCTCGACACCCGCCACCGGAGTCAGCAAGTCCTTCCGGCCGTTCAAACTCAAACGAGGGCGGGGGACGACCAACTCGTTGATCTCGGGCGATTGAAAGTGCTTCAACAAGGACGGCACGTAGTAGTAGACACCATGGCCTTTCAGGTTATCGATCTTGATCAGCTCTTGGTAGTCGGTTAAGCAACAGAGATCAATACACAGCTTGATCCGGGAGTCGAGCGCCGCCAGCCACCAGGCTTTGGTCGAGCCCATCGAGAGCCCGAATGCTCCAAGGCGATCGGGATCTACTTCAGCGCGGCTCGCCAGATAGCTCACCGCTTGAAACTCATCCCACATCATCATTCCCCAAAGCACCTGTCCTCGCCAAAGCATGAGCTTGAACGCGTCCTGCTCTCCTTGAGAACCATTGGCCGCGTGCTTGCGCTCGGAGAAGCACCAACTGTCGATCGCCAGCGTGACCAGCCCCTTCTCGGCGCAGACAGGAGCATAAGCCGGGAGAATGTTGCGACCCTTGATCAGCTCTTCCTTGCCAAGCTCATAGGTGCCGCCGTGAGCGTGAATGTACAACAGGCCCGGCGCTCTCTTTTGTCTGCGATCCGGAATCAAGAGCAAAGCCCGCACTGGCTCAAGGCCGTTCAAGTCGAGCTCGATGTGCTCAAGCGTGTAGCCGTCGTGCTTCTCGGTCTTAATGAGCTTTGGCGGTTTCGGTTTGTGCTTAAGCGGCAGGTCCCCCAGCAAGTCCCATAGTTCTCGCCGGCGTCTTGCCTGGTGAAGTACGAACTGCCTCGCGGACATCTCCCCTTGTGCACTTGTGTTCATAACCAGGCCAGCTCCGAGGCCAATCATAGCAGTCGAGTATTTCAAGAATTCTCTTCGTTCGATCATCGCAGTGATGCCTTCTTGAGTAGCGCGATTTGTCCGGTGTGATAGGCGGTGTGCTGGATGACGCCGTGAAGCGTCGTGTAGACCGAAACCCCTCCGCCGGTGGGCCTGTCGCGCTTGCTTCCGAGAGTCTGTTCAAGCCGATCATCGCCTAGCCTCGCGATCGCTTCTGATAGTTCGCGATGGCCCCGTTCGAGTTGGGCGAGTGTCTCGCTCCACGTGCGCGCGCTCGTATCGCCGACAATAGGCCAATCTCCTTCGGCGGGCAGATCAACAAGGCCGGTCTCCAGCCTCGTCCTGACCGCGTTTTCCCACGCGGCGACATGAAGAACGATCTCCCAGATGCTGTGCGCGTGAGGAAGAGATCTGGCGGCCGCTTGTTCAGCGGGCACATCGGCAAGCGCATCCGCGAGCGACGGGCCATACCACGCGTCCCCATCGAAGCCCCGCGTCAGTTGGTCCTTTATTCTCTCAATCTCGTTCACTTGACATCACCTGTTCATCAACGCTGCTATCTTGCGTGTGGAGATCCTCACACGCACGCTGGAAGCGTGCATACCCAGGGCCTTAGACAGAAAGTTGCGAGCGCAGTCTTCGCCTAACGGCCATATTCTGAACTCTTCTCAACGATGGACTTCAGGCCTTCAAGCAACCCGTGCTCGACCTCGGATTCACTCAACACCGCCGCCCGTATCGAAGACCGTGAGAGAGCGCGCAACCAGGCCTGGGCCAATGCGCCGCCTCCTGTGATTACGACCAGGCCGTCTCCGCCCAGTGCCCTTCGTGCCATGAACGCATCGAGATCGGCACCGATGAAGACGCCGGCCAGAAAGGAAAGCCGCTGCTCGGGACTGCCATCGCACTTCTGCTCCAACAACCTCACGCAGAAGAGCGCACGCGATATGCCCGACCTGCGTCCCTCCTGCATGCCGGCATCGACCCAACAGTCGTCTACCGCGGCCAGCCGTTCGCGTGGTACTGCGCTCGCCAGGATGGTCTGGGTCTGAGCGGTATGAATGAGCTCGCCGGACAGAGTTGTGACACTCGATTGTATGCGCTGCCTTTCGTCGATTCGAATCGCCTTCCAATGCGATCCCAGGTTCAGCAGCGTCGTCGGCCCTTTCAGCAAACCGCTTCCCATCAAGCCAACGCACAAAGTCTCTTCGCCCCGCATCACGTCAGTGTTGCTGATTGTATCCAGGACTGTGCGCATCGGGCCCGTCCGAACTCCTGGAACCAAATAGAGCGGAAATTCGGTAACATCAGAGAACGAGTGTCGCTCGACTGATCGGGCGAGGTCTTCGAGGCCGGCGGGCGCTTCGATGTGTGCCACTTCAGCGAGGCCGAGCGACGAAGTGATCATACCCGCGGCAGCAACGTACGACGGAGGCGGAGCTCCTGCGCAAACCCTGGCGATCAAGTCTTTCAGTGCAGAGCGCAGTCGCGTTGCCGATCCCTCACGAGCTGAGTCGCGCACGCCAACTTGAGTTTGCGCCCGGGCAAGCACCACATCGCCCGATACAAGCCATCCGCGCGCGTTGGTCGTGCCGACGTCTATGCAGACTACGCTCTTGTCTCCCGTCTCCATCACTCTCAACGCTCCAGCGAATCTCCGCGTCAACTATTGACCGCGCCGAGGCCGTCACCGGTGAGAGAATTCGTTTCCAGGAATCCTTTTTTGATAACGAAGATGCCTGGGAACCTCTTCTCCCATCCTCGATTGGCCGACGGAACGTACTGGCGCGAGTTGGCTTCAATCGCTGCCACCTCCGGCACGTGAGCTGCGAGCCCGGCGGAATGAACGAGTGAAGCTCCGGGACAGGTAAGGTCCTGAACGCACAGGAACATCCGATATTTTTGAGCAGCGGCGGCCATCAACAGAGCCTGGCTCTGACCCTTGCACGCTTTCAACGCCACCCCCGTGTAACCCATCTCGCGCGCAAGCATCAGGCTCTCGAGGTCGGTCAGCGATTCGTCGATCACGATTGGCCTCAGCTTCGCGGCCTCGTGCATGACGTTCGACCTGTGCGCCTTCAAGTCTCGCGCGGTCGGTTGCTCGATGTACTGAATTCGATTGAAGCCTTCGGGGGTGTGCGCCTTCACTCTTCGCAGCACCTCCAGTAGATAGCCGACATTGGCGCAGTTCTCATTGAAGTCGAGCAGATATTTCCACTGAGTCACGCCTCGTCGCTTCTGGACCGCGGTCGCCACTCGATCGATTCGGATCACTCGTTCTGTATCCCAGTCGCGGTCCTCGCCGTTCAGCTTGATCTTAATGTGAGTGATCCCGTTGTAGTCGATCCACTCGGGGAGCGTCTCGGGCAGCCCGTCGCCGATGCGTTGCTTGACGTCGGAATCTTCAAGTGCATCGAGCGCCCCGACCGAGTGGTAGAGCGCGACTCTCGGTGTCGGGTCCTTCAAGATGTAGCGGTCGAGGAACTCACCTTTGAAGTCCCGCCCAAGATAGCGCGACAAATCGTGGGTCGCGAAGTCCGGTCCGTAGGTGTGATAGCAATTCAACCGGTGCGCCTTGCCGAATCCATCATGAATGGCTGCGTCAAACGGGCTGGCGGTCACGAGCGTACACAATTTGGGAATAGGCTCGGCGAGGCTCAACTCTTTGGACACCTCAGCCGCCGCCTTTAAGTAGGCGGGCTCGAGCGCGAAGTTAATGTCCAGGGGATGACCCGGTTCTTTGTAGGAGGCGGTGATCTTGCGAATTCGGTCTGCGAGCGCTTTCATCGCACCGAGAGTCGCGTCGTAGGACATCACTCGGGACGGAAACGACCAGACGTTGCCGAGCGGCATCGACCCGAATCCCTTTGACACAGGCCCATTTGCGGTGCGCACGTCGCACGTAACATTGAGCAGGGTGACGCGATCTACCAGACGGCCGCCAAACTTGTAGGGGGCTCGGTAGAGATGGTCTTCAAAGCTGTATGAGACCTCCTCGATGCGGATGTCGGATGGCTTGTGTGAGGAAACGATGTTAGGGCCGGCAACCAGACTAACGGCAGGAGAGCATGCCGCTGCACGCAAGAATGCACGCCGTGAAACTCGATTCATCTAATATCCTCGGCATGAACAAGGCTCAGAAGTCGACCTGCCGGGCACCTCTTCAGATGGAAGCTGGGGCCAGAACTCAGAGGATCAGAGCTTCCAGGGTTTCCTGTAAGCCTTCGACAGCCACTGATTGGCTTCCCTGTCGCCGATGAACTCTTCCTTCTCCGCGTCCCATCTCAGAGATCTTCCAAGCCTCGTCGAGATGTTCCCAATGTGGCACATCGTCGCCGTGAGGTGTCCTTCTTCGACGTCGGCGTTGGGCTTGTTGCGGCTCTTCACGCAGTCGAGGAAGTTGCGAACGTGAGTGTCTTCCTGGTTCGAGCCCGGGTCTTCAATAGGCGCCATCTCGGGCTTCTCGTTCCTGCTGTCTCGACCTTTCCACACTTCTGGGATCACTCTGAATCCGGCTCGCGACAGTTGCAACGTTCCCTTTGTGCCGTGAAACTCGATGGGCGGCGCGTCACGGCCTTTGTTGACCTCGCTGATCGACCAGGTCACAACGCAACCGGGAAAGTTGTAGATGACTTCCTGCACATCTGGTGTCTGTCCGCCGTCTTTGATGGCGTAGCGGCCGCCGAAGCCTGCAACGGCTTCCGGCGCCTTCGCATCAAGCGCCCACCTCGCGATGTCGAGGTCGTGCGCGCCGAAGTTCGTCATCTGCCCGCCGGAGTAATCCCAGAACCAACGAAAATGGTAGATGCAGCGAAACGGATCGAAGGCGACGGATGGCGCCGGACCGAGCCACATATCCCAATCGAGATCGGCGGGCAGCCCTTTCTTGATCTCTCGTGGAACGAAGCCGGGCATCGCGTTGCGGGCGCTGCCGGCGGTTATCTTGTGCACTTCGCCGATCGCTCCGTCTCGAATGAGCTTCACGGCTCGCTCGTAGTGCGGGCCCGACCGTTGCTGGCTGCCTGTCTGCACGACTCGCTTATGCTTGCGAGCTTCGTTTACCATGACGCGGCCTTCTTGAATGGTGAGGGTCAGCGGCTTTTCGATGTAGACGTCTTTACCGGCGCGGCAGGCCATCACAGTTTGAAGAGCGTGCCAGTGGTCGGGCGTCGCGATGAGAACGGCATCGATGTCTTTGCGATCGAGCAACTCGCGAAAGTCTTTATGGGCGGCGGGCTTTCCACCAGCGGTCTCGACGGCGCGTTTCGTGAAGGGATCGTACACGTCGCAGACAGCGACGGGGTTCACATCGGGTTGCTTGAGAAAGCGCTTGAGTTGGTCCGTTCCTCTTCCTCCACAGCCAATCACGCCGAGGTTGACGCGGTCGTTGGCGCCTAAGACTCGCATGTTACCAAGCGCGGTGCTGATCCCTACGACGGCAGTTGCTTTCGTGAAATCTCTTCGGGTGATTCTATTCATCATGACCTCTTTTTGAGTTTGAAGCCCGGCACCAGGGCGCGAGTCAAAGAGCCGAGGGGCGCGGAGGCTACTGAAACGAGCCGGCGGATACCCTTATAATCCGATAGCGGCGATGTGTCAATGGGAGGTAATGATACGGCTGAGCAGGCCGATGCAGTCGGGAACTGCAGTTGGGCGTATCGTTCATACCAGCCTAAACGAGGGCATGCAACGGGCTCCGGCGAATCCCACCACACAGCCTCTCCGCAGGTGAGATTTAGGTCGCGAATTTAATCACACGCGCGAAGTGGTCGGTGTCCCGGCGGCTTTTCCGATCAAACTCAGAGGTGTAACATAAGGCCGGCCGCAAAAACAGTTCGTCATTGGTCGTTTTTCACTTGTCATTTGCCACTGGTTCCCTGATTCCTGACAAGTCAAAGAGAAGGGCGAATGACAAATGACAACTGACCAATGACAACTCGGGGAGATTGGAAATGAAACGCCAGAACGCTATCACCGCCGTCGCCATCCTCTTGTTTGCTTCCGGCATAGCCTCGGGCAGCCGTAGGCCCAATTTCAGCGGCACGTGGGTTATGGACCCGTCTCGCAGCATCGGCATTCCGCCAGACTTACAGCAAACCATTACCGTCACTCACAGCGGCGACCAGGTGAAGGTCGAAATCAAGATCGCCTCCTCGCAGGGCGAGCGATCGTTCGCCGATGTCTACACGCTCGACGGTAAGGAGGTTGAGTTCACGCCGCAGGGAATGACCGGCCCGGCGCCCGGGAAAGGCAAACGGAAGTCCTCCTGGCTCCCGAACGACAGGGGCATCCTGGTCAGCGAAGAGACAACGACCGAGAGTCCGAACGGCCCGGTGATCAATCAGCAGACCCGCAAGTGGACAATGTCAGCCGATGGGAGTACGTTGACCGCGGATTACTACTTCGATGGTCCCAGGGGTTCATTCGAGACAAAGCGCGTGTATGTGAAGAAGTGAACCGGCGAAATGCGAAATGCGAATTGAGTATCTCACATTGGTCGGGGATGTATGGTTTTCATAGGAGTCAGGGCCAGGGTGGCTGGTGATGCCTCATTCGCAGAGAAGGCGCTTAGAAACATTGGAGGACAAATGATCAATCGCAGACGATTCCTGAAATCGGCCGCAGGAGCCTCTTTTGGCGGACTGTGGATCGCACATACGGGCTTTGGTCGAAACCTGGTGAAGAACAAGATGAAAGCAATAGGACTTCAACTCTACACCGTACGCAATCAGATGGAGAAGGACTTCGACGATACGCTGGCCAAAGTCGCCTCCATCGGATACAAGGAAGTCGAGTTCGCCGGCTACTTCAACCGAACACCGCAGCAGGTGAAATCTGTTCTGAGTGCGAACGGCTTGACCTCGCCTTCAGCGCACGTCAGCTTAAAGGCGCTCAGCGAGAACTGGCAGAAGACCATTGAAACGGCGGCAGCCATCGGCCATCGCTACCTGATCTGCGCCTATCTGGTTCCGGAGGAGCGCAAGTCGCTCGACGACTACAAACGGCATGCCGACACGTTCAACCGCGCAGGGGAGGCTTGCAAGAAGGCGGGCATTCAGTTCGGCTATCACAATCACGACTTCGAGTTCCCACCTCTGGACGGCGCTGTGCCCTTTGACTTGTTACTGCAGAAGACCGACGCGAATCTGGTGAAGATCGAATTGGACCTGTACTGGATCATCAAAGCGAAGCAGGACCCGTTGAAGTACTTCGCATCTCACCCGGGACGCTTCCCGCTCCTCCACGTCAAGGACATGGACAACACCCCAAAGCAGTTCTTCACCGAGGTCGGTCGCGGAGTCATAGATTTCAAACCCATCTTTGCGCAATCACGCAAAGCGGGGGTGAAGCACTACTTCGTCGAGCAGGATCAGTGTCCGGGGTCTCCGCTCGATAGCATCAAGGTCAGCTTTGACTATCTCAGTAAGCTGGAATTCTAGTTCCTCGCTGACTCCCGGCGCCTGCGTCATCCGGGCGGGCCGGATTGCGGAACAGAGTTTGTCTTGGTACTCTCGCTTCGTATGAAGAGCAAGGCAATGACTGCGGAGTCAGACGTTGGATGTCTGCCTGTCGGGAAGGAATTGCGATGAGACTGCTCGATCCGCCCCAGGTCCATCAATGGACACGCGACGAGTACTACAAAATGGCCGAGGTCGGCCTTTTTGAAGGAAAGCACGTTGAGCTCATAGAAGGGCGGATAATAGAGATGAGTCCAATGGGAAGTCCACACAGGACCTCAGTAGTGTTAGCGGGCGACGCACTTCGCCATGCCTTCGGCGGTCGCGCGTTCGTCCAAACCCAATCGCCCTTGGATCTGGGCGACGTCTCGGAACCAGAACCTGATGTTGCGGTTGTTGAAGGCGTGGTGCGCGATTATAGCCAGGCACATCCCAAGACCGCAGTGCTTATTGTTGAGGTGTCCGAGTCATCGTTGGATTACGACCGCACTGAAAAGGCGAGCCTCTATGCCAAGGCAGGAATCCCTGATTACTGGGTACTCAATCTAATAGATCGCCGACTAGAAGTTCGCCGCGATCCAGCGCCCGATCCGAACGAGTTGCATGGCTTCGGCTACAGGAGCATCACAATTCTCTACGGGGGGGACTTTGTCTCGTCCTTAGCCGCGCCGCAAGCGTCGATTGCAGTAGCGGACCTGTTGCCTTAGCCCGTCCTCGTTGTCGATTGTTGTCCTCGCGCTTGAGAATCCCAACCGACACTTGCGGCGAGAACGCGAAACGATAAACGCGAAACGCGAAACGTTCCATTTTCATGCCGAAACTGAGCGCCTTCCCAAAATGCTTCATGGACGACCTGTGCGTCACGCGGACTATGACGCTCTTTGAATGGATCGACCTTGCCGCCTCGCTGGGCGTTGACGGTGTCGAGATGTATCCAGGTTTCTTCGAATCACTGGAGCCCGACTACCTCCTCCGAGTCAAAGAGCATCTGGACCGCCGCGGTCTTCAAGCCCCGATGATGTGCGCTTCACCTGACTTCACGATGCCAGACGAGTCAGCGCGACTCGGCGAGGTCGAACGTGAACGGGAGATCATAGAGGTGACAGCCGGTTTGGGCGGCCGGTACTGTCGCGTGCTTTCGGGGCAGCGACGCGATGAGGTATCGCGCTCCGAGGGGGTGCGATGGACGGTCGAGTGCATAACCTCGCTTCTCGACTACGCAGCAGGACTGAACATTGTGCTGACGATGGAGAACCACTACAAAGACGGGTACTGGCTCTATCCCGAGTTTGCTCAGCATCTCGACGTCTTCCTGGAAATCGTCAATCAAATAGAGTCGCCGTGGTTTGGGGTCAACTACGATCCTTCGAATGCGATTATCGCGGGCGAGGATCCTCTCGAGGTTCTGGCGGCGGTCAAGCATCGAGTCGTGACGATGCACGCCTCCGACCGATACTTGATTAGCGGGACTCTGGACGACCTGAAAAAACACGAAGGCTCCGCCGGCTACGCAAAGGGCCTCAAGCACGGGGTCATTGGCATGGGGCTGAACGACTATGACAAGATCTTTTCGACGCTGCGTCGCGAAGGCTTCGACGGGTGGATATCGATTGAGGACGGGGAGAACGGGATGGAGGAGCTTCGCGAATCGGCGAGGTTCCTTCGCGCGAAGATTGAGGAGCATTGGAGAACTGATGCGTGATCACGCATCACGCATCATCCTCAGGTAACTTATGGCGCGACTAAAAGACCGTATAGCAGTGATAACAGGCTCGGGCGCCGGAATGGGTGAAGGCATCGCGCGCCTCTTCGCTGAAGAAGGCGCCAGCGTGGTCATCTCCGACCTCGACAAGCATAATGGCGACGCCGTTGCCGCGAGCATAGCAGCTCAGGGCGGCCAGGCTGTCTTTCAGCACGCCGATGTCCGCATTGAAGCCGAATGCCGCGCGCTGATAGATCGGGCGGTCAAGGTCTTCGGCCGCATCGATGTGCTCGTCAATAACGCCGGTATCAGTCCCCGCGGCAACGTCGAAACCACGAAGCCCAAGACCTGGGACAACGTATTCGCTGTCAACGTCCGCGGTCCCTTCATCTGCATGCAACAAGCCGTGACCTACATGAAGAATGAGCGGGGCGGGTCGATCATAAACATCGGTTCAGTGAATGCCTACATCGGTGAGCCAAAGCTGACCGCCTACTCGGCGTCCAAAGGTGCGCTGATGACGCTGACCAAAAACTCCGCCCAGTACCTCAATCGGTACCACATCCGTGTCAACCAGCTCAATGTAGGCTGGACGCTTACGCCCAGCGAGAATGTCGTCAAGCTGCAAGAGGGCAAGGGCGAGAACTGGATCGAAGAAGCAGTCAAGACGCGGCCTTTCGGAAGGCTGCTTCTGCCCCGCGATATAGCCCTCGCCGCGCTTTACTTCGCGAGCGACGAGAGCGCTCCCATAACCGGATCGGTGCTCGATCTGGAGCAATACCCTGTCGGCTCGCTGCCCAATTGGTAAAACCGTGCTTCCCGATAGTTCAAACATTGTCATTGGGATCGGCGAGTTGCTATGGGACCTGCTCCCGGAGGGCAAACAGCTCGGAGGCGCTCCCGCGAACTTCGCTTATTGGTCGACTGTGCTCGGAGAAAGAGGAGTCGTAGCAAGTCGCGTGGGAGCCGACGAACCTGGCCGCGAGGCAATAGAATGCCTGGCGCGGGCGGGTGTCGACAGTTCTCAGGTACAGCTCGACCGGCTTCACCCCACAGGCGCGGTTCGGGTCGAAGTGAGCGCGTCGGGACAGCCTGATTTCACAGTCGCTCAATCTGTTGCGTGGGACTTCATTGGGTGGACCAGCGAATGGAGGGAGCTGGCGTCGGGAGCGGCTGCTGTCTGCTTCGGATCATTGGCCCAGCGCTCTCCAGCTTCTCGGAAGACGATTGTGCGGTTCGTCGACGCTGCGGCTGCCGGGGCGCTCATCGTGTTCGACGTGAACCTGCGACAGTCATTCCACTCCGAAGAAGTTCTCGTGCAATCCCTGAATCGGTCAAGGGTGGCGAAGCTCAATAGCAGCGAGTTTCCAGTGGTGATGAATGAGCTTGGTCTGAGCTACGAGGGAGAACTGGCGTCAGCTCGAAGGCTGATCCACGACTTCGACCTCGAGCTGGTTTGTGTGACTCGCGCCGATCGGGGAAGCTTGCTGGTTACTGATACGGATTCGGTCGAGCACCTTGGGTTCAAGGTGGACGTAGTCGATACGGTTGGGGCGGGCGACGCTTTCACCGCAGCTCTGGTCCATCACTACCTGAGGGGCGCCTCGCTGGAGACAATCAGCGAAGCGGGTA
>DASYSA010000692.1:0-6875 GCA_036003885.1 Blastocatellia bacterium | reverse complement strand
GATCATCTGTGGAGGTCCCGGAGAGCTTTGATCGCCCACGCCGGCTCTTCGAACTGATCAATGCGCAGAGTTCTTTTGACTGTCCTCATCCTCTCCCTTCCTGTCGTAGCCAGCATCGTCGTCTACTTTATCGTCAATCCCAGGAGGCAACCGACTCGCCGGGATGCTATCGGAATGGTTGTGACTCTAGCGGGCTCCGGGGCTCCAGGGGTTCAAGACGGGCCGAACCGGGCGGCCAGCTTCAGTGACCCCTTCGGCCTCGCAATCGACAGCAAGGGTAATGTCTTCGTGGCCGACGGGGGCCGAAGCAATTCCATCAGGGTGATCACCACCAAAGGAGTCGTTGCGAAGATCGCCGGATCATCAGAGGGCTTCGATGATGGCAAGCTCGAATCTGCATCCTTCAACACTCCTTCGGGACTTGCCATCGACAGGCGCGGCAGCGTCATCATCGCTGATACCTCGAACAATCGCATTCGCAGACTCGACGTCGATGGGAACGTGACGACCGTGGCAGGCAGCGGAGAATCGGGTTTCAAAGACGGACCTGCCAGCCAGAGCCGGTTTGATGGACCCATCGGCGTCGCGGTCGATGATCGAGGTAACATTTTCGTTGCCGACAGCTATAACGATCGCGTTCGTAAGATTGCGACTGACGGAACCGTGAGCACGCTTGCCGGCACGGGATCTCCAGGTTTCATCAACCGTCCGGGAGAGGCGGCACAGTTTGACACTCCCTGCGGCGTTGCCGTCGATCGTCAGGGCAATCTCTTCGTAGCTGATACAGGCAACGATGCGATCCGCAAGATCACACCCTCAGGGGAAGTAACCACATTTGCCGGAGGACAACAGGGTCATAACGATGGATGGGGAACAGAAGCAGGGTTCAATCAGCCCACTGGTATCGCGATCACGTATGACGGCTTCCTGTTCGTGACTGATGAAGGCGGCGGCCGGATTCGCCGAATTACACCCGAGGGCGAGGTCACCACATTCGCAGGCACAGGCACGGGGTTCGGCGACGGGGCAGGGAAATACGCGAGGTTCAATGGCCCTTGCGGCATTGCAATCGACCGGCCGGGGAATGTCTATGTTGCCGACAATCAAAACTATCTGATCAGAAAGATCTCACCCGCGGATCCTTCGTCGTCTGAAGCGAGCCTGGTCGAGGAGCAGCCGCGGCAATTCATTCAACCATCATCCGAATCGGACTCGCGCGATCCCGACTCGATCATCCCGCGACTGGGACCTTCACTGCTTGAGTTGGGTCAATCATTCCCCTGGCCGTTGAAGCCCCAGGGTCAGTGGCACGAGGTGACAGGATTGGTGGGCGAAGCGCGGGGCGCGCCCGGCGGCATCGCGCTCAATCACCTTCATAGCGGGTTAGACCTTCGCGGCAATATGGGCGACCCGGTGCTCTCGGTCGTCGATGAGAAGGTCACCAGCCCTCTGCCAAACTGGGATTACCGTGCTTCGAGCGAGGGCATTCACGTGGGATTGTTCAGCTACATCCACGTTCGCATCGGCCGAGACAAGAGCGACCAGATTCAAGACGCGGCAAAGTTCAAGACGAGGGTCGATGAAACGGGTAACCTCATGGGTGTGAGGGTGCGACGCGGCACGCGATTCAGGGTCGGAGAGTTCATCGGCACGTTGAACAGCCTCTACCATGTTCATCTGAATCTGGGTCCGTGGAATGCGCAGGCCAACCCGGTTCAGTTGCCCTTTCCGAAGTTGACCGATACGACTCCGCCCGTGGTGGAGCCTAAGGGCATCGAAATCGTCTCAGCGTCGGGAGAGCCTTTCAGCCGGACCCGGGAGGGACGGCTCGTCATCTCAGGCGACGTCGACATTGTTATCACGGCTTATGACAAAGTTGACGGCAACGTGAAGCAGCGCAAGCTCGGTCTATACAAGGCTGGTTATCAATTGACCAGAACGGATGGCGCAGCGGTAAAGGGTTTTGAGCAGCCGATGATCAATATCGAGTTCAACCGGTTGCCGCCTGACGATTCTTCCGTGTTTGTTGCCTACGCCGAGGGCAGCGGAGTGAGTGCTTATGGGGGAGCGACACGGTTCAGGTTGGTAGTCACCAATCGCGTTCGCGATGGGCAGGCGGTCGACGGAGTGCTGCGAACTTCTGATCTATTGGACGGAAATTACACCTTGAGAATAGTCGCCGAGGACTATGCGGGGAACCGGGCGTCGGGCAAGGCTACCGAGCTTCAAATCACAGTTGTAAACCATTGAGAACGAAATAATTTCTTCTCGACAAAAGCTGTGAGCCTTGATACTATCCACGCCGTTCGCCGCGGCGGCCGCATCCGCCGCGTGTTGTGGTTTCAGGAGCGCGTCTTCTCTGTTCGGAAGTGTCTGCTAGTTCTTCTGCTCGACTTTCTCCCGGATAGCCAAAGCGAGTTCCTTCTAACGTGTTCTGGAGAACTCACATGTCAACGAGAATATTTGTCGGAAATCTGTCCTATCAGACGACGGAGGATCAGCTCAGCGATCTCTTTTCGGAGGTTGGGGAGGTGCAGTCGGCTACCATAGTGACTGACCGGGACACCGGTCGTTCGCGCGGCTTCGCTTTTATCGAGATGGAGCGGGAAGCGGCGACCAAAGCAATCGAGCGTTTCAACGGAGTTGAGTTGAACGGTCGCAACATTAACGTTAATGAAGCAAGACCACGGCCCGAGCGAACCGGCTTTGGGGGTGGGGGAGGAGGAGGCCGCAGCGCCGGAGCAGGCGGCGGCCGTGGCCAACGGCGCGAACCGCGCTGGTAGCCCAGCCCGTGCAGCAAATTCGAATAAAAGGCCGGAATGAATCCGGCCTTTTACGTTGGTGGGGAACCTCGATTACGCCCTCACTTGCTCTTCAACATCTCCTCGCGTCTTGCCTTGAACTCCGTGCCCGCCTTCCACTCTGGATATCTGTCGCCCTCGGCCACGAGGTATCCCACCTCGAAGAGCATTTGAGTGTCCTCAACAGCGCCAGCAAGGTCCCAGTCAGGCTTCACCTCATCTGAGACCTTGTGGTAATCCTTTTCGGTGTAATCATCTCGCTTCTCTTTGCCATAACCTTCGGGCTTGCCGATGAACTGAACGCCCGAATCGCAGTACAGAGCCGGAACCCCTTTCTTGGCGAACTCGAAATGATCAGAGCGATAGAAGGATCCCTTCTCAGGCTCGGGGTCGGGTTGCATTGTGCGGCCACGCACCGCAGCCTGCTTTTCGAGCACGTCATCCAGCGTAGAGTTTCCGAGGCCCACCACAACGATGTCCTTCGTCTTGCCCCATTGATTAATCCCATCCATGTTGATGTCGGCCAGCGTTCGGGAGAGCGGATAAAGCGGATTCGCGGCGTAGTACTTCGCTCCCAGGAGACCTTTCTCCTCCGCAGTCACAGCCAGGAACAGGATCGTTCGTAAGGGCGGAGTCTTCAGCTTTGTATATGCTTCGGCGATCTCGAGGAGAACCGCGCAGCCCGACGCATTGTCGATGGCGCCGTTGTAGATCTGGTCCCCCTGCTTCTTCGGATCTTTCCCCAGGTGATCCCAATGTGCCGTGTAGATTACGTATTCGTCTTTGAGCTTCGGATCTGAGCCCTCAAGCTTTGCGATCACATTCTTGGACTGCACCTCGCGAAGGGTGTTCTTGACATCAAAGTTCGCTTTTGCCCCGAGCGCAAGGGGTTTGAAGTCCTTGCTGAGCGCGGCCTTCTTCAACGCGTCGAAGTCGTGCCCGGTTGCCGCAAACAATTTCTTCGCCACATCCAGATGGATCCAAGATTCGACCGGCACTCGCCCCATGTTTTTGTCGGGGGTCTGAATGTCGAAGTTCTCTCGTCCCCAGCTTCCAGAGACGACCTCATATGGGTAACCCGCCGGACCTGTTTCGTGAATGATCACTGCAGCCGCTGCGCCCTTCTCCGACGCTATCTCGTACTTGTAGGTCCATCGGCCGTAGTAAGTCATCGCGCGGCCCCTGAACATCTTCTCATCAGGCTTAGAGGGGTCGTTGGGATCGGGAATGGCAGGATCATTGATCAGCATAACAATCGTCTTGCCCTTCACATCGACGCCTTTATAGTCGTCCCACCCGTACTCAGGCGCTACAACCCCGTAGCCTACGAAGACCATATCCGAGTTCTCGACTTTGACCTCGGGAACGAATCTACGCGACACGGCGACGTACTCATTCGGGAACTGAAGGTCGATCTTCTTTGTCCCTGCCGTGAACGAAGCTAGCGGCTGACCGCTGAATCCGACCAGCGGGACTTTCTGCGTGTAGGATCCATCAGGGTTGCCCGGCTTAAGGCCGACGCGTTTAAACTGCTCGGTCAGATAGTTCACTGACAACTCTTCGCCCTTTGTTCCCGGACCGCGACCCTCGTACTCATCCGAGGAAAGTACCTTGATATGCCGCAGCAGGTCATCGCTGCTTACGCTTTCAACAGCAGCCTTGACCTGGTTGTCAGGAGCCGGGGTCGAGTTGCTGTTCCTGGCCCCGTCCGTTGCGCAAGCAAGAGTAAAAGCGGCAATAAACCCCAACAATGCGGTCGTCCTCTTCTTCATGGTTTTCTCCGTTGTGGATGTCTCAGCTTCAGCAGGTCACGCCACCTGCCGTAGGCAACTCAGCAGCGATGCCTTCGTCGTGTGGCTGTCATGCTGCGCTTGATCGTCACGGGAACCTCGGTCGACTAGGGCACGCGGAAAAAAATCGCGCCGCCGCCGACCGCCCATATGTGGGAGGCATCGGCGCCGGCTATCCTGAAGAACGGCACCTCCTGCGGGAAAATGATGTTCTCCCCTTCCCAGTAACGGCCGCCGTCGATCGTGTGGTAGATGTATTTTGGAAACCGCGGCGTGGCCCAGCCTTCTGCCGGAGTGAGCAGAAACACATCGCGTATTCCCTCGCCCTGTGCGATGAGTTTCCTGGCCCATGTCTCGCCGCCGTTGCTGGTTCCAACTATGCGACCGAGGTCTTCCTCTGAAGCGGCGGCGGCGGCCAGTCCGTTCTTTTCGTCGAAGAAGTGAACGCCGGAAACAATAAAGTTCTTTGAATCATCGTTCTTCGGATCGGTGTAATGCTCGTTGAACTCGAGTTCGCTTTTCTGCGTTTTCCACCCCCGGCCTCCGTCCGTAGTGTTATAAATCGCTCCTTTGTATCCGACGGCCCATCCGGTATTACGATCCACAAAGTAAATGTCGGTGATTGAAGTTGAGATGTGCCATTGAGATTGCCAGGTTCGGCCGCCGTCAGTGGTCGTAAGTATATCGCTTGGGCCGCCATCAGATGCGTCGCCGTCCGGTGAGGCCGGAGTTGATCCGGGTAGCTGATTCTTGCCGGGCGTCCCTTGCTTGCCGGATGTCTCTTTCTTGCCCGGAGTCTTCGAAGGCTCCAAGCCGGCCTCGCCGGTGTCGAGAGTAACGCCGCCCATCCAACCAGTCATCTCGTCGACAAAGAATATACAGGTTGGCACCTGTTTGTAGGGTAGTTTCGAGACAGCCCAACTGGCCCCCGCATCGGTTGTTTTGAACATCACGCCTTCGGGTCTATCCTCGGTAACGGAAATAGCTCCCACCATCCATCCGACTCTTGGATTCACGAAGTGAATGGAGTTCAAGGCTGTGTCTTTATCCGGGATTTGATCAATAAGGGTCTCGTTCCAGGTCTGTCCGCCGTTTGTGGTGTTAATGACCACGCCGATGCGCGTTCTCTTGTCTTTCGGGTTTGGCATTTCGCCGGCCACGAATACGACATCAGATGAGACGACCGAGATTGAACTGTAGGCGTAGGCCGCCAGATTTATGCCCGTAGTGTCACGCGATTGAGGTGACTGCCACTGTGCAATCCAGTGCGCTGGCGACCTTGTCGGCGTTTGACTCGCATTCTGTTTATTGGTGTTCTGAGGGTCCTTACAGTTCAGGGTGGCCAGAGTCAGAAAAAGCAGCAGCGCCAGGATGATTTCCTTATCGAGTCGCATCAGATCCCCATGATTGCAGTATTAAGAATTTGAAGCGGTGATATTAGCAGAGGAGTGAGAAGTTTGGAAGGAAGGGGAGCCGCTAAGATTCACGTTCAGATGATCCCAAGACGCGCAGTTCTTACAAAGGAACACGCGTAAGGAAGGTTGTGGAGGACAGCTGCCGTATCGGGGGCCAGCATTCAGGGCTTGGAACTTGTGCCCTTACAATTGTGGACTCGAGCCGGACCTCAAGAACTGCGCACGGTAGGGAAGAAAGCGAAGGGATGGGCGCTACTGGACTCGAACCAGTGACCCCTGCGGTGTGAACACAGTGCTCTACCGACTGAGCTAAGCGCCCTTTTCAAGTGTCAAACACTAGCAGATGCACTGGGGTATTTCCAGGAAGGATACAGGATTTAGGATAATCTGGGATTTAGGATTTGCGTACAATTCTTGTCGCGGGGTTCGCAGTGTTCGTCTTCGATAAGATTCTGGACTTGCGCCTCCGTTTTGCTTTGCGGCGAATGGGATTCAAATCTCTTACTGTGTAATCGGTCGAGGAGCGCTAGACGAATTGAGGCAGGCCCAGGAGGTCGGTTGTGTTTGCGAGACCAAGGGCGTTCTCAAAAGAATGCCCTTCGTAGGGATCCGCGTAATGCCCGACCAGAGGGATTGCGCGCTCCTCGC
Organism: Blastocatellia bacterium; assembly: GCA_036003885.1. Classification (GTDB taxonomy): domain Bacteria; phylum Acidobacteriota; class Blastocatellia; order UBA7656; family UBA7656; genus DASYSA01. Next base: position 221 of record DASYSA010000692.1, on the reverse strand, counting down.
GTTAGCTCTATGCCCGTTAGGCCAACAATTGTTTCACAAAAGTTTTAGATCAGGTTGTAACAAAAAATTTAGTTGACAACGTGGCGAGTCTTACCTTATCATCGCGTGGCCTTGAGCCCGAGTCTAAGGCTTGCTACTTCGCTTCGCTCACCTCAGTTTAGGTGCTGGTGTCTGCCAACGGCTTTCATCATGCATCAACCCAAATCAAACTCTAAAAACAA
>DASYSA010000691.1:0-9659 GCA_036003885.1 Blastocatellia bacterium | reverse complement strand
GAAGTATGGCGAGAGATCGGCGGGACCTACCAGGCAGTTTCTATGTGGGAGGATGCTCGCTCGGCGCTCGAAAGGTTTATCGAACGGCGGCCCTTCGATGCTGAAGGTCTGTACCGAATGGCAAACGTGGCAAGCAAGTTGAATCAGCCGGAGCAGTCCCGAGAAATGCTGGAGCGTTGCATCGAGGCGGTGAAGACCATGCCTTACTATCGCCGTGGCGACGTGCGCAAATGGGGCAAACTCGCAGAGAAGGATCTGGGATCTAGGATTTAGGATTTAGGTCTCAAGCGCCAAGACATCGTGGACACCGAAATCCTAGATCCTAAATCCTAGATCCTAAATCCTAGATCCTCTTCAACAACTTGTTCTTCTGGAGGAATGTCGCAAGCGCTTCGTTGAACTCCTTTGGCTTCTCCATCATCAAGAAGTGGGTCACTCCCGACCACATCTGATAATCGAGATTAGGCGCAAGACTCCGGTAGGACTGCTCGCTGTCGGCTGGCAAGAAGGCTGACTTCGCCATGATGGCAAGGACCGGGACTTCAATCTTGTCCTCCTTCCAGATCGAGGGGTTATTCATCGACTCCATGGCACCGACCACAACGTGCTGAGGCGCACTGAGCATCGCCGTCTTGATCTGTTCACGCAAAGTCGCGGACACTTGCGGCCCCATCATCCCATCGATGAAAGTCGCCGCCACTTCCTTGTAGTTGGGCCCACGAAGCGGCGCGATGAACTTATCAACCGTCGCGGTGTCGCCGAAGGGTCGCAAAGGGCCATCAACAATCACCAGGCCGAGCGTCCTGGCAGGATACTTGCGGTAGAACTGCCTGATCACAGGCGTCCCCATGCTATGGCCAACCAACACGGCGCGATCAACTCCCGCGTCGCGAAGCACGGCTTCGACGGCACGCGCGAAGAGATCCATTGTGTAAGCGATCTGCGGCTTATCGCTCATTCCATGGCCCGGAAGGTCGAGTGCGATCACTCGGGTCTTCGATTCAAAGGCAGGCGTCTGGCCGCTCCAGAAATCCAGGTTGCAACACCATCCGTGCACAAAGACCAGGGCCTCACGCCCCTTGCCGTAACTCTTATAGTGAACACGAGAGCCGTCGAGACTCGCGAAGTGGGAAGCTGCATCCAAAGTTGAAGATTCGTGCTCCGGATGCGCGTAGACGACCAGGTCTACCGATGTGGCCGCCGCCACAAGCATCAGAGCCAGGACGATTTTGGATTTTAGATTTTGGATTACCCCGATTTTGGATTTTAGATTTTGGATTTTGGATTGCGGAGCAATTTGATGGCGAATCATAAATGCAAGTACCTCCTCAAGGGATTTTGGATTTTCGATTCTGGATTGCGGATCGCTTTCATGGCAAGTCGCAAATCCAAAACCTCCGCAATCCAAAATCCAAAATCCTACTACTGGGTTCCCGTCTCCCAGCTGCCCATATACTCCAGCATCTCAGCCGTGAGCTTGTCGATCTTGATGCCCATCGCGTCGAGCTTCAGCGACGCGATTTCGTTGTCGACCTCTTTCGGCAGTAAATGAATCCCCGGAGAGAGCTTGCCGTGATTCTTCACCAGGTATTCGCACGACAACGCCTGATTGGCAAAGCTCATATCCATCACTGAGGCTGGATGTCCTTCCGCCGCCGCCAGGTTGATGAGCCGTCCTTCACCTAAGACGATTATGCGATTGCCCGACGCCTTTACCTTGTACTCTTCCACGAATGGCCGAAGCTCCTCGCGCGCCTCGCTCATCTCGCCGAGCGCAACAAGGTTCAACTCAACATCGAAGTGGCCGGAGTTCGCGACAATCGCCCCATCGTGCATGCTGGCAAAGTGCTTGCCGTCGATCACGTGCCGGTTCCCGGTGACGGTTATGAATATATCCCCCAGCGGCGCTGCATCGGACATCGGCATCACCCGGAACCCATCCATCACAGCTTCGATGGCGCGAATCGGATCGATTTCGCAGACGACAACGTTGGCGCCCATTCCGCGCCCACGCATCGCGACGCCCTTGCCACACCAGCCGTAACCCACCACTACCATCGTGCGACCGGCAAGCAGAATGTTAGTCGCCCGGATTACGCCATCGAGCGTCGACTGCCCGGTTCCATATCGGTTGTCGAAGAAGTGTTTGGTCTGCGCGTCATTGACTGCGATCGCGGGCCAGGTCATCCGGCCGCTCTTCTCCAGGGCTCGCAGCCTGACCAGGCCTGTGGTCGTCTCTTCCGTAGAACCAACAAGCGTCGTGATCAACTCGGGCCGCTCCCTCACCGCGGTCGCGATGACGTCCGACCCATCGTCGATGATCACATTGGGCTGGTGATCGAGCGCCATGCGAACGTGACGGTGATAGGTCTCGGTAGATTCGCCTTTGATCGCATAGACCGGAACCCCATACTCCACTACGAGAGCAGCCGCTACGTCGTCCTGAGTCGAGAGCGGATTGGAAGCAATCAGCACCGCGTCGACGCCGGCAGCCTTCAGCGCTCTTGCGAGGTTTGCGGTCTCGGTAGTGATGTGACAGCAGGCGACCACTTTCGTACCTTCGAGAGGCCGCTCTTTCCCAAATCGCTCTCGGATCAATCGCAGCACGGGCATCTCGCGCTCGGCCCACTCGATTCGTTTGCGGCCGGCGGCGGCCAGTTTCAGGTCTTTGACATCCGAATCCGGTACTTTTGTACTAGCCATCAAGCCTCCCGAAGAGGATCTAGGATTTAGGATCTAGGATTTAGGATTTGGCAACCAGATTCCTTGCTAGATCCTAAATCCTAGATCCTAGATCCTTCTTATTAGATTCCGGCGCTGCTTCTGAGTGCGTCGGCCTTGTCCGTCCGCTCCCACGTGAACTCGGGCTCATTGCGGCCGAAGTGACCATAAGCGGCCGTCTTCCTGAATATCGGCCTCCGCAGATTCAAGCTTTCAATTATTCCCGAGGGTGTGAGCTTGAAGTGCGCGCGCACGAGGTCTGCGAGCTTGTCCTCGGAGACCTTCCCAGTCCCTCGTGTGTCGACCAGGATGGATACAGGTTCGGCAACGCCGATCGCGTAGGCCAGTTGCACTTCGCAGCGGTCGGCCAGACCGGCCGCGACGATGTTCTTGGCGACATAGCGAGCCATGTATGAGGCCGAGCGATCCACCTTTGTGGGATCTTTGCCGGAAAATGCGCCGCCACCGTGTGCGCCCGATCCCCCATAGCTGTCCACTATTATCTTGCGTCCGGTGAGGCCCGTGTCGCCCTGGGGGCCCCCGACGACGAACCTGCCTGTCGGATTGATATGGAAAGTGGTGCGAGCGTCCATCATCTCGCCCGGTACGACCGCGCGAATAACATGCTCGAGCAAGTCTTCACGTAACTTCTCATTGGTGACCGATTCTGAATGCTGACTGGAGATGACCACGGTGCTGACTCGAACCGCCTTGCGATCTACGTATTCGACGGTGACTTGAGACTTGCCGTCCGGTCTGAGGTAATCGAGGAGGCCCTCTTTGCGCACGTCGGAGAGGCGACGGGTGAGCTTGTGCGCCAGCAAAATCGGCATCGGCATAAGCTCCGGTGTTTCGTTGGAGGCGTATCCGAACATCATCCCCTGATCACCTGCCCCCCCGGTGTCGACGCCCATCGCTATGTCCGGCGACTGGGTGTCGATGGCCGTGATCACAGCACACGTATCGCAATCAAAGCCGTACTTGGCCCGGGTGTATCCGATCTCGCGAATCGTTTCGCGTGCAATTCTCGGGTAGTCAATTTTTGCCGTGGTGGTTATCTCTCCGGCAATGACGACGAGTCCGGTTGTGAGCAGGGTCTCGCAGGCGACGCGGCCATAGGGGTCTTCGCGCAATACTGCGTCTAGCACAGAGTCGGAGATCTGGTCGGCCATTTTGTCCGGATGGCCTTCGGTTACAGACTCCGAAGTAAACAGGTGATTGCTGGTGCCCACGTAATAGTTGCCTCCTATCGATTGTTACCCGGCGGCAGCTACGAATTGCGTGCCGAGGCTAAACGCGAGAATCTAACAAAGGGGTTGGTGTGTGTCAAGCTATGCGATAGGACGGATGTATCCGCGAGTAACGCGAATCCTCGCTAATGAACCTGTGCTAACGATCTCGACCTGAGAGCGGTTGTGCTCACGATGTCTGATTGGCGCCTGTTCGTGAGATTAGCGGAATGATCTGCAAGTTGTACTGGCCCCGCTTCAGAGCTATGATAGCCGGCAACAATCCGAGATCGGTGTCGTTGAATAATTTCTCGAAGAGGGCCAGGGAAATGATTAACTCGGTCGTCTTTTCCGGAATCGCTCCCCATCCACCCCTGCTCGTGCCCGAAGTCGGAGGTGACCGTATCAGGCGCGTAGCTGATTCTCAGCGTTCGCTCGCCGAGTTCTCGAGGCGTCTGGTTGATTCGAAACCTGAGACCGTGGTCGTGATCTCTCCGCATTCACCATCCGATCCGATCACATTTACGGCTCGGTCAACTAAGGAGTTGCGCGGGGACTTTCACGAATTCAACGCGCCCGACGTCAAGCTGGCATTTCTGAACGACCTGGAATTGATCAAGGCTATTACTGCCACCGCTCGGGAGGAGGGCGTCGAACTCAAGGAGTTGACGCGTGACCACCCCCTGGACCACGGTGCTCTCGTCCCGCTCTATTATCTCCGCGAGGCGGGATGGACCGGGCCGGCGGCAGTCTTCGGATTTACGGAACAATCGAACGATGCGCACCTGGCTTTCGGCCGGGCCATTGCGCGAGGGGCAGCTTCAATCAAGCGTCGCGTTGCCCTGGTTGCCAGTGGAGACCTGAGCCATCGCCTGATAGTCGGCGGACCATATGAATTCGAACCGACTGCGCACCTGTTTGACGAGCAGATCGTCAGCGCCATCGCGAGCGGAGACGCGCACGGGGTGTTGGATGTGGAGCCAACATTGCGAAGTTGCGCCGGCGAGTGCGGCTATAGATCGATAGTGATCGCACTGGGCTGCGTCGGCGACCAGCTTACCGACCATCAGGTGCTCAGCTACGAAGGGCCCTTCGGCGTGGGCTACATGGTCGCAGTGCTGCACGATGCGAATCGTTAGGTGAACACGCTTGATCTGGTGGACGCTTGTTGAAGGCCGCCAGCGATGAAGAGCCAGGCGGACTGCGCGCGAGCCGGCTGGCAGGCGGAATCTCTCGCAATGTCGGAACTCAACGCGATTATCATCCGACCGCCCGATGACATATCGCCCGAGGCCCTGGCCCGACTGAGCATCGAGAAGTTCATCGGCGAAGGTCTTACCATCTCGCCGCCGCAACATCCAACCGGTGTACTGGCACAGCGCGCGGGCACATTCGTCACCTTGAGAACCCTGGCGGGCGAACTGCGGGGTTGCGTGGGCACAACCGAACCTTTGCATTCAACGGTAGCGGAAGAGATCATTCAGAACGCGATCAGCTCCGCGACTCGGGACCCACGTTTTCCGCCTGTGACGGTCGAGGAGCTTGCAGACCTCACGTACGGGGTTGACGTGCTTTCGCAGCCTGAGCCTGCGCTTGGGCCCGGAGATCTGGATGCAGGCCGCTTCGGCGTAATAATCGAGACGCTTGATGCTCAGAGGCGCGCGTTGCTGCTCCCACGCATCCGGGGAATAGATACAGTTGATCAGCAGTGGAAAGCTGTTCACCAGAAGGCTGGGATCAGACTCGGGGAGCCAGTGCGTGTCGAACGTTTTACCGTCACGCGATTTGGGAAAGACTGATTACCAGGGAATAGGAAAGAATATCCAGGACAGCAGCAGGCCTACACCCATAAACCACCCGAAGGTCTTGATCCCATGGATGAGGCGCTCCCGCATATTGTCAGACCTCGTTTCCACCGCTGCCAGCACCACTGCGGTCATCACCGCGTAAAGCGACATCATCAGTATGTGCATTAGCGCTTCCTCCCGGCGGCGATGTCGAAGGCATCGTAGATAACCAGATAGTTCAGTAGACCGGCAAGCAGCATGAAGGTGTTCCCATAATCCGACGTGGCCGGAAGCGGATGGGAGTCGGTCCCAAAACCGAACGCGAATGAGGCCAGATAACAGAGGCCCGAGCCGATCTGAGCGGCGAACCAAAGAACGGTGATCAGGTCGTAGTGGAAAGTTCCGGGTGGCTCGGCGACCGTTGGCCAGAAGATCCGTCCGTGCAGGCTGATTCCAAAGATGAACGCCCCAACAATGATCACAAAGAACAGCAGTGCTCGGCCGTATCGGCCAAGCACGAGGTGTCCCGCTCCGGGCACAAGCCATGAGGCGACCAGCGCTACGGCTCGCACCGGCAGCGATGCCTGCTGGGGTACATTGAGGGGAACGCGGCGGTTTGAAAAGTGGGGAGTGATGTTATCAGTCAGTCCGTCTCTGCTCTGCAAGAGGTGCTCCTTTGGAAGTCTTAGATCGACAATTCTAGGTGGCGCTCACAAGCAGTGTCAATGTCGGACATGAAACTTCGCTAACCGGGACATTAAAAAGCGCGAATGCGAAACGACAAGCGTGTTTCGATGCCTTGCTTTTGGCCGGTGGCTTCGGCTATTATGGCGGCATTGTAGAAAGAGAGGTTTGGATCTGGCCAAAGAGCTGAAACAGATCGTGGGCGGTGTCCCACGGATACTCAAGGCAAATCCCCCAGCGGGATGAATCCGACCCCACGGGCTGGTCGCTCTCCCGCCGACGCCGCAAGGAGGTGTGTGATGGGAGATCGGACGACCAATCGCCAGCAGCTCAAATTCAAAGTCGACACTCTTACCGAGACCGAGATTGCAGAAGTACTCGACTACATCAACATCATGGAATCTCTGCGGGAACAGGCTACCAAGCCCGACCTCTTCGACGACGAACTGGTTAATCTGTTGGCCGATGCGCTCGAGAATCGGCGCGCCCGCGTCGTCAGCGAATGGGACCGCATCAGACGAGGAGCGGATCATCGCGCTTCGTCATTCCTGTCATCGAGACAGCCAGTCTGAAGCCCAACGCATGCCATCGATACTTGTGCTCTTTCTCACGCTCTATGTCTCAGTCAGGCTCGGGCCGACCATAGAAGCCGCCGCCCTGCAAGCGAATCAACCGTCGCCCGACGACTACAAAAACCGAGAAACCCTACGGTTGACCTCTTTGCTGAACTCACCGGAGGAGGAAGTCAGGCTCGACACTGTTATTCGTCTCTCGGCGCTGCGGACTCCCGGCTCCGCGGGAGCCCTCGCCTCCGCGGCAAGCGATTCGTCAGCGCGGGTGCGTGCGGCCGCGATCGTGGGGATAGGGCACTGCGGCGATCCTTCGTTTGCGCCCATTGTCGCTGCACACCTGGCCGCGGATAAGAGCGTCCTGGTGAGAAAGAGCGCCGCATATGCGCTGGGCAAGTTGAAGAGTAATCATAGCATTGCAGCTCTTACAGCCGCCTTGCAGGACAAGGACCTTGAGGTGAGGGGTGCCGCCGCGGTTTCGCTTGGCGAATATGAGGAGCCATCGGCGATGACTGCGCTGACCGCCAGCCTCGCAGACAAGTCAGCGTTCGTGCAGGAGCGGGCGGCGCAGGCGTTGGGGCGCTACGGCCGCGCTGCGGCTTCCGCCGTTCCATCCCTTATCACACTGATAACGACTGATGGCATCCACGGAGTCAAACTGCACGCGGTCATTGCACTCGGGCAGATCGGTGACCGCTCGGCCCTACCCGCACTCGAGAAAGCGACTCACGACAAAGACCCATATGTCAGCCGTGCGGCCACCGAGGCGATCAAGAGAATCGCCGAATCGCGATAAGACGTTGCTCGTTTCTCGTTGCTCGTTTGGGGTTCCCGTTTCGGGTTTTTCGTTTCAGGATTCTGGTTTAGACTAGATAACGAGAAACGAGAAACGAGAAACGAGAAACGACAATGTCATCACCTTCCATTTCAACCAACCTGCCCTCCGATCTCGACCACGCTGACCGCCTCAAGCGCGAGCTTTCTGAATTCGCAACCGAAGGCGCCCTGAAGGGCGAATACGAGCGCCAACAGAAGTTATTCTTCGAATCGTCAGCGCCCGTAGATGAAGCGGAACAAGAGAGCTTACTCGACTGGTTCCTGTTCGACTGGTTCGATGAGAATGGTGAAGGCGTAGTCGACCACTTTCTCGCCTCCCGCCTCGATCTTGACGGCAAAGAACGGGCAATTCTGCTGGATTGGAAAGATTCGATCAACAGTGTGTTCGAGATTCGTTTGCTGGGTAAGAACGCGCTGACTCTGCGCGAGCTTGATACGAAGGACTCGTTTCCTGTCGTCACGTTGACGGCTCTCGACCAGACGCCGTTCAAGCGCGGGCAGTGCATCGGGGCTCGACTGCTGCCGCTGGGCGATCGGTTTATCTTCTCAGGGCTTCAATGCATAATGCCCGACCGCGAGGCTGCCACAGGAGCGCTCGAGATGCGACGGAGACTCGAAGCGCTAATCTCGCCGGAGGCTGTCGAGAAGGCGCAGCGTGAACAGCGCGATGCGTTTTGTGAGTTTTTCGGCTGCGATGAGCTGGCGGTTGGGCCCGGTGAGCTTGCTTCGACGCTCGGGAAGTTCCAGCGTTACCTGTTCGAGGAGCGGCGCGATCCCGACACCGGCGCAACTCGCATCGAAGAGTTCAAATCGCAGTTCGGTCAGGCGTTCAACGTCCCTGAAATGCCCCCGCTTCCAAAGGAGTTGGTGGTGTCGGGGGACGTCACGATCCTGTGCGATGAGTTCGACGGACTGGTTTTGCTGCCGGACTACGAGAAGTTCAAAACCGTCTTCGACACCGACTCGAGCGAGGCACAGATTGCGGGCTGGCAGGAGCTGGTCTGGAATTACATCAAAGACCCCGACATTCCTATCGTCGCATTTGAACGCGTGGCTGAACGTCGGCCGGCGCGGGTCGAGAAAGTGTTCAGGCAGTTGCTCGGCGATAAGGGCTTTTCGCTCGAACACCTCTACGCCGTCCTCCTTCATTATAAGGAGCCAGTCGAAGGCATGAAAGATTTGAGCGACGACCAGCGGCTCTGGGATTTCTTCGACGGCAACAAAAAAGCTCCCAGGGCGGCCAGGAAGGTGCGCTCTAAGGCGAAGGCCGAGGCCAAGGTAAGAAAGACTTCTTCTCGCGCCAAGAGACAGACGTCTTCGAAAACCAAGAGTGCAACGCGTCGCAGCTCAGTAACCGAGTCCGCGGGCGGCCCCACGAAGAGGGCCGCCAAAACAAGCGCCGTCAAGAGAAGCTCTCCAGCCAGAACACCGGCGAAACGAAAGGCGGTCCCCGCTGTCAAGACTCGGCGCGCAACCGGCCGGACTGCGCCCGCCAAGAAGCGATGACTCTCGTCGAATCGATCGACGGATTCTCCCAAGAGATGCGACAGGTCGCCCCACCTGACGCCGCCTCAGCTCACGCAGACTCGATAGAGATGCTCAGGGATTACCTGTCTGCCCACCCGGACGGCGCAATCACCTGTTCCCTGCCTGCCCTGCTCCGCGATTTCCTGTCGCGATGGTATGTAGAAGCTGCGGCGTCCAAGCAGCTGCCTCGGCCTCGCGCTATCCTGGAGTCACTGACAGGCTTCCTGAGCTGGCTCGACGCCCGCGACCGGACAACGCTTAAAACCGAGTGCTCACCTCTTCTCCGCGAGTTGTCTGTGACCTTG
>DASYSA010000690.1:0-7073 GCA_036003885.1 Blastocatellia bacterium | reverse complement strand
AATCCGTCCAATGATTTCGCTAGCTCGATGGGCGTCTGCAATGATAAGCGCGGCAGACTGCCGGGCTTCCTCCTGGTTCGAAGCCGCGAGCCAGCGCAAGCAGGCACTCGCGTTATTGACCACTGCGCCGAGCGGCTGATTGATTTCGTGGGCAATCGAGGCAGTCATCTCTCCCAGAGTCGCCACGCGCGTGACGTGCGCCAGCTCCGCTTGCGCTTTGTGTAGCGCTTCCTCGGCCTGCTTGCGCTCGGTGATGTCATTGTTAGTCTCCAGGACCGCAATTGGCTTTCCCCGTTCGTCCAATTGCAGCGCCCACCGGCTCATTACCACGACCTGCGTACCGTCGCGGCGAGTGTGAATCAATTCGCCCTCCCAGCGGCCTGTGCTGTTTAGCTTCGCCGTGATCTCTTCCAACGGCGCTGGGAAGATCGTCTGCGTGAGGTGGTGAGAAACTTGCCCGACCGCCTCGTCCCTTGTCCATCCGTACAGTTCCTCGGCGCCGCGATTCCAGAAGGTGATGACGTCGTTGATGTCGCGCGCGAAGACCGTGTCGTGCGTGAGGTCCAGGAGGTTTGCCCTTTCGCGCAAAGCCTCTTCGCCCCGTTTGCGTTCGGCGATCTCGGCCTGCAACTCTTCAGTTGCCCGGCGGAGGTCGGAGGTGCGCTCCTCGACTCTTGCTTCCAACTCATCGCGTGCCCCCTTGAGCGCCTCCTCCGCCTTCCTCCGTTGAACAGTTATCCAACAGGCGAGGAGGCCTGACAATAAGAACAGGAGGATGAATGGCCAGCTAACTATGCCTAACACCGAGGTCTGGCCCCCCGGTGCAAAATAGTAGTCTACTGCCAGCGTGGAGAGCGCTACGGAAAGCAACCCCGGCCCCATTCCACCGAACCATGCGCTGATGATTATTGCTATGTAAAAGAGCGGAGTTCGGAGTGTGGTGTAGCGCTCCAGTGAATTCGTGATGCCCAGCGCCACTGCGACACTCAACACGGCGAGTCCGTATGGCCAAACCACACGGGAAACTCGCCGTGCCCAAGACTCTACCTTCAACACGCTGTGACTCCACCAGGAAAACGTTCTCAGTGTATTGGTCGAATGAATGTGTACAAGACCTAAACGTCAACATCCTATCAAAGCTCCAGGGTCATCAAAAGCTGCCGCGCCAAACACGATGAAGCGACCCTCACGTAACTAAGCTTGCGCTCTTCGTGCAGGTAGGCTTTTCGAGACCCAACTGGTGTCGCAGCTGGGCAATTTCTTCAGAAGCACGGGCATTGGCGATGGCAACGGCCGCTTGTTTTGGCGAAGATGCCGATCTAGGTAGAATCTTGCTCGCTAAGCCACTCGCGGCTAAACAGTGCCAGAACGCCGAGGATTTTTCCCTGGAACACTAAACGATGGCCGACGAAGCTGCTGATACCTTCGCGTCTCACCCAATCAGGTCGAGCGATCTAATGGTTCTCGGGAGCGAAGTCTTTGATCAAAATGGGATTTTCGGGGGTCGCAGACTTCTCCGACCTTCGTCGCGTTGAGGGACATGCGGCGAAAGTGACTATGCAGAAAAGTCCAATCTTCTCCGGGTGAATTGGCTGCCGTGCGCGTCAAGGATAATCGTCTTGCTCCAGCCGTTCTCGCTGGTCTGTCGGATTTGACTATCCTCCGTGCGCAGCAGGAGGTTTCAATTCAGGTACTCACTATAATTATAGGGCCCTGGAGGATGGTCCCGATAGAACCTCTCACTGTTCTGTAATACCGAGCATCCAGAAATCACGATGAGAGATAGGAAAATAAAAAACACAATGTACTTCATGATACGGTTTTTGAGAGCAACTGTCGTTCGGGCCGCTGCACGGCATTTGCTATTCTCTTCTTCGCCTTTACGGTCCGTTAGAAGACGCTGACCTCTGATTCGAGGCGAGTTTTGATTTCGATTTCGTTGATAAAGACATACGTGGTAACACCGCTATCCCAGTCGACGCCAATAAGCTGGCGCCCGAGGTTATCGATGACGCCCTGAATGGTCCCCTCGGTGAATCGTCCGAGCAGCCCTCCGTGGGTTCTGATCACTTTCGTGGTACGACATCTCATGCCTTTTTGGATCCCGTTGATCATTGGCGCATCCCTCCTTCCAATCACCCCACCCCGTCACGTCTCTCCCTGGCTTCGACCGGCGGCAGGTCAATGCCACGTGATCTCTTTGTGCATAACAACCTTTTGACCATATTCGTCTATCTCGACGATCGGATCACACCAACACAACTCAGATTCAACATGAGCCAGCTGGTTCGCAACTTCTGTCCCGATTGGATTACGCCTTCCGAGCGGCTGATTTAGGAACATAAGAAATGTCCTCCTTGGCGAAATTCTTCAGTAGCGGTTCTCTGCGATTTGACTGATGAACTCAGAACCCTTACCAGTGCCGGCCGTGCCGTTCCCAATGCCGTCTCTCCCAACCGTAGTAATTCCGGTGGACAGAACAACCGGCGATCGCGCTGAGCCCCAAGAGCAATGACAACGCGATCGTTATCTTTTTCATTCGATTCACCTCACCTGCTTGAGAGGATTGGCAATCCGTGTGCCATCCAACGGCAAGCTATTTCTGAGCGCCGGACGCGATTAATCATGGACCGGACGCCAGCCCGAGTCGTCATATCGACGGATGTCGAAATGACGACTGAATAACGTCAGGTCTCCTTTTACGAAGCCACTATGAGGATCGCTGGCCGAGTCAATTCGTGAGCTTGCAAGAGGATTGACCAGAGCCGGTGCGGCGGCGCCTTGGAACAGGATTTGCCGTTACGAAATAGGATGGCTTTGGGACGCGCACGAGCGGTCAACAAAGAACTACATTCTCTCTTCAGCGCGCGTTCTGCCATAGGTGATGCGCCGTCGGGATAGGCGCGCATCGTTTTTGGATTTTGTCTGACATCATGACTCGAGAAGTCGATGCAAGAAACTGAAAAAAACGACTTTCCAAAACGGACTCTTCCCGTCACATGGCTCAGCTGGAAGATTGGTTTGTTGGCGGTCTGTCTGGCGGCAGTGATTGCCTACGTTTTCTGGAGCAATTCTGGCAAAGCCCAATCGCGCGCCGCGCGCCAAGCGCCAATTGCCGGTGCGCAAAGCGTCCCGGTTGTCACAGTGGCAGCGAAGACCGGTTCCATCCCCGTCTACCTCACCGGCCTCGGCTCGGTTACCCCGCTCAACACGGTTACAGTCAAGACTCGCGTCGACGGGCAGCTGATGAGCGTCCGGTATCAGGAAGGCCAAGTCGTTCGTGCCGGCGACCTGCTGGCTGAGATCGACCCGCGCCCATTCCAGGCCCAGTTGACCCAGTTCGAGGGACAGCTGGCGCGCGACCAGGCTCTGCTGGAGAACGCGCGCCTCGATCTCCAGCGTTTCACAGTGCTCGTCAAACAGGATTCAATTCCAAAGCAACAGTACGATACGCAAGTATCCCTTGTGCGCCAGCTCGAAGGGACCGTTAAAAACGATCAGGGACAGATCGACGGCGTTAAAGTGCAGCTTATCTACACCCGCATCACCGCGCCGGTCGGCGGGAGGGTCGGGCTGCGCCTGGTCGATGCCGGGAACTTCGTGCAAACGACTGACACCACCGGCCTGGTTGTAATCACGCAACTGCAGCCGATCACGGTTGTGTTTACGATCCCGGAGGACAGCATTCCGTCCGTGCTCGACAAGCTCAAGCGCGGCGTCCGGCTGCCCGTCGAGGCGTATGACCGCGCGCTTAAGCGACGCCTTGCCAGCGGATCCTTACTGACGGTCGATAATCAAATCGACGCGACCACCGGCACCGTCAAGCTGAAGGCGCTCTTTCCCAACGACGACAACGCCCTTTTCCCCAACCAGTTCGTGAACGCGAGACTCCTGGTGGAAACGCAACAGGCAGCCACATTGATTCCGACAATGGCCATTCAGCGCAACGCTCAGGGCGCCTTTGTGTACTTGGTGAAACCCGACCAAACCGTGGCGATGCATACGATTTCGGTGGGCACAACCGATGGCGATATGACTGCAGTAGAGGGATTGAAGGCCGGGGATGTCATTGCCGCCGACAATTTCGACAGGCTGCGGGACGGAGTCAAGATAGCCGCCCGTAATTCGTCGCAAGCATAATCATGGGAAATGTTCCAGCCGTTCCAACAGTTCCAGCCGTTCAAGCCCCCTCCTCTATCCTCCCCCGCGTCCGCGGTGGAGGAGGGCTAAAACGGTTTGAACCTACGAAAGGGCTAGACGGTTTGAACGGACCGCAGCGATTGAACGGCTTGAACGATTTGAACGGGAACCGATAAAGTCATGAGTCCTTCTCGTCTATTCATTCTTCGGCCGGTGGCGACATCGTTGCTGATGGCAGCCATTCTACTCGTCGGCATCGCGGGCTATCTGCAACTGCCGGTTTCGGCTCTGCCAGAGGTCGACTATCCCACGATCCAGGTGCTGACTTTCTTCCCCGGAGCGAGTCCGGATGTCATGGCCTCCGGCGTTACCGCGCCGCTCGAGAGGCAGTTCGGTCAGGTGCCGGGCCTAAACCAGATGACGTCGACGAGCTCGGGCGGGAGCTCGGTCATCACATTACAATTCTCGCTTGACCTCGATATCGATGTAGCGGCGCAAGAGGTACAGGCGGCGATCAATGCAGCGCAGACCTTTCTGCCCAACGATCTTCCCAGTCCGCCCATCTACAGCAAAACGAACCCGGCCGATACGCCGGTTTTGACCTTGGCGTTGACATCGAATTCCATTCCGTTGTCGAAGGTGCAGGACCTGGCGGATACACGGCTTGCTCAGAAGATCTCACAGTTGCCCGGTGTCGGACTGGTGACCATCAGTGGTGGCCAGAAGCCGGCTGTTCGGATTCAAGCCAATCCCACGGCGCTGTCATCGTACGGCGTCAACTTGGAAGATGTGCGCACGGCGCTGCAGCAGGCAAGCATCAATCGTCCCAAGGGCAACTTTGATGGGCCGCACCAGTCGTACCAAGTCGGCGCCAATGATCAGTTGTTGACGAGCAAGGAGTACCATTCGCTCGTGGTCGCGTTTCGCAACGGGGCGCCGGTCATGCTGTCGGATGTGGCATCGGTGATTGATGGCGTGGAGAATGTAAACCAGGCAGCGTGGATGAACAACGTTCCGGCGGTCATCGTCAATATCCAGCGGCAGCCCGGCGCCAATATCATTCAGGTTGTCGATCGCATCAAAAGGCTCTTGCCGCAGCTGAGCAGTACCTTGCCCTCGTCCATTCAGGTCTCCGTTCTGACGGATCGTACCTTGACCATTCGCGCATCGGTCGCGGACGTCCAGTTCGAGCTCATGTTGACCGTGACCCTCGTGGTAATGGTGATCTTCCTCTTCTTACGGAATGTAGCGGCGACGATCATCCCGAGTGTGGCGGTACCGCTGTCTCTCGTCGGCACGTTTGCTGTGATGTATCTGCTCGGCTACAGCCTCAACAACCTGACCCTCATGGCGTTGACGATCTCGACTGGTTTTGTTGTCGATGATGCGATCGTCATGATTGAGAACATCGCTCGTTACGTCGAAGAGGGCGAGAACCCGCTGGCGGCGGCGCTGAAGGGGGCGGAGCAAATCGGGTTTACAATTGTGTCGCTGACGGTTTCGCTGATTGCCGTACTGATACCGTTGCTGTTCATGGGTGACATTGTCGGGCGCCTGTTCCGGGAATTTGCCATTACCCTCAGCGTGACCATCCTTGTCTCTGCAGTCGTCTCACTGACCCTCACGCCCATGATGTGCGCCAAGCTGCTGCGTCAAAAATCCGCGGCTCGGCACGGACGCCTTTATCGGGCATCGGAGCGCGCATTTGAGAGTGTCATCGAGTTTTATGGCAAAACTCTCCAGTGGGTGCTGCGGCACCAGACGGCGACTCTGTTTATCGCCGCTGCCACGCTTGCACTGACCGCGTGGCTTTACGTCATCGTTCCCAAAGGTTTTTTCCCGGTACAGGATACCGGTGTGATTCAGGGCATTTCCGAAGCGCCTGAGACCATTTCCTTTCCCGCGATGGCCCAAAGACAGCAGGCGCTCGCGCAAGTCATTCTCAGGGACCCCGCGGTGGCGAGTCTTTCCTCGTTCATCGGCGCGGATGGCATCAACACAACCCTGAATAGCGGGCGCATTCTCATCAATCTCAAGCCGCTGGCCGAGCGCAGAATGAGCGCGACGGATGTGATGCGCCGGTTGCAGCCGGCGTTGGCGAACGTCGGTGGCATCAGGTTGTACATGCAGCCGGTGCAGGATCTGACCATTGAGGATCGGATCAGCCGAACACAGTATCAGTACACGCTCGAAGATCCCGACGCGAATGAATTGAGCGTATGGACAGCGCGGCTGGTCGACAAGCTGAAAGCGCTGCCTCAGCTCCGCGATGTCGCCACCGACCAGCAGACGGAAGGTTTGCAAGCGTCGCTGGTCATCGACCGCGTGACCGCTTCTCGCCTAGGGATCACGCCACAGATGATCGACGACGCCCTTTATGACGCCTTCGGTCAACGCCAGGTCTCGACCTTGTTCACACAGTTGAATCAATATCACGTAGTCTTAGAAACTATGCCGGACTTCCAGACAAATCCTGCCAAACTCCAAGACATCTATGTCCGTGCGGCAGGCGGCGGCCCGGTGCCGCTCAGCGCGTTCACTCATTTCGAGTCGGGCACTGCGCCCCTTGCCATAAACCACCAGGGGCAATTCCCAGTCGTCACCATTTCATTCAATCTCGCTCCCGGCGCCTCTTTGGGAGAGGCCACGAATGCGATTGATCAGGCCCGCAAGGAGCTTGGCGTACCCCTGAGCATTCAGGCGGCATTTCAAGGCACGGCACAGGCATTTCAAGCATCGGCGGCCAACGAGCCCCTGCTCATTTTGGCGGCGCTGGTGACCGTCTATATCGTGCTCGGGGTTCTTTATGAGAGCTATATCCACCCGATCACGATTCTGTCGACCCTGCCCTCTGCCGGAGTGGGAGCGATTCTCGCGCTGCTGATCTGCCGCTCGGAACTGAGCGTCGTTGCGCTCATCGGCATTATCCTGCT
>DASYSA010000689.1:0-12234 GCA_036003885.1 Blastocatellia bacterium | reverse complement strand
TCCCGTTCTTCGCGCCGACGCTCATGATGATGCGGATCTCGCTCGTGAATCCGCCGATGTGGCAGGTCCTGACATCAATCGGCGGAATGGTGGTTGCGATATTGGCGGCCGTTTGGCTGGCGGCGCGAATCTATCGAGTTGGCATCCTGATGTACGGAAAGCGCCCCAGCATAGCCGAGCTCGGGCGCTGGCTGCGCTATACGTAGCAGAGATCAGAGGTCAGAAGTCAGAGGTCAGAAGTCAGAAGTCAGAAGTCTGACCTCTGATGTCTGACCTCTGGGCTAATTCTCCGCGAGCCAGTCCTTCGCCTCCTCGAGGTCTTCGAAGATCGAGAACTTCCTGCGGGTGAACATCACCACGGCGTGGAGGATTATCTCCATTAGACCGCTCAAGCCTACGATCGCCGCTGCTCTGACAAACGGCTTGTTATCCCTCGAGTACTCTTTGAGGCTCTGACTGACTCTGCGATCGAATCGTGCGTTGCGCACATAGGTCAATGTCAGAACGGAGGCCGCAGGCTGACTTTGAATGATGGAACGCGAGCTCTCTATGCGGCTGAGAATCTCTTCCGCATTACAATCAGAGAAATCGATGAAGAATATTCGCTTCCCTTTGTGAGTAATGAACCCCGTGCTGCTGCCCATCCCAACCCCTGTCCGAAACCTTTTTGAACCGCTCGACGACGTTGATCTTGGGGGCCGTGAGACGTTAACAGATGATACTAGGGATTCGAATGGCGGTCTATAGAAATCTCCAGAAGGCTTTCATATCAGGAGTAGGCAGTAGGCTGTAGACAAAGTATGCAGCAGGTAACTACCTACTGAACGACTAACAAGCTCCGCCTGCTTACTATTGCTTACTCCTGTTCCTTCCTGCAACTGCCTGCTGCTCACTGCCTGCTGCTCACTGCCTACTGCCTGCTGCCGATGCCCTTTAGTTCTACATCGTCAGCAGAACTGTGTGGGGCGATTGCCCTCTCTTTCATTGGGTCCAGGAGAACGTAGCCGGAATGCTCCCCGCAAGTCATAGTATCCTTAGCCAAACGGTTCACCCTGGCTTCGATTCGCTGCCGGGCATAGAGCTTGCCTTACATCTTGTGGATATCGAAGCCTCCAGACGCTGGATCCTACACATCAATCTCGCCCCTTCGGGCGCAGAGTAATCTGGGGCAGAAAGCTTTGCTGATTTGACATTTTTGCAATTCGCCTGAGAGGTAGCCATGTCGACACACAGGAAAATATTAGTAGCGGACGATTCGCTCCTCATAAGAGAAGCGCTCAGGATGATGTTGGAGCCCGAGGGGTACCAGGTCATCTTCGCGGAAGACGGCCAGAAGGCTGTCGAGATGGCGGCAAGTGAGAAGCCCGATCTGGTCATCGCTGACGGCTTGATGCCGAGGTTGCACGGTTTTCTCGCGTGTAAGGCAATCAAGGAACTCGAGGACGCACCAAAGGTCGTCCTGCTCACAGGGGTATATACGAAGCCCTCATACAAGTGGGAAGTCAAAAAGAACTACGGAGCAGATGATCTGTTGTGCAAACCGATCAACCGCTCTGAACTGATCGCCTGTGTCGAACAGCAGCTGGCCGGCCTTCCTCCGAGGGAGGACAAGATTGCATTCGCCGATCTCGCCGAGGCAATAGAGATGAATCCCACAATGGCGCCAGTGGGCGTGGTCTTTCCGGCAACGAAAGCCGCGATGCCGTTTCCCCGGTAGTGGTTGATTTCCGGAGATAGTCAGATCCGGATTGCGATTGGAACATATTCGGAAGTAGCGCAGGACAGCCGTCCCGCGCTACTTCGACATTAGCGCACTCGCCTTGTCCGCCTGTTCAGATAGTCCATCAGGATGTACTGGCCCAGCGTCAATGTAGTCGTAAAGTAGGCCTTACCCTCACATATCTCGGTCACCTTCTTAACGAAGTCCACAAGATAATAATCGTCGGCCAGCATGAATGTGTTGATCATGATTTGGCTGCGCCGGCAGGCGGCAACTTCCTTGAAGGTCTCGCTCAATATTCGAGGATCGAGCCCCATAGGATTCTTGTATATTCGGCCATCTTCGAGCGTGATGGCCGAGGGCTTGCCGTCGGTGATCATTATGATCTGACGCATGTCTTTTCGCTGAGCGCTCAGGATCCGCCGCGCCAGTCTGAGGCCTTCTTTGGTATTCGTGTGATAAGGTCCGACCTGGGCGCGGGCAACCGTTGACAGCGGAATCTCTTCTGCGGAGTCGTGAAAGAGGACCACGCGAAGGCTGTCTCCCGGGTATTGAGTCCTGATCAAATGGGTGAGCGCCAGCGCTACTCGCTTCGCAGGGGTAAACCGATCCTCGCCGTAGAGAATCATCGAGTGGGAACAATCCAGCATCAGCACAGTTGCACACGAACTCTGGTAATCGGTCTGGTGAACCATCAGGTCCGAGTATTCAAGGTTGACCGGCACTCCCAGTCCCTCTCGCTGAAGGGCCGAGCGCAGCGTCGCATTCACGTCCAGGTTCAGAGTATCGCCGAACTCATAACGTTTTGGTGAGGCGCTGGCTTCGATGCCGGTGGAAAGATGATTGGTGTCGTGACGGCCGAAGGAGGACTTTCCCAGCGATCCGACCAGGTCCTTCAGTGCTTTGAAGCCAAGGAAGTCCAGACCCTTGTCGGTCACCTCGAACTTGACGCTTCGCTCGATTGCTTTTCCGGTTGTTCCGCGCCGGGATGAGGGGATCGAGTCGGGACGAGCCTGGTTCCGCCCTTCGCTAACAGTCAAATAGCCTTCCTCGATCAGGCGTTCGATGAGGCGATCAACCAATGCCGCGAGCGCCTCTTCATCGAGGCTGCCATCGTCATTGGTGAACTGATCCAGTTCCTGCTGAGAGAGGAGATCATCCTCCATCAATGCCCTCATCAGGGCATCCCGCAGGGCGTCGAGAGAGCGCTGTCGATCGTCCCAGTCGTCGGGGTACGAGCTCTCGAAGCCGCTCTGCAGCAGGAAGTCGGCCAGGCGGTCGAGCAACTCTTCGAGGCTGAGCGACTCTCCATCAACGCCGGTCCATTTTGAGTATTTTGCGAATGGCATGAGAGGAAATGCGAAATGCGAAATTCGAAATGCGAAATTCCGCATTTCGAATTTCGCATTTCGCATTTCTTACTTCTTTCTGGGCCTGAGGCTCCCTACGGTCAGACTCGGCCTCGCATCTCCGCCGTTGTCGGCGGGCGAGTCGGCTGGCTGCGGCGTCTCTGGACCTGCTTCCTGCGACCGAGGCAGAGCTGCTGAGCGCTCCTCCACCAATAAGATATCGCCCGACGAGAACAGGTAGGTTCTCAAGTGCTCATCGAACTTCGGATCCCGGCGTCGAATCCATTCGAGCACCATTGCCGCGTGCTCCTTCTCCTCATCGCGGTTGTGCTCGAGGATGCGACGCAACTCGTCATCGTCAGTAACATCCACGCGCTGCCCATACCAATCTATCGCTTCCAGCTCTTCCATCAGAGAGTGGACGGCCCGAGCAAAATCGCGAGTCTCCGGTTTCAACAGTTCATAAGGTGCATGCCAGGCAATACCCATCATGTGCTCCTTCTTCAGCCGACAACGTCACGGACAGTCCGGAACTCCGGCGAACACCCGGAACATTCGAGGAGGTGCGCTTTGCCGTCTCTCTGTCCGATTGTCAGTTCACCCTGCGCGAGCGGCTGAAACTCTCATATCCGTAGTTGCGAGCCTCCGGTTTGGCCGCCGCATAACCCCGCTCGTCGCTTCGGCTGATCTTCTTATGAGCGTGAAGGCCTTCCAGAATCAGCTCACAGACGGCGACGGCCAGGCCTGGGCTGGTCCCCTCGACCAGTCCCGATTGAGAGGCGATACTGAGCAGGCCACTGACCTGGCGAAAACCCGTCAAACAGATCTCCGCGCTCTCGGTGTCGCCCACACGCAGTGTGCCGCCGCTATCAAACCAGTTTATGACCTCTGAGCAGTCGAGGTGTCCGCAATAGGCTTCAAACGTCTTGCCTACCGCGGCTTTTACCAAATCGCGCGCGACGGCCGCCGCTCCCTTTTGCTCGCCTTCGTACTCAAGTTCGAGTTTCCCGGTAATTGACGGTATGGCGGCGTACAGATCGCTGATGCGCGGCACGATGGCCTTCTCCCCAGTCAGCAGCTTCCTGCGTTCGGCATTTGACATCACGTTCTCGACGACCGAGATCGGAAGGCGCTGGCTGACCCCTGAGCGTCTGTCCACTCTCTGATCACTGCGGGCTTCAAACGCTATCTGTTCGACGGTGCGCATTATGAACTCGGGAACGGACGCATTCTGCCCGCCGCGGCTCAGCCAGGCCTCCTGTCTGGTTATCTCAACACCCTCCTCGATGGTTGCCGGATAGTGAGTGATGACCTCCGAGCCGATCCGATCCTTCAGGGGAGTGATAATCTTTCCGCGAGCCGTATAATCCTCGGGATTGGCTGAGAAGACCAGCAATACATCGAGCGGCATACGAATCGGATAACCCTTAATCTGGACGTCGCCCTCCTGCATAATGTTGAACAGTCCAACCTGAACCTTGCTCGCCAGGTCGGGCAGCTCGTTGATGGCGAAGACTCCTCGATTTGCTCTCGGGAGCAACCCGTAGTGAATTGTCAACTCGTCCGACAGAATGTGGCCACCCCTCGCGGCCTTGATTGGATCCAGGTCGCCGATAAGATCGGCAATGGTAACGTCCGGAGTCGCAAGCTTCTCGACGTACCTGGCCGCCCGCGCGATGAAGGTGACGGGAGTGCCGTCACCCAGAGCATTCACTCGCTGCCTGCAGGGCTTGCATATCGGAGCGTATGGATTGTCGTTTATCTCGCAGCCCTCGATGGCTGGTATGCGTTCGTCGAGCAGGCCGGCGAGCTCGCGGAGGATCCGGCTCTTGGCCTGTCCGCGCAGTCCCAGCAGAATGAAGTTATGGCGGGACAGGATGGCATTGACGATCTGGGGTATCACGGAGTCGTCATATCCGACAATGCCCGGAAAGATGGCTTGACCTCGATCGAGTCTTTGAATCAGGTTTTCGCGTAACTCATCCTTTATTGAGCGCGCGCGGATCCGTTGCTCATTAAATTCGCTGTTCTTCAGGTCGCCGATGGTACTTGGCATTTGCATGGGACGGTTCCACCTCAGACGCTTTTGACGTGACCGCTCGGCAGACACTTTAATCGGTTCGGGTGCGATATGTAAACAGGTGATCGTTCGTCCGCTCAAAAGGAGATGCTGTAGCTCACACCCGGGTTCTTGCTTTGGGCGAGCAGGAATGTAAGAACGTGCCGTCTGCCTAATGCATAGGTGAACGTCGGGTGAACTTTTACCCCATCGAAGATAACCAGAGACGAGAGGTTCTTTCTCCAGTTCACGGTCAATCCCGCTATGGGGAGGAATCGGTCTTCATAAGTGCCATAAGCCACTCCGACGTATGTAGCAATCGGGAGCTTGACGGCACCAGACAGATCCTTGCTTACCGTTGCGTAGATCGACCTGCCGCTCGGAGTGCCTATTCGATCAGAGCTTGTGCCGAAAATCAAAGCGGGTCGTTTCCCGGTCTCAGTCATGGCCACAAGATTGGCTAAGAATCCCACGTCATCTGCTCGCGGATTGTACTCTACGCCTAATGAAAGACGTGAATGAATGCGATAGGTTAAGGTCGTTCGCAAACTGGCGCGCGGGATCTGATTGCTCAAAGCCCGTATGCCGAACGTCCACTTATCACGCGACTCATTTGCTGCCCCGCTCACGGCGCGGCCCTCGCCAGGTCAGAGCGGTCAACTGGGAACGCTCGAAACCCTCGCGGGGGTCTTGTTCAAAGCAACAAGTTCCGGCCCTGCATCCTTTTCAGGCTTCGCCAGCAGGCTCTCCAGGTGCTTCTTCAGTTCCGCGGGCTTAATGACACCCTTAACAGTCGTAACGATCTTCAGGTCGCGGCCGATGACAACCGTACCCGGCAGCGTGGAGCCAAGTCCGACCCTCTGCATGTCACCGGCTGAGGCGCCCAACCAGACCGGGAAGTTGAGTTTGGTTTGCCGTATGAACTGCATCACCTTTTGCTTGTCTTCTAAGGCATCGGCTGCTGCGCCGATGACCTGCACCCCCAACGAGGCGAACTCGTTTTGGATCGCAGCGAGGTCGGGCATCTCCTTGCGGCAGGGCACGCAGTAGGTAGCCCAGAAGTTCAAGACGATGATGCGCCCCCGATATCCGCTGAGGCGTTGTTCGACGCCGGACAAATCCTTCAATGCAAGCTCGGCCTCTCTACCGATGACGTTGACTTCTGGTTCACTCGCCGCAATCGGCTCAGCCAGAACCGAGAGGGTGTCGATCTTTACGTATTTCGCGTTCTTTCTTTTCCCTACCGAGCCTGTCACCTCAAGACGCTTGCCGACAAATTCAAGCCAGTTCTTGCCTGGTCGTTTGAACTTGCCAACCTCCAGTTGGTACATAGTGAACCCGCCCTCGCTATTCGCGACGGCGAGCAGTGTGGGGTCCCCTTTCCCCACACACTGCGCTGCCTGCTCGAGGTCAGCGCGAGTACCATAACGCGTGGTTTTGCGGTCTGCTTTTGCCCAGCAGTCTTCGCAGCAAACCACCTGGCCCTCCAGCCTGACGACCGATGAGGATTGCGCGGCTGCCGAGGAGAAGAAGACCGCTGTGAGCGTGATGCCTAATAAGAATCGTTTCATCCGAATAGTCTCCTGGAATGTGACGAGCACGACACGTACTCCCAAAGAGGAGCAGAGATTCAGCATTAACTATTCAACGGTGAGGTTTAGATACGGAGTGAAAACAACTGCTCAATAGGCGGGCCAGTACCGGTATTCGAAATTGAAGTCTGAGCGTGGCAAGGGACCACGAAAGCGATTGCCTGAACGGGGGGAGCGGTTGGCACTTGTTGCGTCCCTCGTACTTGCGGAGACGACAAGCGGCGGTCGGGCAAAGCACTGAGCGGCGTTGCCGTAACCGGACAACAATCAGATTCATGTTCATTTGAGAGACGAGACTCCGATCCGAAAGCCATACACAGCTCTTTTGACTCCCGATGAGTCGAGCAGTTAGCTACGCAGACGGCGAACAGCCACATAAAACATATCGGAAGCCCCAAAGCAATCGGTCGTAGGAGTGGGTTTCGACCCGAAATCACTGCGTCAGTATACCCGATTGGCTGCTGCCCCTCAACGTCCCGGAAAACACTCCTCTATCCCAGGATCCAATGGGACGACACTCACATCTCATAACCCTACCAGCACTTCGCAGTCGTCCATCATCTCGCCAATGACGAGGACTCGAATTGTCATGGCTTTTTTCATTTCACCACTATCTTTCCGCGAAGCATATTCATCCCACAAACAAAGATGATCTCTCCTACTCTGGTGGGCGTGAACTCCACGACTACAGGTTCATTCAGTGGGAGTTCACGTTTGATGTTGTATTCGGGAATGCTAATCTCAGTCCCGCAGGTCTCCTCGATCTGGCGCACGAACGTCAGCCTGACGAGAATATCTCTTCGCACCGTAATGCTAGCCGGCTTATACCCATCTTTGGACAGCACGACCCTGGCAGTCTGGATCGCAGGCTCGCCTGGTCCTCGGGGCGACGTTTCCTGTGCTGGCACTACACCTGAACGAGGTTGCGTTGAGGGTTGAGTATTTGTTCCAGTCGATTGTGTAGGGTTGAGCTTGAGACTCTCGGCACTCAGGAGGAAGCTGCCAACTGTGACAACTCGCTCACCATCCTTCAGACCGCTGTAGATCGGCACAAGGTCATTTGTCTCGGGCCCTGCTGTAACCTCACGCTGAATAAACACCCCCTGCTGCTCAGAGGCTACGAATACGACTTGTTTGGCGCCAATGGTTTGCACCGCCGAACGGGGGACAAGTACGACAGGCCTGCCGCCCGACGTTGTTATGGCGGCGCCTCCGAAGCTGACGTCAAGAAACATTCCGAGCTTGAGCATCTCACCTGGATTTGCGACCTCGATTCGTACCTGCGCCGTTCGTGTGTTCGGGTCAACGCGCGGGTCTATGTAAGACACCACGCCGGAGAAGGTACGGCCTGGATATGCGGTCGTTGTTATCGCAGCATGTGTCCCGATAAGCGCTTTTGTGAAGTCGATCTCGTATATCTGGCCTATCACCCACACGGTCGAAAGGTCAGCAACGCGAAACAACTCTTTGCCCTTATCGACGACCTCTCCGGTGTTAACCGCTCGATTGATGATCGTGCCCGAAGCAGGTGCAGTCACTGAAATGAGAGACTTCACCTGACTGGTAGATCGAAGCGCCTCCAGCTGTTGAGGAGTAACACCCAGCAGTGTCAGTCGCTCGCGCATAGGCGAAACATTTGCCTGCGCCGTTTTGAAGTTTGAAGTCGCCTGCTCAAACTCCTCTCGACTGATCGCACCTATTTCCACCAGTTCGGTCGCACGCTGATGATGCTTGTGATGCTCTTCAAGCTCAGCTAACTTCTTCAGATACTCTCCCTCGGCATCAGCGAGTTCCGTGCTGAACAATACCGCGAGCGGCTGATCGCGCCTTACCCGGTCGCCAAGCTGCGCGTTGACCTCTCTCACGACCCCGCCTGCAACAGGGAAGACCGGCGTTTCCTTATACGCATTCGATTGCACGATTCCTGTGGTCCGCATACCACCTGCATCCGTCGCACTCGTGTTCGCCTGCCGGGTCGCCACTTCGGTCTTAATCTGCGCACTGTCAATCCTGTCGGATGACAGGGTGATGGTGATCTCGCCTGGTTGAGGCCGCGTTCCGGCTGCAGCTTCATTCGACGGTGCGAGAACTGGCGCTCCCGACGGTTCGGGAACCGGGCGGCCCTCTTCGTTGCTCGATCCGCGACCAAACAAGAGTGCGAGGGCGACGGTCGCGACCACGAGCCCGAACCCGATGACCACAATCCATCGTTTGACTATTCGGTGATCCGTTTTTCTTTGCTCAGCCATCTTTCTCTCTCCAGTGTCCTCTCGCTCACGTCGTAGGAACAGGCGAAGGCGCCGCACGCTCGATTTCGACAAGAGAATCGAAGTACTCTTTGAGCACGTCCGTGTAGCCGGTCTCAATATCTATGAAGCGTCGCTGCTCCGCGACGTAGTCGATCAGCGATCTCTGGCCGACCTCGTAGGTCTGTCGGATTACATCGAGGTTCCGCTCCGCCTGATTGTGTACGGCATCGCGGTAGACCCCGAGCGCCTCACGAGCCCGCAGGAACCGAGCGTATGCCGAGGCGACTTCATTGAGCACGACATTCTGTGCGAACTCACGTCTATTGCGTGCCGCCTCGAGTTGAGCTTGCGCGGCTTCTATGTTGCCCTGATTCTTGTTTCTCACCGGCAGGGACAGCTTTATGCCGACACCAACGTAGTGGAAGACGCCCTGCACAGGCGCAAGCGCCCCTGTGTCGTTGATGCCGCGCACACCGAACCCCATGTTTTGCCTCGTATAGCTTGCGAAGATGCTTGCATCAACTTTGCCTTCGGTGCGCGATTGCTCGATCTGCGCGAGGGCGAGGTTTTCAGCAGCGCGCGCAGCCACAAGGTCGGGACGCGACGCGAGCGCAGTGCGACTCGCGTCGCTCTGCGGCTGCGGCTGTCGATTGATGTCAAACTCACCCTTCAACTGCAGAGGCTCGCCCGGGGGCATGCCGATTACCTTTCTCAATTCGAGCAGCGCCACTTCGGCCTTGCCCTCGAAGTTGATGCGCATCGTGTCAACGCGATTCACTTCCACGAAGACAAGGTTCTGCTCGAGCGGGGCGCTCTTCCCGCGATTTACTCGAGCTTGAACCAGGCGATGGGAATCGCGAGTGAGCCGTAGGAGGTCTTCGGTGAATTTGAGGTTGCGCGCCGCCGCTGTCACATTCACGCACTTCATTCGGACATCGGCCGCAAGCTTGCGTTCAAAATCAGCAACCTCAGCTTCTCTCAGTTCAATCTCCCGCTGAGCAACAGCAACCCGCGCATCGCGGCGGCCGCCGAGTTCGAGTGGGAGTTCCGCGCTTAGATTTAGGTTGTTATCGTTCGACGTGATCCCATGCTGGTAGCCGCCGTCGACCATTGGATTTGTGCGAAAGCCTGCCTGCCTGAGTCGCCCGCGCGCCTCCGCGATCATCTGACGCGCGGCTAAGAGATCGCCGTTGTGAGCAAGCGCATAGCGAACGATTTCGTTCTCTGTGAGCCCGTTCGTGGGCTCAACGAACCGCGAGTAGGCTGAAGGCGTTTGAGTTGGGACAGACGGCTGTGCTGGCGTGCCGGGCAGTTTGACCAATCCTGCCATCTCCTGTTCGCTCGCCTTCTCTGATGGAGCAGGGGCTGCCCCGGCCTGTGACGAGACTTCAATTGGCCTATGTTCGCTCGCTGATTGCGGTAGCGCATACCTGGCCGAGGAAGCGAGCAGCACCACGCCTGCGATAATCTTCAAATGAATTCTTGTTGCCATTCTGAACCTCTTAGCAATGTCGTCAGTCACTTTGAACCGATACATGTGCTCATCGAATCCCACCCACGGCAGTGGGTGGATCGTTCATACTTAGCCTACACGGGTGGAAGCAGCTACCGTCCTACCGTTTAAAGACATCAATGCAGTCGGCGTGAGTAGGCAGGGCCTGAACAATCCACCCACTGCCGTGGGTGGGATTCAGCACGCCATTCTTGTCCATCACAATCAATGTCACTGAATTCCTGGTCATAACTTACTTTCCGTCTCCAGATCGTCTAAAGCGTGCGACTCGCTGGCAGCCTGACGCCTGAGCTGGCGCTCGTGCAGCCAGAAGAAGATCACCGGCGTTACGATCAGCACATGCACCAGCGACGAAACCATACCCCCAAGGACGGGCGTCGCAAGCGGCTTCATCACCTCTGCGCCCGAGCTTGTACTCCACATAATCGGCAAGAGCCCGGCAACCACTGTTGAAACAGTCATCACCTTTGGACGCAGCCTCAACACTGCGCCTTCCATTACGGCTTCCTTGAGTTGCTGCAACGATAGGTGCCCGCCAACTTCAAGTTTCTTGCGCGCTACCGCCTCATTGAGATAGATGACCATGACTACGCCCGTCTGAACCGCCGTGCCGAACAGCGCTATGAAACCGACCCACACCGCTACCGAAAAGTTGTAGCCAAACGCATATAGCAGGTAGACCCCGCCCGTGAGCGCGAACGGCACTGCCATCAGAACGTGCGCTGCTTCTATGATCGAGTGATACGTGAGATAGAGCATCACAAAGATGACAACGAGCACTATCGGAAGCACCAGTTGCAGTCGCGCACGCGCGCGCTGCTGATTCTCAAACTCGCCGCTCCACTCAACGTAATAGCCGGCCGGCAGGTGTACTCGTTCGCTCAATACACGTTTTGCCTCTTCGATGAAGCTGCCTATATCGCGACCGCGAACGTTAAGTGTCACGGTGCCGCGCAGCAGTCCGTTTTCACTTGAGATCATCGTCGGCCCAGTGCTCGTGCGAATGCTGGCGACCTGTGCAAGCGGTATCTGCATTCCGTTGGGAGGAGACACAAGCAATCGGCCTAAGGACTCCGGTGTTGTGCGGAACTCAGGCGCGTATCGAACGCGTACGGGGAATCGCTTGCGCCCCTCGATTGTCACAGTGAGATTGTTCTCTCCGATACCGTTGTTAATTACGTTCTGAATTGTTTCGACATCAATACCGTAGCGTGCGGCTGCTTGTCGGTCTGCTTGAATATCGATGTAAGGCGCGCCAGTGATCTGTTCCGGGTACACATCCTTCGCGCCGGGAATAGCGGTGAGCACGGAGGCGACTTCGCGCGAGTGCTGTTCGAGTTCATTAAGGTCGCTGCCGTATATCTTGACTCCGACCTGCGTTCGTATACCTGTTGAAAGCATTTCGATCCGGTTCTTGATGGGCTGCGTCCAGATGTTGGTGACTCCCGGCATCCGGAGCTTTTCGCTCATCTCATCAACCAACCTGTCACGAGTCATTCCCACCTGCCAGTTATCGCGCGGTTTGAGATGAATGATGGTTTCATTCATGTTGATCGGGGCGGGGTCTGTTGACGTGTCTGCGCGGCCCGCCTTTCCTGCAACCCACTCGACCTCCGGGAAGGTTTTGATGATTTCATCTTGCCGTTGCATTACTCTCAGAGCTTCGTTCGCCGAGATCCTCGGATCGGTGACCGGCATATACATCACGTCTCCCTCATCCAGGTCCGGCATGAACTCACTGCCGATCCGCGT